>JAISHW010000069.1 GCA_031262365.1 Lentimicrobiaceae bacterium
CCCCGAATATAAAAACATTGTGCGAGAAAGCACGAAACAAAGGGCTGAAAATCGTGCCGGTCTTGATGTTTTTTTATTCTGCCGGTGTAAAACCCTGCGGGTTTTATCTAAATTTGTAAGAGTTAACTTATGCCGGAGATAATTGTCAACAAACAGGTTTTCAGTCTTTCTGAAGTAGCCCAGAGCATCAAAGCGACTTTAGCGAGGCGTTATACTTCTTCGTTTTGGGTAAAAGCCGAAATGAATAAGTTGAATCATTTTGCACATTCCGGTCATTGCTATCCCGATCTAATTCAGAATGAAAACGGTAAAACAATCGCGCAGTTGCGTGGTTTCATCCGTAAAACAGATTTTTTGCGTATCAATCAAGTCTTTCTAAACACATTGAATGAACCGTTAAAAGATGGTATCGCGATTTTATTCTCAGCATCGATTACGTTTGATGCATTTTATGGTTTATCGCTTCAAATTCACGATATTGACCCCATTTTTACTTTAGGAACACTCGAACGCGAAAAAACAGAAACCATCGAAAAACTAAAAAAAGAAGGCATTTTCGATCGCAACAAACAGTTGCCATTTCCTTTATTACCCAAACGCATTGCGGTTATTTCGGTGCAAACGAGTAAAGGCTATGCCGATTTTACGAATCGAATCGAATCAAAATCCGATCGTTTTCGCATCGAATACATGCTTTTCCCTTCGAATTTACAAGGTGATCAGGCGATTGTGCAAATACAGCAACGACTGAAAGAAATCGAACGAAACGCTCAACATTTTGATTTGGTGGCGATTATTCGTGGTGGTGGTGCTGAAGTGGGCTTATCGAAGTTTAATAATTACCGGCTTTCGAAAGCCATTGCCGAGTTTCCGTTGCCGGTGCTGACCGGAATTGGGCATTCGACCAATTTCACAGTAAGTGAAATGGTGGCGCATACCAACGCCATAACGCCTTCTGCATTAGCCGAAATACTTTTCGAATGTTTCGAACGTTTTGACGCTACGATATCAAGAGCTATTTCGCTGATTAAGAATCAAAAACAACTGATACAACTTCAGAAAAACGCGCTGAAAAATCTTCAAAAATGGCTCTCAAAATTAACTTCCGATTCGATGAGTTTCGAGAAAAAAAGTTTCGATTCGCTCATCAATCAGATGAACAACAAAAGTTCGCAAAAACTTGAATTTGAAAGTGATAGATTATTTGTGCAGCTATCGAAATTAGACCGATTTGCTTCCGAAACAATTCGAAAAGAAAAAGAAAGCATTCGAACTTTTGTCGGAGAAACAGAAAAATTTACGACTTTATTAATTCAAAAACAGCTATTTGCAATTGAAAAGGCACAGTACAGCATCGGAATTCTTGATCCGCAAAACGTCTTGAAAAGAGGTTATTCGATGACCCTTTTAGACGGGAAAGTGGTTAAAGATTTTGCCGATTTGAAAGTCGGTGCGGAGCTTACCACAATTTTACATGAAGGAAAAATAAAAAGCCGGATAGAATCAAAAAAAGAAAATCATGAAAGATAAATTGACCTATACAGAAGCCTACGAAGCACTTTTGGCAATTGTAAATGAGTTGGAACAAGGCGAAATTTCGATTGATGAACTTTCTGAAAAAGTGAAACATGCATCGGAATTGATTGCTATTTGTAAAGAAAAACTGCAAGCAACAGAACTCAATGTGCAAGCAATTTTGAAAAACTTGAACGAATCAAACGAATAAAAAAGCAGTATCAGATTGTTCTAATACTGCTTTTTTCTAAAACGCTATTTTTGATTTCTAAGCGTCGATATTTGCATATTTTGCATTTGCTTCGATAAATTCGCGGCGTGGTCCGACTTCGTCGCCCATCAACATCGAAAATACGTGATCGGCTTCCAATCCGTTTTCGATTGTTACTTGACGCAAGGTGCGATTTTTCGGATCCATTGTTGTATCCCAAAGTTGTTCCGCGTTCATTTCGCCAAGACCTTTGTAGCGTTGTATATGAACACCGGTTCCGTCGTTTGATATATTGCGAACAATGGCATCGCGTTCTTCGTCCGACCAACAATAATGAGCTGCTTTTCCTTTTTTAATCAGGTAAAGAGGTGGTGTAGCAATATAAACATAACCACGTTCGATCAGTTCTTTCATGTGACGGAAAAAGAAAGTCAAAATTAAGGTTGCAATGTGGCTTCCATCAATGTCGGCATCGGTCATGATTACAACTTTGTGATAACGTAACTTTTCGAGGTTCAACGCTTTGCTGTCTTCTGCTGTTCCCATTGTTACGCCGAGAGCTGTAAAAATATTTTTAATTTCTTCGCTATCGAATACTTTGTGGGGCATTGCTTTTTCGACGTTTAGAATTTTTCCTCTTAGCGGTAAAATTGCCTGAAAAGAACGATCGCGTCCTTGTTTTGCCGTTCCACCTGCCGAATCTCCTTCGACAAGGTAAAGTTCACAACGTTCGGGGTTTCGGTCACTACAATCGGCTAATTTTCCGGGAAGTCCTGATCCTGACAACACATTTTTACGTTGCACCAGTTCGCGTGCTTTACGTGCTGCGTGTCGTGCTGTTGCTGCTAAAATGACTTTATCTACAATGATTTTGGCAGCTTTTGGGTTTTCTTCCAGATAATTAGCAAGATGTTCGCTTACAATTTGGTCGACAATACCCATTACCTCACTGTTGCCAAGTTTTGTTTTTGTTTGTCCTTCGAACTGTGGTTCAGGAACTTTTACCGAAATAATAGCGGTCAAACCTTCGCGAAAATCATCGCCGTTGATTTCGAATTTCAGTTTTTCGAGCATTTTGTTGTCGTCGGCATATTTTTTCAATGTACGTGTCAATGCACGGCGAAAACCTGTTAAGTGAGTACCACCTTCGTGTGTGTTGATGTTGTTGACATACGAATGTAAGTTTTCGGTAAACGAAGTGTTGTATTGAAGTGCTATTTCAACCGGAACTTCGTTGCGTTCGCCACTAATGGCTATCGGATCGGGAGTGAGTTTTTCGCGGTTTTCATCTAAATAAGAAAGAAAATCGATCAATCCGTTTTGTGAATAAAACACATCGCGACGGTATTTTTCAGGATCGATTTCTCCACGCTCATCTGTCAAGATAATTGTAATGCCACGATTCAGATAAGCCAATTCGCGCATACGACCTGCAAGAATTTCGTAGTCATATTCTGTGATGCTGAAAATTGTACCATCAGGTTTGAATGTAATGCGTGTTCCGGTAATAGCTGATTCGCCTATCGTTTTTACTTCGTAAAGTGGATTGCCAAAGCTGTATTCCTGAACAAATTCTTTTCCTTCGCGGTATACTTGCGCTTTCAGATGAGAAGATAGCGCATTCACGCAACTTACGCCTACGCCGTGTAAACCACCGGATACTTTGTACGATCCTTTGTCGAATTTTCCTCCGGCATGTAACACCGTCATAACGACTTCGAGTGCCGAACGATTTTCTTTTTTATGAAGCGATGTGGGAATACCGCGTCCGTTGTCGAGAACACTAATTGAGTTGTCTTTTAATATCGTAATTTCGATTCGGTCGCAATGTCCGCCCATAGCCTCATCAATTGAGTTATCGACAACTTCGTAAACCAAATGATGTAGTCCGCGTGTGTTCACATCGCCAATGTACATCGCAGGACGCTTGCGAACGGCTTCGAGTCCCTCAAGTACCTGAATATTATCGGCTGTATATTCGTTGTTTGAGATAATTTTCTTTTCTTCTTCTATCATCGTTTTATAGTTAGTTAGCCTTTCAGAAAGGGTATGCAAAGGTACAAAATTTTATCCTAAAAAGGAAGGAAATACTGCATAAAATAAGAGTCGAAAAATGTTTTTTATTTTTCTTATATCTTATTGATTTACTGAATGTTTTGTTTCGTTAAAAACGAACTTTAATACCGCCGAAAAGTTGAATCCCGTAAACCGGATAATTATCGAATAATTCGTATTTTTTGTTCAGCAGGTTGGTGCATTGCGCATAGACACTAAATAGTTCGTTTATGTTGTAATCGGCTCCTACTTGCAAATCGATCCATGCTTTGATGCTTTTTGTTTCGTAATCGTATGATTTTTCGTCTATTGAGGTTAAATAAAGTACATTTTTTTTTCCATTCGAAACCATTCCGAGATTTGCTTTCAAGCGGTCGTTTATGTTGTAAAATGCTTCTAATGTCAATTCGTAATTTGGTTTATACCAAGGATTTTCGAGTTTATCCATGCTGTAATTGTTCAATTTAAACGAACCCTCGACATTGAATTTTGACGAATGATGCCATGCAAAGTCGACTAAAAAATTGAATAATTTTACATTGTCGTAAAGTAGTGTCATGCTGTTTTTAAAGCCTGTTGTAGCATCAGCGACGTAAAAAGGCATGTTGTTGATGGTACTGAAACGAATGCCGGCCTGTAAATCGACATTTTGTATTGCTGACGAGCGCACACCTCCTTCGAAGCGGAAGGTGGTATTTTCGAATGTTAGTGGCAAAACCGACGATACAAAAGGATTTTCGCCAACCAATGAAGTGTAACAAATACGTCGCATACCGCCATCGACTCCTGCATAAAATTCAAGGTCGTTGTCGAAAACAAACAAATTTCCGATGATAGCCGGATAAATTCTGAAATGTGGGTCTTTTTCTGTTTTGTAATTAAATGTTAGTCCGATTTTTAAGCGGTAAAAATCGCCTTGAAGCCTCAAATAAGGTGAGGCATGAAACAGCATTTCGTTATTGCTTTCGCGTTTATTTTTGTTGTCGAAATAATCGAACGCTAAATCAGCACCAAGTGCTTGATCGCCGTTGTAATTAAACCAGTCGAACACATCAATCAGTTTGGCATCGAGTCGAATATTGGTTTCTTTTGCTCCGAATTTATCGAACAAATAGTTGAATTTCAGTCCGATTTCATGTTGCAAATAGCCAAAATCGGTGTTGCTACTGCTCAAAACGCTTTGTAAACCAATGTTTTGATAGTTTTGCTTTAAAGTGTCAGAAGCTACCGACTGTATGGTGTTTTGTCTCAGGTCGTTGTAATAATAACTATCGTATTTGTATTCGAGTTTCGTGTTCAAATTGTGTGTACTGAAGTTGTTTCCTATTTCGACATCAAATTTGTTGTTCATGAAGGTTGAATTTTGGTCGTCGAGAGCATCTGTCCAAGTCGAAAAATGTTTGATTCCAACGCCAATTGAAGTGGCATCGCTCAAATTGGAATGATGACGATACAAGAAAACCGGCGACAAACGTGTACCGAATCCTGCCATCAGGAAGTTTTTAGTAATTATTTTGTTTTCACGTAGTTGCAAGCGTAACGGACTTATTGTCTCCAATTTAGAAAGTTTGTTGTAGTTGCGGTCGAGCAAGCGAATCTGAAACGATTGCGGTTCGAATTGTATGCTTGTGTTTTCGGGTTTCGCATTTATTTTGTCGAAATTTTTTACCTGAGGACGAAAAGTTCCTTCGATAGTTACGTGTTCGTTGTGAGTTTGTGCCGCAATTTTTTCTTGAAAAAGAACGGACAAAAAAAGCAACGTCAAACTTAAAGCGGCTAATTTATAGTGATTCATCATGTTATGATTCTCTTCTGTTAATTTGATTCTAACGATTCGATAGTTTTTAGTTTTTGCTGTGCAATTTGTTTCAAATCGTTTCCTTGATAATTGTCGATAATGCTTTTCAATGTTTCCTTTGCTTGGAAATAATTGGCATTGGCGACATAAATATCGGAAAGCAAAATGAACGCTTTGGCGACCCAATAATTATGTGAAGCAAAACGATCGGCAATGTCGAAAACGGCATTTTCGGCGCGTTCGTTTTCGTTCATATTGAAAAGCGAAAACGCGGCATAATAAGCAGCTTCGGCACCGTATACGCTTTTGTCCATTTTGGCACAAGCATCGAGTTCGGTTAGTGCTTCGCTGAAGTTTCTTTTTTCGAAAAACGACTTTCCGAGAATATAATGCACCTGAACTTGTTGTGTCATGCTGATTTCGTCCGAAGTTTTCAGTTGACTTGCTAACGAAATGGCTTTGTCGTAGTTAGCCAAAAAAAAGTTGCTTTTCATGCTTCCTTCTAAGGCTTCGAGTTTGCGTAGTGGGTCGCTCGTAATGTTGTTCAGACGTTCGTAATACGAAGCAGCTTTGGTGTAGTTCAACTTGTCGTATTCGATTCGTGCTGCTTTGAGCAAAGCCTCGTCGGTGTAATCATTGTTCGCGAAATTGATAATGTATTCCCAATGTGAAATTTGTGCATCGACATTATTCGATTTTTCGTTACACGAAGCAGCATAATAATGCGCTTTCAGCAAAAACGCACCTTGATGATGGTCTTTGAAATAGTTGTTTAATGCTTTCAGGGCATCGTTGCAATTTCCATCTTGATAGAAGTTTTCGGCTACTAAAAATGCGAGAGAATCTTTTTCGGTAACGGTAACCGCAGCGATTTTATTCTTTTCGGTATACGCAAAAAAATCTTGCAAACGATTCATATCCATGTAGATATTGCGCATTACATTTATCGCTTCGCGCGATTCGTTTGTTGCCGGATAATTTTCGACAACTTGTTTCATGTATTTTAACGCTTGTTCGTTTTGGTTGTTGGTATAATACATCATTCCGGTTTTCATGAGTGCCTGACGTGCATAAACCGAACGCGGACGTTCTTTCAACAAACGATCGAAGCTGGCGATTGCAGCGCGCTGGTCGTTAGTAACGAGGTGTGTGGAACCGATTTCGTAAAGTGCTTTGTCGAAATAATTCGATTTTGGATACAACTGTGCCAAACGATTCAACGTCTGTATTTTATTGTTGTATTTTCCTTGTGCACCGTAAGCTAATCCGATTTGAAACAATGCATAATCGCTTTCGCGGTGTCCGCTTTCGGCAATTTTTTCGTATGCTTCAACAGCTTGAGTGTAATTGCGTTGCATAAAATAGCAATCGCCCAAACGCGCCCAAGCATCGTTGATAACAGCTGTTTCGCTGTACGACGAACTTACAAATTGTCGGAACGACTGAATGGCTTCTTGATAATTTTCTTTTTTGTAATCCGAATAGGCAATTCCGTAATACGCTAACGGATAGATTTTTAAAGTCGATGTTTGCGGCATGATCAAAAATTGGCGAAAGTATTTTTCGGCTTCCAAATAATTTTGCAATTGGTAATATGAATCGGCAAGCCAGAAACAGGCTTCGGCTCTCGTTTTGACATTCGAACGGCTATTGAGTGTACGTAAATAATAATCGACTGCCTTGTTGTAGTCGGCTTGGTTGTAGCTTTCGGTTCCGGCTAAAAAGCTGAGTTCATCGTAAATTTTTTGCATTTCAATAGTACGCGGATTCATACTTTCGAGTTCTTTCAGTGCTGCATCGTAATTTTTCGAACTAAGATAATTACTGATTATCAATTCGACGGCTTCCATCTGACGTGAAGAATTCGGGTTTTTTACCAAAAATTCTTTTAAAATAGAGACTGCTTCGTTAAAAGATCCTGATGTTGTTTGTGCGCTGAGCTTCGCGTAGTTAAACAAAGCATCTTCGCTGATTTCGGTGTCTAATCCTGATTTGTAAGCCGACAAAAAAGCATTTTTAGCAAATTTTAGCTGATCGGTTTTGACATAACAATCTGCTAAATAATAGGCTGCGTATTGCGAAAGACTGTCGTTTTCGTTCGAAACACCTTGAAAATTCCGAATGGCTTCTTTGTAATTTCCGCTCTTCATGCGACAAAAACCGATTTGGTAGTTGTCGTTTCGTGATAGCTTTTTCGTCGAACGTTGAAAAACAGTGTACTGTTCGAGTGCTTTGTCGTAATCGCCGCGAACAAACCAAGTTTCGGCAATCATTTTGGCTATCTCGCCTTTGCGTTTTGCATCGGCTTTGTCGTAAGCCGATTCGCCCAAACGAATGACTTCGTCAAAATTTTTCTCGCGAAAATGAATCTGAAGTTCGTAAACTGCCACTTGTTTGCCATACACACGGTCGTTGCGCAAGTCGTTGAAAGCATCTAAAGCCAATTTGTTTCTACCTAAAACATATTGTGTGTGTGCGTAATAATATGTTGCATCGTTTTTATAAACACCGTTTTGTTCCATCGCTGTGCGAAACAGATTGATCGCTTGTTGCGAGTTGCCGACTTGCAGGTTCGCGTAACCGGATTGAAATGTAAGTTCCTGATTTTCATCTTCTGACAATAATGTAGTATCGACCGTTTGGTAAACTTCTAAAGCATCGGTGTATTTGCGCGATTTGAATAAAATGCCGCCATAAAAAAAGTTGATTTGATTCGACCAGCTACTGCAAGGAAAATCTTCTCTGAAGGCACTAATTTTTGCTTCGCCATCGGCATTTCCAAGTTTCAACGTGCTTACGGCTTCGTAATAACGTGCGTTGATGTAAAGCTGTTGCTGCTTGTCGTTGCAATTCGAAAGTAAGTCGGAAAAATTTGTCAATGCTCCGCCAAAATGATTGTTTTCGAACAAAATAACGCCTTCGTTATACGTCTCTAACGGATCGTATTGTTGTTGCGTTTTTTGTGCAAAACCGGCATATTGGACGAGAAGCAGCAAAACAAATAGGAAGCAGATTTTTCTTTTTTTATTCACGTGATTCATCGATTTTGATGCATTTAATGATTTAAGGTCGGTTGTTTAACATAAAAGATGGATACCGTTAATATCAACGGATTTTCGGGCAGATTATTTTTTAGACTTTAAACAAAGGACTAAAAAAAAGACCAACATTCATTGGCGTATGTTGGTCTTTTTGATAAAAGGCTATTCGTTTGATTATTCGAATGTTAAAATTGATTTTTTGATGCGTTCGATAGCGTCGCGCAATTCTTCTTCGGTGATTACCAAAGGCGGTGCATAACGAATAATATGTTCATGTGTTGGTTTTGCCAAAACGCCATTTTCGGCCATTTTCAAACAAACGTCCCATGCTTTCTTGCCGTTTTTAGGACGGATAACGATGGCATTTAACAAACCTTTTCCGCGAATGAGTTCGATCATGTCGCTTTTTATTTTGCCCATTTCTTCACGGAATATTTTTCCGAGGTATTCGGCTTTTTCGGCAAGGTTTTCTTCTTTTACAACTTGAAGAGCTGCTATTGCAACTTGGCAAGCTATTGGGTTTCCGCCGAATGTCGATCCGTGTTCGCCCGGTTTGATAGTAAGCATGACCTCGTTGTCGGCAAGTACAGCCGAAACAGGATAAACGCCTCCCGAAATGGCTTTTCCTAAGATAAGAAGGTCGGGGCGTACATTTTCGTGATCGCAGGCTAACAATTTGCCGGTGCGCGCAATACCTGTTTGTACTTCATCGGCAATAAACAGCACATTGTGTTTTTTGCACAAATCGTAACATTTTTTCAGATAACCTTCGTCAGGAACAAATACACCGGCCTCGCCTTGAATTGGCTCTAACAGAAATCCAGCAATTTTTTTACCGTGTTTTTCCAAAACTTTTTCCAATGCTTTTGGATCGTTGTAAGGAATACGGATAAATCCTGGCGTGAGTGGTCCGTAATTAGCATACGAATCCGGATCGTCAGACATAGTAATGATGGTGATCGTGCGTCCGTGGAAATTTCCTGAGCAGCAAACAATCATGACTTCATCGTTCGGAATACCTTTTTTGACGGTTCCCCAACGGCGGGCAAGTTTCAATGCTGTTTCGTCGGCTTCGGCACCGCTATTCATCGGTAATACTTTTTCGTAACCGAAATATTCGGTAACGAATTTTTCATACACACCAAGAACATCGTTGTAGAAAGCGCGTGAAGTGAGCGTGATTTTTTGTGCTTGCTCGGTCAACGCATTGACGATTTTTGGGTGGCAGTGTCCTTGATTTACCGCAGAGTAAGCCGACAGAAAGTCGTAATATTCTTTTCCTTCGGCATCCCAAACTTTTGCGCCTTTTCCTCTTGATAAAACAACCGGAAGCGGGTGGTAATTGTGTGCGCCGTATTTATCTTCCAACTCAATTGCTATTTTTGAGGTGATTTTTTCGCTCATAATTTTATTTTTTGTGGTTATTACTATAATTTTTTTATTTAGAACTTGTTTAAAGTTAATTATGTTTTTTCTTGTAAAATCGTGATTCACAAACTACTGCAAAGTATAGTTTTAAATCAATTTAATTGTTACAAATTTCAAAAATCAACTTTTGATAAGTTTTTCGTAAAGCCCGACAAATGTACACAATCTTATTGTGATAAAATTAAGAATTGAAAACTAAGAGTGCGATAGCAAAAAATATAAATTTGGTTTTAACATACCAAAAACGGTTGGTGGCTTGGCGAAGGGCGGGATTTTTAGCACTAAAATTCATACGAAGCACAAATGCTGAACCTTCGTACAAATACGAAGCTCGTTCAGCCCGTCTTTTGCCAAACAGCTGTTATGCCCGGTACTTCTTGTCATCAAGCCCAAACCAGTTCCAATTGCTGTTCTTGTGATTTGGTTTTCTGTCCGTGATTGTGTTGGTCTATTTGGTCTATGTCAAAGTTGCAAACGAGAGCTTCCACAACCGTCCGCCTGTTTTCAATACTTCCACCATTATGATAAAAATGGTCTTTGGTAACAATGTTGAACTTGCTCCAAAACTTATTAATCATTTCGTTTTCCCGCCAGTCGTTATGATGCCAGGTTGAGAGAATGAATTTTGCTTTGGTTTCTGCAAGCTGGTTGAACAATAGTTCTTCGTCCTGTTCTGTCCATCCGTTGTAATAGTCAACGTGTCTTCCGTAGTAAGGTGGATCACAATAAATGATGTCATTTTTTGTTGCCAGTGGAATGATTTCAGCAAATGCCTTGTTGTGAAATGTCCAATTAGGTTCAGGTTGGATAATTTGAGAAACGGTCGCAACCTGATTGGTTATTTTCGTAATGTATGCCTGTGCGAAACGGTCAGGTTTTTTACAAAACGGTATGTTCCAATTTCCCTTACTTCCAAAACGCATCATTCCGTTAAACCCCGCTCTTGATAAAAAAATAAAGTCGTAAGGTGAAAATTCTCCACCATTAAAGCGTGAACGGACTTTTAAATAATGTTCATAGCCGTTGTTTTCGGCTTCACTCAATAGTTTGCCTTCTTTTTCCAAATATTGCCTCATCAAAGGAGCAGTAATAGTCTTGTCTTGTATTCCTTTGTAAAAGCCGATGATATGAGGATTTGTATCGTTTAGAATTGCCTTTTTATACCCTGAATTAAATGCAACTACACCAGTTCCTAAAAACGGCTCTATCCATTTTCCATTTTGATTCGCAATAGTTACCAAGTCCTTAATCCAAGGAACGAGTTTGGTTTTAATACCCTGACTTTTTATTGGTGGAACAATGACTTTCATCTGCTTAGTCTTTTGAATTTCTTGTTACGATTTTATCCCACAAATCTGTTCTACCTTTAAATTCTAAGTAGTCTTTAAGGTTGGTGATTTTTATGGTCTTTCTATCTTTGACCATTGTTGCAGAGCCAAAATTTATCCAATATTCATCAAACCATTCTTCACCGAGCTGACTGAATACGCCATTTTCGTTACGTAAATCAGCAATGCTCAATGTAGAGCCAATGTTTGCAGTGTTGCCTGAACCTTGTTTGTCGCTAGCAATTTTCCATTTTTCGGCAGCGAAAAAGTCAAAGTCTTTGATTACCGATGTGATAGATTTTAAATTTTTAACAGTAGTAACTTCTCGCTCGCCAACTTTTTTATTTAGAGTTTCGTATTCTTCTTGAAGCTCTTGTACTTGATAGATTTCTATATCAGAAGGGTCGTCAGCATTTATATCTGTCCGTGTGTAGATAACGCCCAAGCAATAATGCCCTAAATATTGGTTGTAAGAAAATTGAATGTTTTTTTTCTTATCTCGTTCCTTGAAATAGCTTCCGTGACTCCCTAAAGTGAAACTAGAAATACCGTTTTTCTTCCGATATGTTGTTTTCAGGTCAACGGCAAATTTTACTTCTTGGTTTTCCTTGCTGATAAATGTTAAGTCAGGATAGTAGTTTTGATGCTCAGTCAGAATGATTTTGTATCCAATTTCTTCAGCGAACTGAAGAATTTGAGGAAATATATGTATTTCAAGGATTTTTGAAACGATTTTGGTGTCAGATGAGATTGTATAAATATTCTTGTAAACGTCTATGAAGCCTTTTACCGACCATTCGCCATTGTCGGTAGAAACGTACTTTCCTAGCTTGGTCGTAAAGTAGTCAAGTGCCTTCTTAAAGTCCGCTTTATATTTCTCTTTTTCCTTTACTGTCATTTATCAAATTTAGTAAAATTTTAGTATATTTTTTTATTTATTGAAGTTAGTGCGGTCGCTCAGAGGCATTGGACATAACAACAAGCAAGATGCACTATTTATTAATTGAAAGGACAAAATCCAAGTTAATTTAACGTTCCGTTTAACCAAAAACGACAACTTGAATGGTCGCTATACAAGTTTTTTAGTTTCTTTTTTCGTAATAGCTTAATGGTCGCAAGAGTTTGTCGAACACATAATATTGTATCAGAACAAAGTCTTCGTTGTTGTTTACGAGTGCATATAGCCGGTCGAGATCTGGTTCAAATTCGATCGTTGGTCGTCCTTCGGAGTCTTTAATTTGAACCATTTTTTTAAATGTTGTTACTACATTTTCGCGACCATCATTTGTTGTTAATGTGATGCGGTGCAAAAAAGGTTCTGAAGTGATCGAATCTTTGGTTTCTTGAGAAAAACGTCGGTTCATAGATTCTTCAAAACGGATGTCGCTGAAAGAAGTCAATAAATTTAGAACACTTAAGGTGTCGTAACTTTTTATAGGAAAATTGTTTGCTAAACGTGTAAGCGTGTACAGATGCCGTCCTGTATTTTCGACAATAAAACTTTCCGTTGGTTCGTCGTTTAATTCCACTTTTAACGAATGAATATCAGCCAATTGTTCTTTGAAAATCGTATGATCGCGCCAATCATCAACAAGAGGTGTATAACGGGTATTCAAGAAACCTCTCATCCGCGGAATGTACACGACGTAAGCCTTATCAGCTCCTTCTTTGAGCATATACGTGCCCATATTGTCTTTTGTGGCATCGCCAACATAATATACTTTTGTGCATTTTTCGTGCGGAAATAATTTGATTACCTCAAATAAATTAATTCGCGGAACAATTTGGTATACTTCTACTTTTACGCCGTTGCTCGACAAGCGCGAAACAACGTTGTTGTGACTCGAAATCGAAACGGGATTGCGAATCTGAAGTCGCATCATCGTTCCCAACATTTGATTGATTTTCTCTTGACTTGCTTGATAACGGTTATTTAACATCCAACCTTTATCTTGGCGTTCGAGTAATACCTCATCTGTGTCAAGATTGGCTATGTAAATTTTCGTTACACTTGCCGTGTCATACACTCTAAAATCAGCCGCTTCGCCATCAATTGTCGAAAGATAACGGTTGTTCCATATCAAAACAACAGCAACAACTGCAAGAATGATTGTAGTAATTATTAGGGTGCGATTTTTTTTCATTGTAGTGATGTTCAATTATTTAGTAAAATGTCTTTTTCTTAAAAAAGCTAAAATAAAACCAAAAAGAATCACAATGGCAAACGGAACTATCGTATTGATTATTTGCCATGCAAGACGTGAATTTTCAACTTTTACCCGATCGAGTAACCTGATTTTCAATTCACGCGAGCGGATATTAATCATTCCTTCACCTTCGATAAGGTAGCTTACGGCGTTCATCAAGAAATCTTTGTTTCCGTAAGTAAGTCGTGTATATTGGTCGAAACCGAGTGGAAGCGGGTAGCCTTTCGGGACATGAAATTGGTTGCGTGCGATGTCGCCATCGGCAACTACAATCATACTTGTTGGTATGCTTTCGTTTAAAAATCCGATTTCTTCCGAACCGATAATGTCGTACGTAATTCGGTTTGCAAAAAGCGATTCGAAACTTCCTGAAAGTAAATAGGCTATATTGCGTCCTTTTTCAGGAAACATGCTTGGATTTGGTTTTTGTTGCAATAGCGAAATGCTGATGTAAACAGGGATATTGCTTACTTTACTTCGGTCGGAAGTTTTTAACAACGGAATTTTTTTGATGTTATCGGTATGCGTGCTGTCGATCGAACTAACAAATTCTGATTTTACAAAATCGATATTGCGTACCATCGGATGGTTTGTTGCCGGCGATAAAAGCGGAAAATAATACCATGGAAAAAACTCAATCTGTGTTTGTCCGCCAACTTGTCCCGATACGGCTGGAATATATGCGCTATTCATATCAAGAACCAAGTTTTTGTTCAAGCGCACGCCATATTTAAAAAGTTGATCGTCGAGGTTGAGTTTGTAGTCGATAGCAACAGTTGCTTCAGTCGATGCAAGGCTGTCCATATCTGCCAAAACAGGATCAATGAGCCAAAGTACTTTGCCACCGCGCATGATGTATTGATCGATGATAAATTTGTCTTTTTCGTCAAACATTTCCGTTGGTTTAGCAATGATGATGGCATCGTAATTTAGAAGGATTTTGAAATTTCCTTTTTGATCGGGTTCCGAACGGCGTGTGAGCGCGCTTATTTTTCCGCCTATTTCGATGCGCTCAACAGTGTAACTTTGTTGTAATGAACGTGTAAAATCGTAAACCTGATTGCTGTTCAACTCGCCATGTCCTTCGATAAAAGCGATAGATGGTCGTCGGTTTGTCGAGATTTTTTTTACTGCTTCGGTAATCCGAAATTCAAGATTTTGAATCGAGTTGTTAATTGCTAATTCGGCATCGCTGCCAAGTTGACTTTTTAAGTCGTTTTCTAAAAAATCGATTGGCAATTCTTTATCACGATAGTTGATCAAAGCCCCTGTAAACAGCACTTGTTCTTGTCGTCCTTTGTTTGTTTCGTACACAATTTGCGTAGGTCTCAATCCGTGTTCCATAAGCACACGCTGCACTTCGGAGCGTTCGACGGCATCGCTACTTTCATTCGGATTCAGAAATTCGTAATCGATAAATTTGCTGTAAGCACGAAATTCGTCGAGCATT
The DNA here is from genome assembly GCA_031262365.1 of Lentimicrobiaceae bacterium. Taxonomy (GTDB): domain Bacteria; phylum Bacteroidota; class Bacteroidia; order Bacteroidales; family F082; genus JAISHW01. Next base: position 15,034 of record JAISHW010000069.1, read on the forward strand.
TCTTTGATTTCGCGTCGTAGTTTTTTGAAATCGGATCGGGTGTCGTTTTCCAAATACACCCGAAAAAATACATGGTCTTCAAGACCTTTCAAAATGTCTTTTGTGGTTTTCGAGAGTGTATAGCGTTTTTCGCTCGTGAGATCGAAACGTGTAAATACATAAGATCCAATCACGTTTGCAATGACGATAAGCATCACGATAGTAGCAAAATTGATGAGTTGCGTCCGTTTCAGATTTTTGCGTTTGTTTTCCATCGTTTTCCTACCATTTTCTACTTGCAAGCGCAAGTTTTGTTAAACCTACAAACAAAGCGATGATGCTTAAAAAATACAATATATCGCGTGTGTCGATTACGCCACGACTCATCGAATTGTAATGTGCTGCAATGCCTAATTGTTTCATGAACAAATCGATCGATCCGAATAAAGAAAGCGAATAAATCAGTTCGAAACCGAGGTATGCAAATCCGCATAGAAATACGGAAAGAATAAACGAAAGAATCTGATTGTCAGTTATCGAACTGCTGAAAATTCCGATAGCGACAAAAGAAGTGCTGAGAAAAAACAAGCCAATATACGATCCCCAAATACCGCCTGTGTCAAGATTCCCGACCGGATTTCCAAGTTTATAAACCGAAAAGAAATAAATCAATGTCGGAAGCAACGACAACAAAACCAAAACGACACAGGCGAAAAATTTAGCTAAAATAATTTGTAAATCAGACAACGGTTTAGTAAGCAACAACTCAATTGTTCCGGTGCGTTTTTCTTCCGAAAAACTGCGCATTGTAATAGCCGGAACAAGAAATAAAAACACAAAAGGTGCTAAAATGAACAAGCCATCGAGATTGGCATAGCCGAAATTAAGAATGTTGAAATCGCTTTGAAAAACCCATAGAAATAATCCTGTAATGAGCACAAAAACAGCGATTACCATAATACCTATTAATGAACTTAGAAAACTGCTTATTTCTTTTTTGAAAAGAGCGTACATCTTGCGCTAGCTTAGTTTGTTTGCACAAAAGTACATTTTTCTGCTTATTAAAAGCGTGTTTTTCTGTCGCGGCACGATAATTTCACTTTCTCACAAAAGAATCACGAAAACATTCAGTAACCTAAAGCACGTCCTTCAAGACGTTCAGCCGGAACTTTTATTACACAAACATTTTTCAATGCCGGAACCGAAAATCGAACTGATTCTATCGTATATTGCTGCATAATAATACGTAAACAACGTTCTTTTTCTTCTAGGTCTTCGATAAATTCAACAGAACCGTAAAGCACCGCCGATCGGTATTTCATCGAATAGCTGCAAGCTATTTCGACATCTCGATAATGCAGTTCGGTATTGGTACAAAAATTAACACAAACTTGCTTATTTTTCCGAAACGCATTTATTTTCTTTCCTTTAGAACCGCAGTGTAGATAAAGTGTTTGATCGGCATAACCAAAATTCATCGGAAGCACGTAAGGAAGTCCGTTTTCGTCGATCATTCCAACGGTGCAATAAGTACTTTTGTGAATAATTGATTCTATTTCGGAAAGTTCGGCTAATTTTTTCGAATTCATAACTTAACGTTTTATTTCCATGCTTTAGCGATGAGTCCGGTGCCTGTTTTGTGTGTTTTTGTTACGTCTATTTTATTTAGAATAAGACAAATAGGAAACGTAATCAAATAATAAAACGGCAACAAAATGAAAAACAACTGAGAAATATTAAGTAATTGTATCGGGTATTTCATCGATAATTTCCATGAAATATTTCCCGGAATACCGTATTCATAATAGATTTCTGTTTTTTTGAAGCCAGCCAAAAGCAATTTTTGTTTCAGTTCGTCAATGTTATAACCGTCGCGTACGTGTTCATCAATAAAACCTGAAATACCGCTATCTTCATCGTGAAGATGTTCGTGATCGGCATCCGATCCGCCTTGGTCGGAAGGTGTCGAAATGAGAGCCATGCCGCCTTCTTTCAGGGCTTCATAGTAATTTTTAAAAACCAAAACATCTTCTTCAATATGTTCCATCACGTCAACACAAAGAATAAGGTCGAATATGGCTTTGAAATCCAATTTTGTAAGATCGCCTTTCTCGAAATGCACGTTCGAAAACCTAATTCGTTTGAAAAAGTTGTTGCAATCGGCAATTTGTTCTTCTTTGACATCGATTCCTAAAATATTCCAATTCACGTTTTTACGCGCCATATAATAGGTATACTGTCCGAATCCCGATCCGGCATCGAGAATGGCTTTTGTTCCACAATTTTCTTTTGCCCATTTTTTTAGGTTTCGTTTGATATGCCATGTGCGCAGCAAAAGAAGATCGAGTAGCTGATAAAAAAGTTTACGCAAGAAAGGTGTTTTGTTGAAAATAGTACCCAAACTTCGTTTAATCGGATCGTATTGCATGGCGTTTTTGTTAGTCGTTTAGCAACTTATCAATATTTTCGATGTAATCGAGCGAGTCGTCTTCGAAAAATTGAAGTTCGGGAATCACGCGCAACTGATGGCGCACACGCGTTCCAAGCAAACCTCTAATGGCACGCGCTTGTCCGTTGACTTCAGCCACGAGTGCTTGTTTGTCGGCAATGCCGAACACGCTCAAATGGACACGTGCGTACGATAAATCAGGTGTAACATGAACTTTTGTTACCGTAACCATGGTTCCGGGCGTAGCCGGACGAAATTCTTTTTGAAAAATCTCGCTCAGATCGCGTTGAATGAGCTTCGATATTTTTTGTTGACGTTTTGTTTCCATGTGGCAAAAATACGTAAAACGGACGAAAAATTAGGGCATCGTTGAAACTCGCTGTAAATCAAGAGCGGAAAATATACTGTTTAAAAAAATATTTGCATGCAAGTTTGTTTTTCGGATTTGTCAAAATAAAAAAAGCAAAACCACTTGACTTCATCAGCCATTCGCGTCGTTATGTTGTACTGATTGATTATCGGTTATTTAACATTGTATATAAGGTGGTGTAGGGTGGCGTAAGCAAAATTCGTATCCCGCTGTTTGGCGAAGCGTGTCGCTTCGTCATAGTTAAAAGCAAGTCTCAGGGAATTTTGTACGGTATGTACTGCCGCTTCGGGCAGTGGTTTAGCGTTTCACGCTACCGCAGGCAACGCTTCGCTCGCCTGCGGTTACGAAAGGGTTAAGCCCTTCGGGCTACCCGGAATAGAGCAACAAGTAGATGGCTTGAAA
>JAISHW010000099.1 GCA_031262365.1 Lentimicrobiaceae bacterium
ACCAACGAAACCATACCACTTACTCCGGGCTGGCACCGCATCTCCATTTCGTTCAACAAGCGCGCCCTGAAAGTCTATATCGACGAACGGCGTGTGGCGAATATGCCCAACATCGCCCAAGGGAGGTGGTTCTCGATGTATGCAGCGGCGACGACCACCAATGGCGGGACATACTTTGTGAAGAATGTTCGCATCGCCAAAGGTGCTGTGCCACTGTACGATAGAATGATGACAGACGGCAAGTTTATCACTTATGGCATCACCTTCGATGTGGGTAAATCGACAATCAAGCCCGAAAGTATGGGCGAAATAAACCGCATCGTGCAGCTGATGAACGAAAACCCGACGCTGAAATTCTCGGTCGAGGGGCACACCGATGCCACCGGATCAGCAACCACTAACCAGAAGTTGAGCGACGAACGTTCGGCTGCGGTGGTGGCAAAACTGGTCGAACTCGGCATAGCCGCAGATCGTTTGACATCCGCGGGCAAAGGGCAAAACTCTCCCATTGCCGACAATAGTACAGACGAAGGGCGCGCGAAAAATAGAAGAGTGGAATTTGTCAAGCAATGAGAGTAGCGACAAATACGGAATGAAGAATGATGGTGCGAAACAAGTTTTGCGTTTTTCTTCATTTTCTTACATAGCGTATATTATTAGAGGTCTTTACTTTATCGGATATTTTTTTGAGGTAGCTCTTAACGGACTTCGGGTTCTATCTCAAAAAGTCAATCACGAAAACTAATTTTAGAAGTTACTTATTTATTAACCTTAAAAACAATTACTTATGGTACACAAAAAATTACTTTTAGTTTTATTATTGGTTTGCAGTCTTTTCTTGATGATTTCATGCGAGAAGGATAAAGATGACAACAAAACCTATCATTATTCGGCAGGGTTTTCATCTATGTCATCTTCTTCTGAAAATTTTTTGGAAGAAATGTCAACCATTGAGCAAACTTTCTACAGCAATTTGGGAATTACTCAAACTCCGTTTACATTAACCGGTAGCCAAAATGAGTGCGATGCACAAGTGAAAAGTGCATGCGAAGTAGCCGCAACAACGTTACAAGAATTAACGTGGGACGGCACTTATCAATATGATGTTACAAACGTGGATACGGGAGAAACGATATTCACGCTCAAGTTAGAATAATAACGGAATCGTTTTCGTTAGGGAACGATCTATCGATAGAAATGCCGTACCTCTCTGCTCATTGCTTTTCATTAGGAATGCAACTCATAAATCATTGCACAAGAACCTAATGCATTATTTGTGTGTTTCTTGATAATGAATGTGTCAATGATATGAAACTCCTATTTAATAGAACTGACCTTGCAGGTACGCTTTTGTGCGTTCTTGTTGTGGATTTTCGAAAAAGTCTTTTGCTGATCCTTGTTCGACAATTTCGCCTAAATACATGAATACCACGTGATCGGCAATGTGTCTTGCCTGACGTAAAATATGCGTAACCAACACCAAAGTATAATTCGAGCTGAGTTCGACAAATTTTTCTTCGATCATTTGGCTCGAAATCGGATCCAGAGCTGAGGTTGGTTCGTCTGCTAAAATAATTTGCGGATCGACAGCCAATCCGCGAGCCAAGCATAGTCGTTGTTGTTGACCAATCGAAAGTGCCGAAGCCGGATCTTTCAACCGATCTTTGACTTCGTCCCAAAGGTTTACTTGGCGCAAATAATGTTCGATGCGTTTGTCGAGGTATTTTTTCTTCTGACGTCCACTGATTTTCAATCCGTAAGCTACGTTGTTGTAGATACTCATCGGTAGCGGATAAGGACGTTGTGCCAGTAATCCCATTTTTTTGCGAATCACTGTTACGTCTTCGTTTGTATTTAAAATATCGCTGCCATCGATGCGTATCGTTCCTTTGATTTTTGCCTCGGTATTCAACTCCGAAAGTCGATTGAGCGTTCGGAGCAACGTGGTTTTTCCACATCCCGAAGGTCCTAATATAACTGTAATTTTATTTTTTGGAATTTCGAGATTGACATCTTTTAGAATATGTTGATTTCCAAAATGTAAATTCAAGTTTTCTATTTTTATTTTCGGATTTTCCATGTTAGAAGTTGATTTTGTTTTTCTCGTATCTTTTTGTGAAATACCTCGACAACAAGCTAATAATCAATATAATCAATATTAAAATAATGGATGCCGCATAAGCTCTTCCGCGTACTTCGGGGATAGGCGAACTCAATTGAAAAAATATGGCAAGAGGCAATGTTGCGGTTTGTTCGCCTAATGACGTTGGAATGTAATCGGTATATCCGGTTGTGAACAATATCGAAGCTGCATCGCCGATGCCACGCCCGAACGAAAGCAGTATCGCTGTGATAATTCCCGGAAAACATTGTTTAAACATGATTCGGTATGCGATTTCCGATTTTGTCGAACCCAATGAAAGTGCCGATTCGAACAAACCACGTGGAACAGTCATCAACACTTCGTCGATTGCACGAACCACAATTGGCAAAATAAATAAACTTACGGTAACGATACCCGCCAAAAGTGAAGTTTTTAGTCCAAAATAAATCATGATCGTAAAAGCAAATGCACCGTAAACAATCGAAGGGACACCCCAAAGCAAATCGAGAATAAAGCGTATTCCGGAAACAAATTTTGTGTTTCGAACCAAATGAATATTCATAAACATTGCCAATGGCATTCCGACAATAAATGCCAATGCCGTAGAACCCAGCGAAAGGTACAACGAACCAATTATTGCATTTAAAATGCCGCCCGATTTTCCGTAATAATAACCGCCTTCCGGAATGCTGCTAATCATTTCCCAACTCAAATAAGGTAATCCTGTGTACAATACACTGAACAAAATGACGAACAATACCAAACCGATTGACAGTGTCGACAGGTACATTAATCCCTTGAAAAACCACTCTTCGTATTTTGCAAATTTCTTCATAGCATTAAATGTGTTTTGTTGACCTGATAATAACCATTCGGCTTATCGCATTAAAAAACAATACAATAATAAAAAGCAACAGTGCCGAAAACATCAATGCCGAATCGTACATCGGAATCGAAAGCATTTCACCGTAATTGTTTGCTAAAAGCGAAGGCAGCGGATATCCGGGTTGAAAAATCCCTTTCGGAATGCCGATGACATTTCCGACAACCATCAAAACGGCTATTGTTTCGCCAAAAGCGCGCGATATTCCAAGTCCAAAAGCTGACACGATACCGATAAACGCTTTTCGCAATACGACATGTTTGATTGTTTGCCAGCGTGTTGCACCTAACGAAAGCGAGGCTTCGCTCAATTCTGTAGGAATCGTATTAAAAAGCGATATCAACACATTCAAGATGAATGGAATAATCATAATCGCCAACACAATTGCTCCGGCAAGAATGGTATAACCTGATGTGGTTTTTCCGAATAAGGGCGCAATGTAATCGGATATCAACGGAACGACGAACAGTACACCCCAAACGCCATACACGACAGAAGGCAATCCGGCTAAAATATCAATAATCGGATACATTGTTTTCAACATCCATTTTTTTGCGTATTGTGTCAGATGAATGGCTGTAAGCAAACAAATAGGCATTGCGATAAGCATCGCTACAAGAGTTACCCATATTGAACTGATGATAAAACCCGAAAAACCAAATTTGCCGGACATTGGTCGCCATTCGGACGAAAAAAGCAAATCAGAAAGCGAATATTGATCTAATATCGGAACAGATTTCAATACCAATCCGACTAAAATAATGATAGGTAAAATAATAACGACAACCAAACAAACTGCCATCCACGAACTATGCAGTTTACTGCGTAACGAACGACCAATTCCAATCGATTTGATTTTCATTTATTTTAGTTTTTCTTTCTGTGCGTTGATCGTTTCTGCGTCAAGCTGTACATAACCAGCTTCTTCGACATATTTTTGTCCTTCGGTCAGAATCCATTCCAAGAAAGCGATAACGACAGGATTTGTTGGTTTTTCTTTAGCAACAAAGTATAATTCGCGAGCCGGAGGTGCCGGATAACGACCTTCGCCAATAGCTTTGCCAATTTCGCGTAAAGTTCCGTAAACTTCTTCTTCAGGGTCGATTTGTCCGTTGCCGTTCATATCAACAGGAATTACTTTTATTCCTGTATAAGGTAAACCGGTCTGAATATCGTAAGCATAGATAATGTTGTTGTAACCAACGCCTTGAACATCTTTTTTTACGGCATCGGCAATTCCGGGATCGCCAAATACGCCGATACCTTCCAAATCTTCCTGATTGACACCTAAAAAGTTTGCCCACATTTCGCCTGCTCCACAAGCATCAGAACGCGTATAAACGTTGATTTTTGCGTTATCTCTTTCATCGCCGGTCAAATCACTGAAATATAACGGATCGGTATTCAAAAAGATTCGCTGAAATAGTTCTTTCGTAACACCTTTTTGAACGATGTTTTGATAAGCCGGATTTGCATCGTTAATTGTTGGAACAACAGCGTCTTTAGCCACAGCAATCCACCAAACGCCTTGATCGATTTCGGCTTGTGTCAGGTGTCGCGAAAACATGCCAAGATCAATCATACCCGTCATGGCATCGACTAATCCTTTTCCGGCACCTCCGGCACTGATGCTTATTTTTACATCAGGATGATTTTTTTTGTACATTTCAGACCATTTTACCGTCATCGGATACAAAGCAAAAGCACCCGAAATAGAAATTCGATTGTCTTTTTTTTCTGAACCGCATGCGCTCATCAATATAAAACTACCCATCAATAATATTGATAACGTAGTAAAAATCAAAGGTTTAAATTTCATAACTACCTAATTTTATTTGTTAAATATGAATGTCTGTCTGTTCTTGCTCAGATACACAGCAAATTTAGGTGTAGAAATGCAGTAATAGAAGCGTAGAAATACGCTTTTTAACGTGTAAAATCACGTAACGACAAATACGTATTTATACCCGCGATTGTTGAATTGTAAGAAAGAAGTATGGAAAGAACCGACAAAATACCAATCTTTAGGAATTTGTGTTTATTACAGTGGATGCCGGTCTTCATTGGCATGACAAGTCCGAAAAAGTCATTCCGACGAAGGTCGGAATCCATTGTGCAAATGGAACAATCTTCAAAATCGAAGCCCGAAAACTCGTGCTTGCACACTGTCGAGAGGCTGATTAAACAACCAAAGCCGAAGCATAAACTCCGGCTTTGTGATAATTTGGTACAATA
>JAISHW010000114.1 GCA_031262365.1 Lentimicrobiaceae bacterium
GGTCGGATGACCTGCGGTTATGAAAGTTTGGCTTTTCAAGCCATGCGCTTGTTGCTCTATTCCGGTAGCCCGAAGGGCTTAATCTTCGTAACCGCAGGCGAGCGTAGCGTTGCCTGTGGTAGCGTGAAACGCTAAACCACTGCCCGAAGTGGCAGTACATACCGTATTACAATGGATGCCGTTCTACAACGGCATGACAAGGAAGGAAAAGTCATTCCGGCGAAAGTCGGAATCCATTGTACAAACAAGCAATACCTTATTCTTGCCTTTACAGTGGATGCCGTTCTACAACGGCATGACCAGATGCCGTTCCCTATTTTCACAGAGATGACGAACGGCATGACAAGGATAAAAAAACAAATTAAATAGTGATTAAAATGGGAACTTCTAAAAATCCTAATTTCTGCATTACGCTTCTTCAACAAAATGCTCATTTACGTTAGTAAACTCCGCTTTTGTTTCAGTCGCAAGCCTTGATATTGAAATTTTTAGAAGTCCCAAAATGAAAAGAACAACAATTTTGGTATATAGGTCAAAAATCAGGCTAAAAATTTCAATGATTTATTGCTGTAAAAAAAATCATTTTAGGTATTAAAAACAAAAAACGTGTCTGAATCGCTCCAAACACGTTTTTTTATCGCTTATTCTTTCTGTTTATTAGCCTTCAACAACAAGTGTCCAACCAAATTTGTCGGCAATTGTTCCGTCTTGAATACCTCTTAGCGTTTCGTACAGTTTTTTTGAAACAGGACCTGCTTCGGTTCCGTAGTTGTATATTTTTCCGCTATCGCGGTCGTTAATGGCACCTATTGGCGAAATAACAGCTGCTGTTCCGCAGGCTGCACATTCCGAAAACTCGGCTAATTCCGAAACCGGAATCGGTCTTCTTTCAACTTTTAATCCCATATCTTCTGCTAACGCACAAAGGCTGAGGTTTGTAATCGAAGGCAAGATGGAGCTTGATTCGGGAGTTACATACGTATTGTTTTTTATTCCAAAGAAATTTGCTGCACCAGCTTCGTCGACATACGAATGTGTTGCAGGATCGAGATAGATACAGTTGGAATATCCTTCATCGTGTGCTCTTTGACCCGAACGCAAAGATGCCGCATAGTTGCCACCTACTTTGATTTTTCCGGTTCCAAATGGTGCTGCACGGTCGGCATCGTGAACGATTTGGAATTTTACAGGATTGAAACCTTCTTTGAAATAAGGACCTACAGGACCTCCAAATACAACAAACAAGTATTCATCGGCGGGTTTAACACCTACTTGAGGACCTGTTCCGATCAATAATGGACGAAAATAAAAAGAAGCTCCCGATCCGTATGGAGGTACAAAATCTTTGTTCAATTCGGCTACCATAGTACAAGCTCTTACGAACAATTCTTCGGGAATTTCGGGCATCATGATTCCGCGTGCCGAACTATTCATGCGTTTTGCATTATCGTACGGACGGAAGATGCGAATTTTTCCGTCGACACCGGTAAATGCTTTCATTCCTTCGAAAGCTTCTTGTCCGTAATGCAAGCATGTTGCCGCTATATGCATGGTAATATTTTCAGAATCAGAAACTTCTAATTTGCCCCATTCTCCATTGCGGTAATAGCAACGTACATTGTAATTTGTTTTAAAATAACCAAATGGTAAATTTTTCCAATCGATATTTTTCATGATATATTTTTTAAAAAATGTTGTTAATATAAGTTGCCACGAAGATAAACCTTTTTCTTCAAGAAGAATTTTATTCGGCTAAAGATTTTGGTTTTGTAGCGTTAAAAATCCTAAAAAGTCATTTCCGTTCGCAACACTTCTTCCAAATAATGGTTTGCGATTCCGTACATTTTTTTCAACGCTTCGATTTGCGATTTAACAACTTCTTTGTCGACAGCATTTTCTGTTTTACGACCTATCAGAAGTACATTTTTCGGTGTATGTTCGGTTTCGATAAACTCCATGATTTGTGTTTTATAGCCAAAATATTCCAAAATTAAGGCGCGAATCGTATCTGTAATCATCACGGCTTCACGTTCGAGAAAAATACCATGTTGGATAATCGGATTCGAGATTTTTTCGGGCGTTATTGCTTTCCGAATTTGTTTGTGGCAACAGGGTGCGCAAACAATCAACTTCGCCCCCGATTTAATTCCTAAAGTTATCGCATCATCGGTAGCCGTATCGCAAGCATGGAGAGCGATAAGTATATCTAAATTCGTGGTTTGAAAATCAGCAATGCTTCCTTCGACAAATTCGAGCCCTTTTAATCCTGTTTTATGCACGATTTCGTTCGACTTCAAAACCAAATCGGGACGTATTTCAACGCCTTTTATGATGGTTTTCAAGTTGTTTTTCGATTGCAGCAATTCGCATAAAGCGAAAGTCAAATAACCTTTTCCGGCACCCATATCGGCAATTTGTATTGTACCTTCACTATTGGACGAGCGGATCAAATCGTTGATAATTTCGACATATCGTGAAATTTGTTTGAATTTATGTTGCATCGAAGGCAGTAAAACGCCTTCGCGTGTTGTGAGCCCGAGCAAAAACCACCATGGTTGGTGCGAATCAAGCAAGCGTTGTTTTTGTTTGTCGTGTTGCAAGTCGATTTCGCGTTTGGCAACTACATCTTTGACTAACAATTTTGTATTGCCATCTTTTCTTACTATCAAATTTACGTCTTTTTCTACCGTAAAAAAAGTTACATTCAGGAATGTTGTTTCGAGCAATTCGTTCACTTTTTCAATTGTTTGTTGTTGGTCGAAATTTTTCACTTCGTCGCGACGTTCGTAACGAAACGTAAACGAAAAGCGTACGCCCGATTTCAACAAAACAGGTTTCACGTACACATTGCGCAATTCGCTGTTTTTTTCGATGGGTTTGCTAAGGGTTAGCTTAACAAATTTTCCGGTGTTTATTGCTTTATCTAACAAGTTCCAAAAGGTATCCCGATCGTCTTTCATCGCCATTTTTTCTTTTTGCAAAGGTAGTTGAAAGTTTTAAGTAGTTATAAGTACAAGTTGCAACTCATTTAACTCATAACTATTCTAATTTAAGATATTTTAATAAAGTTTGCTGCTGTCAATCGTCTTTTATCCCTAAATTTGAAAATTCATTTATCCGTGATTATTCAATAAATCATTATAGACATGAACGAAAACATATTAAAACTCAAGCCGACAGGTGTTTGGACTTATTTTAAAGAAATTCTTGAAGTGCCTCGGGCTTCGAAAAAAGAAGAAAAAATCATTGCATATCTCGAAAACTTTGCAAAAAGAAATGGTTTTGAATACAAAAAAGATGCAATAGGAAACATTTTGATCAAAGGAAAGGCAACGCCCGGATGCGAAAACCGGAAAACCGTTATTCTGCAAAGCCATGTCGACATGGTTTGCGAAAAAAACAGCGACAGCAAGCACAATTTTGATAAAGATCCGATCGAAGCCGTTATCAAAGGCGATTGGTTACATGCTAAAGACACTACACTGGGGGCTGACGATGGCATTGGCGTTGCCACTTCACTGGCTCTTTTGATGGACAAAACAATCGAACACGGACCCATCGAATGTCTTTTTACAGTCGATGAAGAAACCGGTCTTACAGGTGCTAATAACTTGAAACCCGACTTCTTGGAAGGTCGCATTTTGTTGAATCTTGATTCGGAAGACGAAGGCGAAATTTTTATCGGTTGCGCCGGCGGAAAAGACACGGTCATCAAACTATATCATCAAACCATCGAAGCTCCAAAAACAGGATTCGACACGTATGAAATTACGATAAAAGGACTCAAAGGCGGACATTCGGGCGATGACATCAACAAAGGATTAGCCAATGCCAACAAACTGATTAATCGAATTTTATGGAAAGTTTCATCAGATTTCGAAATGCTTTTAGCCGACATTCAAGGCGGAAACTTACGCAACGCCATCGCCCGCGAAGCCAAAGCTCTTGTTCTGATTCCCACAGCTAAAGCGACAGATTTCGAGAATTTTATAAAACAAATGGAAAAAGATTTCCGAAACGAATACGCTGTTACCGAACCCAATTTAGAAGCGAAAGCGATTAAAAGCACTGAAAAAGTAAGCAAAATTTTATCGAACAACGATCAAACGAAACTTTTGGAAAGCCTATACGCTTGTCCTCATGGTGTCATCGCTATGTCGCAAACGATACCTAATTTTGTCGAAACATCGACAAATCTTGCTTCGGTAAAAAAACTCAACGACCATATTTTGATCACTACAAGTCAACGCAGTTCTATCGAATCATCGAAAGACGATGTAGCCAACATGGTCGCTTCGTGCTTTGCGCTTGCTGGAGCCGAAACAGAGCATACTGATGGTTATCCGGGTTGGACACCCAATCCGAATTCGGAAATCCTGTCCATTTCTGAAAAATGTTACGAAAAATTGTTTGGCAAAAAACCGGCAACAAAAGCCATTCATGCCGGACTTGAGTGTGGACTTATCGGACACACGTATCCCGACATGGATATGATTTCGTATGGACCAACGCTTCGCGGCGTACATTCGCCCGACGAACGAATAGAGATCAGTACCGTTCAAAAATTCTGGGATTTCACAATCGAAATACTCAAAAACGTTCCTGAAAAATAAGAATTGAAAAAAGATAATAATCTTTACTTTTGCAAGAGGTTCTTCTTTAAAATCATATCAAGACAAGAACCTCTTTCGTTGTTTTTAAAACAACAAATTTAAATTGTATAATAGAAGCTAACACATGAACCTTTCGCCGCTTACAGCCATTTCGCCTATCGACGGGCGTTACCGCGATAAAACCGAAAAACTCGATCTTTTCTTTTCTGAATTTGCACTCATTCGGTATCGCGTTACCGTTGAAATCGAATATTTTATTGCTTTATGCACACTTCCTTTGCCACAACTCAAAAGCGTGAAATCAGACATATTCGACTCGTTGCGTGCTATTTATAAAGATTTCGATATAGATGATGCAAACGCGATCAAAGCGATTGAAAAAGAAACCAATCATGATGTAAAAGCGGTAGAATACTTCATCAAACGCCGTTTCGATAAATCAGGTTTAACCGATGTAAAAGAATTTGTTCATTTTGGCTTGACATCGCAAGATATTAATAATGTAGCCGTTCCGCTTTCGATGCGCGATGCACACCAAACCGTACTCAAACCTGAAATCAATGCGTTGGTTCAAAAGCTCGAAACACTATCAAAACAATGGAAAAACATTCCAATGTTGGCACGTACACACGGACAACCGGCAAGTCCTACTTTTTTAGGAAAAGAGTTCTTTGTATTTGTAGAACGGCTTCAAAACCAACTCAACTTGTTCGAAACAATTCCTTTTTCGGCGAAATTTGGCGGTGCAACCGGAAATATGAACGCACATAAAATAGCTTTTCCAAAAATCGATTGGAAAAATTTTGCCAATACGTTCATTGCTGAAATTGGCTTACACCGGCAACAAACAACCACGCAAATAGAACATTACGATTATATGGCGGCTTATTTCGATGCCATTAAACGCGTCAACTCGATTTGCATTGATCTCGTGCGCGACATTTGGCTTTATGTTTCGATGGATTATTTCAAACAAAAAATCAAAGCCGGCGAAGTTGGATCTTCGGCTATGCCACACAAAGTTAATCCGATCGATTTCGAAAACGCCGAAGGCAATTTAGGTATCGCAAATGCACTGTTTACCCATTTGAGTCTCAAATTGCCGATCAGTCGTTTGCAACGCGATTTGACCGATTCGACCGTTTCGCGAAACATCGGAATTCCGTTGGCGCATACTATAATTGCTTTAAAATCAATATTGAAAGGACTTGATAAATTGTTGTTAAACGAAGAAAAAATTCAGGCTGACTTAGAACAAAATTACGCCGTTGTTGCCGAAGCCATTCAAACAATTTTGCGCCGTGAGCAAATCGAAGGAGCTTACGAATTGCTCAAAAAACTAACACGTACAAACGAAGCTATCGATGCCGAAAGTATTCAAAAATTTATTAATGAATTGCCTGTAAACGAAAGCGTTAAAAACGAATTACGTACAATTACACCATCAAATTATACCGGACTTAATTTTACGGAATAAACACTCGATAATTACATTTCATGAAAAAATTTCTTCGAATATTTGCTTACGCCGGAACTTATTGGGGTTACATCATGTTAAATATCTTATTTACGATTTTAACGATTGTGTTTTCACTTTTTTCGTTTTCGCTCTTGGTTCCTTTTTTAAACCTATTGTTTAATTCCGAAAATCTTGTTACGGTACAACCGGAATTTGCACTTAATTCCGAAGCAATTTTAAATACGCTGAATTATTATATCAGCATGATTATCATCGAAAAAGGAAAAATCGAAGCACTCGTCAGCATTTGCGGAATTTTAGCTGTCGCTTTCTTGTTGCGTAACCTGTCGCGGTTTCTTTCCAGCTTTTTTATGGCAAATGTACGTGTCGAATCGGTTCGCGATATTCGCAACGATGTCTACAAAAAAATACTCATTTTACCGCTTTCGTTTTATAACAAACAACGAAAAGGCGATATTATGGCTCGAATAACTACTGATGTTCAGGAAGTTGAATACTCGATCATGAATTCGCTCGAAATGATTTTTCGCGATCCGGTAACGATTATTGCTTATTTTCTATTTATGATCAGCATGAGTCCGCAACTGACTCTTTTTGTGTTGGCTGTACTTCCTATTACCGGATTTTTGATTGGACGCGTTGGGCGGAGTTTAAGAAAATCATCAAAAGTCGGACAAACACGTTTGGCAAACATGCTTTCGACGATCGAAGAATCGATTTCCGGATTACGCATCATCAAAGCCTTCAACGCGATCGATTATTCGAACAAGCGATTCCGCAAACAAAATCAATCCTATTCGAAGCTGTTGATCAGTATTTACCGACGGCGCGATTTGAGTTCGCCAATGAGCGAATTTCTTTCTGCAATCGTCATTATCATCGTTTTATGGTTCGGTGCTCGCTTGGTGCTTTCCGACTCGTCGACAATTAACGCAGCCGATTTTGTTACATACATCGTTGTTTTTTCACAAATTATTCCTTCGGCAAAAACCTTATCGCAAGGCATCTTCAATATTCAAAAAGGTTCGGCTTCGGCTGAACGTATTTTCGAAATTTTAGATGCCGAAGAAGTTATCGTAGAAAAAGAAAATGCTATTGAAATCGAAGTTTTCGAAAGCGAATTAGAATACAAAAATGTTTCGTTTCGTTACAACAAAGAAGATGTGTTGAAAAACATCAACTTGAAAATCGAAAAAGGCAAACTCATTGCATTGGTTGGCGAATCGGGCGGCGGGAAATCGACCATGGCCGATCTGTTGCCACGTTTTTACGACGTTACACAAGGTGCCATTTTGATGGATGGTATTGATATCCGCGATTACAACATTGATAATTTACGTGCGCAAATGGGAATCGTAACGCAAGAAAGCATTTTGTTCAACGATACGGTTTTCAACAACATCGCTTTCGGAAAAACAGACGCTACATCAGAAGCTGTTGTCGAAGCGGCTAAAATTGCCAATGCTCACGAATTTATCATACAACTCGAAAACGGTTACGACAGTATAATTGGCGACAGAGGTATGACACTTTCGGGTGGACAACGCCAACGATTAAGCATCGCACGCGCAATTTTGAAAAATCCACCGATTTTGATTTTAGACGAAGCCACTTCGGCTCTTGATACCGAATCTGAACGGTTGGTTCAAGATGCATTAGCAAAAGTGATGAGCAATCGTACGTCAATCGTCATCGCACACCGCTTGTCGACCATACAAAATGCCGATGAAATCATCGTTATGTCGAAAGGCGAAATTGTCGAACGCGGCAAACATGACGAACTTATCAAGTTAGGCGGTATTTACAAAAAACTAACCGAACTACAATCGTTTGCACAATAACGGTTTTGGGTGTTGTCGCAGTGCGGGATTTTTTGCTACACTTCATACGAAGAACTGAGGTTCAAATTTAGCAAAAATTTCATACGAAGCCGTCTGCCCGTATTGCACCAGACCGCTGTTACAGGCTGTGGCTTTTTGTCCGGTGCTTATTATTTTCCATTTTTTTATCTGTGTTGGTTTTTATCTGTGTTGGCTTATTTTTCAATTACTTTCCAATGTCCTGTTTTATCACTACCAATGCGTTCTATTTTTCCGTTGTCTTTAAGTTTTTTGATTTTTCGTCTTACCGTGCTTAAACTCATTTTCAATCTTTCGCTAATTTCGTTCGCTGTTATTTTGTTGTTCTGTTTTATCAATGAAAATACAGTGTCATTTACAGTGTCATTTTCTGTTTTTACAGTGTCATTTGAACTTGTAAAATGAACGTGCATTTCTCGGTTTTTAAGGGAGTTGTTTTCTTTCAGCAACAAGTTTGATAGAAAGCGTATCAAAAACTTTTCTGTCTTGTGAATGCCTTTTGATAAATCTTCGTAGTTGGCTCTTACCAATGCGTTGCGGAAATACCAAGAGTTGTCGGCAAACAAATCGTTGTTTACGTTTTTGAAACCCAATTTTCGCAGATACTTGATTAAGAAAATGGCTGTGGTTCGGGTGTTACCCTCGCTAAAAACGTGAATTTGCCACAAGTAAGAAATGAAATGTGCAATGTGTTCGATGATTTCCTGCTCGCTTAATCCTTTGTAGCTAAATTTTTTCTCTTGCTCAAAATCGTATTCGAACGTTGCTTTCAAACTATCGGCACTTGCATAAAGAACAGTTTCGCTATTCAATACCCATTCTTTTTTTGTGATGTTGTAATTACGTATTTTCCCTGCGAATTTGTAAATGCCGTGAAACAACCTGCGATGAATGGACAAGTATTCTGCTGGCGAAAACGTAAAAGTTTGTTCGCTCAATATTTCGGCAATACGTGCCGAAACTTTGTCGGCTTCTTCGGTGCGGTCTTCGTCTGTTTTGGTTGGGTGTTGTTGATAATAACTGTCAATGCGTTTTTTTACTTCGTCAATGGTAATGTCGCCTTCAATGTTTTGTTTGGCGATTTCAATGAGATATTCGGACGGTTTTAGTCCGTCCACTTGTTGCAAGCCGATAGCCGTTTTCCAAACTTTTGCTTTTTCTGCTTTGTTGGGTTCGTCTTGTCTTAAATATTCTTCGAAATTATCTGGCATATTTATTCGTCTGCTAACGGTTCGGGGCTTGGTACAGTGCGGGATTTTTTGCTACACTTCATACGAAGAACCGAAGTTCAAAATTAGCAAAATTTTCATACGAAGAACGTCTGCCCTCACTGCAACAAGTACCTTGTCGTTTGGATCGATGAGTTTATTTTCTTCGATAAAATAGCGAAGCTGTTCTTTCATGGCGCAAAAATAATGAAGTAACAGATGACAAAAAATAAAATGCAGACAAAATCCAAATGTAATGTCTCAAAAGGTAACGTTAACCGCAGTGCATTTCTCTTTTCTAACCTTATTATTTTTCAAATTCATAAATTTTGTACCAATAAAAGAACGCTTCGGGACTGGATTTTTTGAGTTTATTCAGTTTCGTGTTGAATGGCTCACTAATTACCCAATCTTTCAGTTGTTGCAAATGCTCAAATTTGTCTAATGAACTTGCTTTATGTTTTATCAATGCTGCCATATATGCTGCTTTTGAGGCGTGAATTATGGCTTTTTCAATTTGGTAATTTTCCGAGAAAATCAGATTTTTAATTCGTTGAATACCTTTTTGTAGGTCCTCAAAATTTCCGTTGCCATCAGAGCCACGAGTAACTGTCTTGTCCTAAAATAGGTTTACACCAAAAAGAGTAAAAATGGCTCAAAAGAGTAAACTTATTTCAGGACAAACAGGCATAAAAGTATTTATGCCCGGGTCGGGTAAACACTATTC
>JAISHW010000063.1 GCA_031262365.1 Lentimicrobiaceae bacterium
GAATAGTGTTTACCCGACCCGGGCATAAATACTTTTATGCCTGTTTGTCCTGAAATAAGTTTACTCTTTTGAGCCATTTTTACTCTTTTTGGTGTAAACCTATTTTAGGACAAGACAAAAAGTAAGTTCCTCAAAACTTCCATCCGAATAAGCTGCATCTTTCCAAATCCCCACAAATGGATTCCCAACCCCTGAATCGTCATCGTCTTTTTTACAACTACAAAAAATACTCAACACAAAAACAGAAACAAAAATTGTTTTGAATAAAAATTCTTTTTTCATAAAATTAAAAGTTTTAATCACATCTACTCTATTTTGGGTTTTCGATATCCCCCATATATTAAAATAAATTGAGAGACAAAGTAAAAGATATAAATTGAAAAAGGACTAAAGACAATGTTGTATATCACTAACAAAAACGTCAATTGTTTTTACATTTCTTTAATGTATTTGATATACGGATTTAAAAAGAGATTTTGCAACTCGTGCTTATCAACTTCGAGTACAACCAAATACTTTTTACAACTTGGTATTTTGAGATAGAGTTCCGAAATAAAATCGTACTCCAGCACCTTCGATATCAGAATAAGTTGATCAATATCAATGCTTTTTCGACGGAATAACGAATATATATTGGTTCTATTGCAATGAATAGCATTGGCAAATTCGGCAATACGGATGCCTCGCTCCTGTACTTTTAATTTGATTGCTTCGCCGATATGAATGCCTTTCATTGTTCGAAATTGTACAAATAAAAAACGTGGGACAAAACTTTTATTTGCTATTGAGGTCTTCGACTACCTTGCTATCAAATAAATGAGTAAAGCCCACGTACTTCTACGCGAGCGTTTACGCTTTACTTCTTGATAGCTCTGAAATTGTCGAAGTTTCAATAGCAAGAACAAAAGCTAACGCTTTTTATTTCATTAATTTTATTTTACAATATTCTTATTTCTTGAATAACTTAATTTATTTATCAAACAAAAATACGCAAAATATTTACATTACGGAGTTTTGTATTCGGATAAAAAAGAAGTAAAATCATTTTTCATACAAACCCTTCCAAACTTTCAGCAAAAAGATCCGGCTGTTTTGTATAATTAACAGATAATCAAGTATTATTTTTTAAAATTCAAGCAAAATCTACTGAAAAATTTTCATGTAAACTTTGCGAACACTAGTGAAGCGATCCCGAACAAGGAAGAAATTAAACTTCAACAACCCTAAGCAACTCTTTTATGAAGCTGTTGCATTTGGTGGTTGAATCTACCTTCAAAACGCGATGAGACATCGGAACAAAAAAACGAATATTTTTGTATAAACTTTCTGAAGTGATATCCGTTTGTATTCCTATATATAATTTTGATGTAACACCTTTGGTCGAAACCTTGCTCAATCAAATAAATGACCTTAGTTGTATCTGTGAGATCGTTTTAATTGACGATTTTTCGGACGAGAAATTCCGCGCTGTCAACCGAAAACTGAAAGATAAAGTTCATTACATCGAGCTTAAAAAAAACATGGGTCGTTCATGCATCAGAAACTTATTTCTCGATTATGCAACACACGATTACCTATTGTTTCTCGATTGTGATTCGTTGGTCGAATCGCCCGATTTTTTAAAAACATATTCTGAATACATTCGCCAACACCATCAAAAGGTTGTTTGTGGCGGACGAATTTATGAAGCCAAACGTCCCGGAAGAGAAAAAATGTTGCGTTGGAAATACGGTCTGAAAAAAGAAAGTCAACCGGTCGAAGAGCGAAGCAAACATCCGAACAATTCATTCATGACAAATAATTTCTTGATTCATAAACAGGTGTTTTTGGAAATTAAATTCAACGAGCAGCTTTCTGAATACGGGCACGAAGATACGCTGTTCGGTTACGAATTGAAAAAGAAACAAATTACGGTCGTTCACATCGACAACCCTATTGTAAATGGCGATATCGAAGAAAACGCGCTGTACATCGAAAAAACCAAAAAAGGAATTGCTAATTTAGTGCTGATTCTTTCTTTTATTGATGATAAACAAGCATTTATGAACGATGTGTCATTACTCCGATTTTATTCGAAAGTCGAAAAGTTGGCATCACTTATCCGCTTCGTATTTCGATTATCGAAACCACTTATTCTTAAAACGTTAAAAAGCGGTTACATAAACCTGCAACTGTTTGATTTCTACAAATTAGGAACGCTTGCCGAATTTCTTGGCTATCCAACAATCGAACTAAAAGAAGGTTGAACCCACTATTTCTCGCATTTGATTTCTGTTTGCGTATAAAACGAAAAAGAAACGTCCACTTGACGTTTCTTTTTCGTTGAATCAAGGGTTCAAATTGATTTATTTTTTGTCAGGCACGCGTAATTGATTGCCATGGTCTTCGACAATCAAGCGAAGTGTGCGTTCGTCGTATCCCGGTTGTTTCACGTTTGGGTTGCGTTGACCTTCGACAGCCGTTTTAATATTTCCGTCCATGTATTTCATAAACAGATCTTGATATAATTTTTTGTAGGTGTTGAACGTGTACGCGCCTTGTTCTGAGCTATATTCTGTCAAGAAAGCAACAGCTTTTTTAGGCGATTCTTTATAGCGTTTCAAGGCTTCTTTGTCGGTAGCATCTGTTTGTTCCAAAAATTGTTTTTCAAGTCTATCGCGCACAATTTCCACATCGGGTTGAATGACGTTGTAGCGTGTGTAAGCGAAGTTCGAAATCAGGTTCGTAATCCAAAACCCTGATGTTTCCGACCATTCCATCATTGAGCCGTTTCCTCTGCGGAAGTTGTAAGGAATTTTTGTGATACAGCAATACATCGGCATATAAACACAGGCGTTAGCATCATCAACACCCCACCAGATAATTCCACCGATTTCGTTCGGTAACCAATTGCGTGCTTGCGCTACAAACGAAAATCCTGTTTGTTGTGTGGCTGTTGCACGCTCGTTTACATATTCGATGTCATCAACTTTCCATGTGAGCGGACGCCAACGATACGGTAAACCAAACGAACCTGCGCCAAGGTCTTTAGACATATCGAGTTCGGTGCCGTTCAAATAATTACGCATGTACATCATCACATCGTGAATCGAAACTTTCTTTTCGGGTTTTACCCAAAGCGGCATTCTGTTGGTTGCATAACCGTCAGGATTTGGTGTGCCATCGGCAAAAGTGGCATTATTTTCGATGTTTCCTTTGACGTATTCCCAGTATTTATCCATATCCGAAACAACTTCGTTGAACATGGTCCAAACACGGATTTCGGAGGCGCGAGCAGCACTGAAATCAACAGGGGCATAAGTGTCTGAAAAACTGAAGTTTTTATCTTGTCCTGTAAACCATCCTTTCGAACGCGCAAAAGTCATTACATCGTGCGAATAAACCGTTTCTACTTCAGGATTCATGATTTTATTCAATTCTTTCGATGTGATCGATGTTTTTCCGTTTGCCAACGGAAATGTTGTGATACGAGCTTGGTTGGCGTGTCCACAAACATATCCGTCCGGAACCAATCGTGCTACCCAAACCATTCCTTTGTTTAGGTTTTCGCCTTTTTTATTTAAGTTGGTTCCTTTTCCGATAAGTTCCAAAATCCACACTTCGTCTTTATCAAGAATACTGAACGATTCGCCGGAACTGTAATAGCCGTATTTGTCGGTCAGTTCGGCAATGATTTTGATGGCTTCGCGAGCCGATGTAGCGCGTTGCAATGTGATGTAAATCAGCGAGCCATAATCGATAACGCCGGTTGTATCGACCAATTCCGGACGACCACCATAGGTTGTTTCGCCAATAATGACTTGGTGTTCGTTCATGTTTCCAACAACGTTATATGTTTTTTCGGCTTGTTCGATTTGTCCTAAAAATTTTCCTGTATCCCATTCGTAAATATCCATCATGGTGCCTTTTGGCCAGACACCGGCTTCCCAATGGTAAAGTTCACCGTACAGAACATGCGAGTCGGCGGCATACGAAACAATCGTTGAACCATCAGCCGAAGCACCTTTAGTTATAAGATAATTTGTGCAAGCATTGGCGTTGTTTATCTGAAACAAGAAGCCAACAAGGAATAAAGCAGTAAGAATTCTTCTCATGATTATTTGTTTTAAAATGATTTCTTTTGAACAAAAGTAGAAGAATTTCTCGAATAAACGAGCGCAAGTAGTTAAGAAAAAGAGAGAGGTAAACCTTTTCCTTATTTTTCTTTTAAAAGAGTATCTTGGTTTTGATATGGAATTTGAATATTTCGAACGAAGGGTAAGGTGATTGCAAGGGCGTAAGTTGTCATAGTCATTGTTCTTTCAGTGGCAATTGTATTCCGCAGTTATAGAATTTTGTGAATCGGCTGATTTCTTTTTCTTTCAATTGCCTGCCTCCGAAATTTTTGTCGGAGTTACTGTTTGGATAAATTATCACACAATCAACGACTTCGTTGTCGGTAATGTTTTCAATTTTTTCAAATTGCTTCAACATTGTTTATGTATCATATCCACCAACTGTAAAAAATAATCGGTACTCCAAATATCCATTTCCTGCGGATTTTTGAGGAAGGGACACACATCGTTTTTTACCGCTTCAATACTCGTTTGGGAAATTCGCTCTTTCAACATTTCTTTGAAAATATCAAAGCTAAATTCGTTTTCCGGCAAGCCGTTGATTTGTTTGGTTATCTGTTGCAAATGAGAGAAATTGAGCGGCGTATTGTTCCGCACATACCACTCAAAATCGTACCAATCGCGCCCTTTTACGCGCGACTTCCAATTGCGAAACAGCAATGCGTGCATTTTTCCGGCATACAAATCGGACAGCGAATAGCAGCGCACCCAAAACGAAAACGGCATCAACAGCAGTTTCTGCTCGGATGCGAAGCCAAGCGGCGGTTGCGTATCGACTTCTATCTTGATTTTTATCTGCTTTTCGGTGGAAAACGCCAACTGAAAAACCTCGGTATTATCTTTCAGAAACGCCGATTCTACATGGGTTTGCGTTTTCTTTTCCTTGCGGGTAATGAGCACTTCGCGCCCCAATGCCCGAAATTCCGCAACTATCGCATCGAAATAGTTTTCCAATGCAAATTTTTCATCTGCCTGCAACAGCGAAAAGTCCATATCTTCGGAAAAGCGTTGCAAGCCGTAGAAAATGCGCAGGCAAGTGCCGCCGTAAAACGCAACTTTTTCAAAGAAACCGCCACGATACAAGCCCGCCAACGCGATTTGCTGCATCACTTCGTGCGTAGCGTTGTTCAAATCGTCTTTGGTGGCGATTGGGTAGCGGACAAGCATATTTTGGAAGAGAGAGTTAGGCATAATTTTAATGGTGAGAATTTATGATTTCTTTTATTTCATCAGGACTATACGGTGGCTTTTCCCTATGTATCATAGAATGGCAATTAGAACAAAGAGGTATTAAATCTTTCTTAGGGTCTGTTCCTTCATAATCAATAGCATTAATCAAATTATCAATCGAAATAATATGATGAACTTCTATATAATCTTTACCTAAATCACCATATATTTTTTGGAAATCGAAGCCGCAAATATTACAATAACATCCTTTCAATTCAATACATTTATCTCTTGCCTCTTTACTCCTTCTCATCTGAGAGAAACTACTAACATACTTTTTACTTTCATCATACAATCCATACTTAGCTTCATCATTAAATCTATTCGCAATAATATCTTCGAAATACATCAGAACTTTCTTTTTAATTTCTCTGCCAATGCCTTCATCTGCATACCATAGATTATGTTGACCATATCCACCCTCTTCTGTTTTGGAATGTGGTATTTCAAAAATGCGCTCATCTCGGGGTACTAAAAGAGCATTACTTGCATCACATATCAAGTTATATGCAACAGACTTTTCGTTAAATTTACGAGATTTTCTATCATCATTCACAGCTTCTGCATATACGCGAGCATCTTTGTAAAAGCCGGCAATAACTCGTTTGCCGTTTTTTCCTTCACAAGTAAAAACAACAAGCACATCATCTAAATATTTTCCCAAAGCATCTTTATTGATGTCTGTTTTGGAAATGCGATTTAAATTTACTTTACAGTCAGGTGCTGTATATCCGTAATATTTGCCGCCGTCATTTTTAAAATTAAAAAGTTCAAACCCATATCCGTTTTTTTCAACATATTCACCTCCACCTTTGACATTTTCTTCATAGCCACAGTATTTTTCCATATTCGTTATATGGTCAAAAAACATTTTTATTTCTTTATCTTTCATAATTCAATTATTTAAAAGATCCAATAATACTTCCAACTCCCTTCTCTTCTTCCCCATCTCAACGCATTGCTCCACAATACTTTTATCCAAACTCCGAATTGCCTCCAAATCCACCCGCAAATCTTCCGTTAGATATTTTTGCATGGCTTTTACCGACTGCAAACGCAGGTTGGGCGTGGCTACAATCAAGTCGCAAAGGGCTTTGGTGGGCGAAGCAATCAGGAACGTGGCGGAATCGTCGGTTTTTTCCTGATTAATGCCGATGGAGAAATAGTTTTCGGGCATTTTCAGGTATTCAAACACGCCCAGCGGGGTGTCGTATTTTTTGTGAAACTTGGTGCAAACCGAGCGCACGGCATACACTCTTTCGGGTATCAAGCCGTAATACGACAGTGCCGATTCGAGTGAGACATACGACGGTCCGTACAAATGATTTGCCACCAACTCGCGCGAAATTTCCATATTATGCACCTTTGGCGAAACGACATATAAATTGCGCTTTACCCGAATGACAAAACCTTTCCGCTCCAATTCGGAAACTTTATCTTTCGGCTGTTTTAAATCGCTGTACAGCGAATATAAAATAGCTTTGTCTATCGGAATAATGCCTATTTTTTGGAGTCGTTCCATTGTCAATTATATCTACTTTCGCCGCAAAGTTAGTAAATTTTTGATAGATAATCGAGAAAAATTAGAATAACTATCAAAATTCTGCTATTTTATGTTTTCACCGGCAATTCTATGCCGCATTTATAGAACTTTGTGAATTGCTGATTTCCGTTTCTTTCAATTCTCTGCCTGCAAAGTTTTCTTTAAAATCCTTGTTTGGATAAAGACTAAAAACATTAGCAATTAAACACTCTTTTGCCGTATTGTTTAGGTAATACCTCTTTGTTTTGTATAGAAAGTATTCTTGAATCTTATTTACGATTCTATTTAAGAGATCAAAAAATTGCAACAAGCATTGTTTTCTCGGGTATATAAGGGAACTTCTAAAAATTTCAATATCAAGGCTTGCGACTGAAACAAAAGCGGAGTTTACTAACGTAAATGAGCATTTTGTTGAAGAAGCGTAACGCAGAGATTGGGATTTTTAGAAGT
>JAISHW010000080.1 GCA_031262365.1 Lentimicrobiaceae bacterium
CGTTACGAAAAAGGCATCGACATCATTACCGACGATCCGTTGTTTGTCAATCCGGCTCCCCTAGCGGGAATCAATGTTAATGGTTGGGAATACGATTGGCGTTTGCGCAACGATTCGCCGGCTATCAATGCCGGAAGTTCGCAGACCTATTACGGATATGAATTACCCGAATTTGATTTCGAAGGCAATCCGCGTGTAGCGGGCAGCGTTGATATTGGTTGTTATGAAAATCAGACTGTTATCGGCATCAACGAAAACAAGATGTCGGGTTTAGTCACAATATACCCGAATCCGTTCCATAACAGTTTCAAAATCAAACTCAACAAGGGCGAAGCTGTGGCTCAGATAAGTATTTACAACGCGACTGGTGCTACTGTGGCGAAGCAACAAATCACATCGGAATCGAACGAGGTCATGCTCGAAAACGTGCCTTCAGGCTTGTACTTCTTGTCAGTCGAAACGCCAAACGGCAATAGAACAACAACAAAAATCGTAAAAGAATAGTTGGTATTGTTAATTGGCATAAGAATCCCAATCCGAAACTTTTCGGATTGGGATTTTCGATGTCTTGTCCTGAAATAAGTTTACTCTTTTAATCCATTTTTACTCTTTTTTATGTAACCTTATTTTAGGACAAGACATAAGCAATACCTTATCCTTGCCTTTACAGTGAATGCCGTTCCCTGTTTTCACAGGGGGATGACGAACGGCAGTCCAGATGCTGGTCTTTACCGGCATACAAAGACGGAAAGAAGGTTTATTTTATCCTGTTACTTCGCATAACTTACAGCGCGTGTTTCGCGAATAACAGTAATTTTTATTTGTCCCGGATAAGTCATTTCTGTTTGAATTTTTCGCGACAGGTCGTAAGCGATACGGTCAGATTCGGCATCGGTTACTTTATCAGCACCAACGATTACGCGAAGTTCGCGTCCGGCTTGAATGGCGTATGTTTTGATAACGCCCTGATATTCGAGTGCCATTTCTTCGAGTTTTTTCAAACGCTGAATGTAGGCTTCGACAACTTCACGACGCGCTCCAGGACGTGCGCCCGAAATGGCATCGCATACTTGCACGATGGGCGAAATAAGGTTGTTCATTTCTATTTCGTCGTGGTGCGCTCCGATTGCATTGCAGATATCCGGTTTTTCTTTGAAACGTTCGGCAATTTTCATTCCACATATTGCGTGTGGCAATTCTTCTTCGTTTTCGGCTACTTTTCCGATGTCGTGGAGCAATCCGGCACGTTTTGCTGTTTTTGGATTTAAGCCGAGTTCTGCTGCCATTGTCGCGCTCAACCGCGCTACTTCGATTGCGTGTTGAAGCAAATTTTGTCCATACGACGAGCGGTATTTCATGCGTCCAATCATTTTGATTAAGTCAGGACTTACATTGTGAACGCCTAAATCGATGATGGTACGTTTTCCGGTTTCAATGATTTCTTGTTCGACTTGTTTTTCAGTTTTTTTCACCACTTCTTCGATGCGGGCAGGATGAATACGTCCGTCTGTTACTAATTTTTGAAGCGACAAACGTGCGATTTCGCGGCGTACGGGATCGAATCCTGAGAGCAGAATGGCTTCCGGACTGTCGTCGATAATGATTTCGATTCCTGTAAGTGCTTCTAAAGCACGAATGTTGCGACCCTCTCGACCGATGATGCGTCCCTTGATTTCATCGTTTTCGATGTTAAATACCGTAACGGTGTTTTCTATGGCGTGTTCGGTAGCTGTACGTTGTATGGTTTCTAAAACGACTTTTTTTGCTTCGAGGTTTGCCGTGAGTTTTGCTTCTTCGATGATGTCTTTTACTAAAATCATTGCTTCGGCATTGGCTTCATCTTTCATTTGTTCGATGAGTTGATCTTTTGCTTCTTGAGTTGAAAGTCCTGAAATGATTTCGAGTTGTCGGACGTGTTCTTCTTGGGTTTTTTCGAGTTCGGCTTTTTGTTTGTTAAGGTGGTCGAGGCGAAGCGTGTAATCATTTTGAAGCGATTGTGTTTCTTTTTGTTTGCGCTGCAGGTCTTCTAATTTCTGATTGATACTTTGTTCTTTCTGTTGGATTCTGTTTTCTGCTCTTTGGATTTCGCGTTTTCTCTCATTAGTTGTTTTTTCGTGTTCAGTTTTCAGCTGAAGAAACTTCTCTTTGGCTTGAAGAATCCGTTCTTTTTTGAATACTTCAGCCTTTTCTTTGGCTTCTTCAAGTAGTTGTTCGCTTTTTCGGGCGATCGATTTTCGGATGGCGGTTGCGGCAAGCAGAATTCCTATTCCTGATCCTGCAAATAAGGCAACGATCGCGCATACAATCATTGGTGTTGAAAATAATTCCATGATAAAATGTTCCTTTCGTTGTTACTCGAAAAGAAGAAAGAAAAAAAAAGTCCGCGAGCTCAATTGTAATCGTAAACTCCAAGAATTTACGTTTTGGGCGCCTGCTGACGCAAACTTCCACTGCGTTTTCTTACGAAAACACCCGGTGGGTGCGGCCTGTTTTTGTCAACTCTGAGCAAACCCGGTATGATTGTAATGTTGAGTTTACATCAAGTATTGAGCAAGCGGACTCATGTTTTTCAAAGAACGGAGTGCTCTTATTTGTTTTCGAGCTGAGTGCTTAACAACGTATCCAAATCATTGAGTTTTTGTTTTAGATGTTGTTCACTATATGTCAATTCCGATTCGTACTGCATGGTTGATGTCGCAAATTGGAGGGCTGCCATAGCCAATAAATCTTGATAATCCTTAAAAGCGTAACTTTTAGCGTATTGATTGATTTTGTCGTTTACAAAAGAAGCGGCTCTTCTTACCTTTTCTTCTTCTGCCGGATCGACTGCCAATCGGTACGGGCGTTCCGCGATGATAATATTTATCTTTATTTCCTCCACTTATTTGAATAACAATGTTGTTATCTTTTATTTAATATTGCGATGCATTGATCGATTTCTTTTACCAATGCTTTTATCAACTTTCGCCCTTCTTCAATCTCTTCTTTCTCGTTTCCGAGCGCGTTTACAATAATTTTTTTGTTTAATTGTTCATTTAATTCATTGTTGACAAGAAGTACTTCTTCGGCTCTTTTTCGAAGCGTGGCTATCTCGTCGGATAATTTTTTATTTTCAATCGCAAGTTGTTTGTTTTTCTCGATCAGTTGCCTGATTTTAAACTCAATGCCCGAAATAAGTACGTTTGTTTCAGCCATAACTCAACGATTTATCTTTATATAATTATTTGACAAAAGTAATTAAATTAACAGCCAAACGCAAACAGATTATTTTTTCTCTTAGGATATTGTTAAATGTTGCATATTGAAAAGAAAGAATGTTCTCGGTAAAAATAATCAAAAAAGAGATGTGTTTCTATTAAACACAAATCGCTCAAAATCACTCGTTTGAATCATGTTTTAGTTCGACTATTACAAAGTTTTTTGGCACGTTATCGCCTTTTTTAACATTCACTTTCTTGACGGTGGCATCAAAAGGTGCTTTGATTTGGTTGTGCATTTTCATGGCTTCGAGAATGGCTAACAAATCGCCTTCTTTTACCTTATCACCTTCATTTACAAATACATCAATGATACCTCCCGGAATAAAAGCCGTCAATTTATCCGGATCCAATTCTTCGAACGGTTTTCGTTCCAAGTATTTTTTTGTGAATTTTGTTTTGTAGACTGTATCATCGATTGTGAGCGTTTCTAACTTGGGTTTTGCTGTTGCAATTCTTTTTTTTGATTTTGCTCTTATTCGTGTTTCTTTTTTCATCTCTAAAATTTTAAATGTATAATTTTCTTGATTTTAAAAGATGATCAGAACGGTGGAATTCCGTGTTTTTTATAAGGTATTTCTACTTTTTTGCTCTTTGATATTTCGAGCGAATGGATCAACATTTTGCGCGTTTCTTTTGGTTCAATTACCGCGTCAACATATCCGTAAGCTGCTGCAACATAAGGATTTGCAAATTTTTCCTTGTATTCTTCTACCATTTTCTTCCGCATTTCTTCCGGATTTTCGGCAGTTTGAATTTCTTTACGGAAAATAATGTTTGCAGCACCTTCAGGTCCCATTACAGCAATTTCGGCTGTCGGCCAGGCAAAAACAAAGTCAGCACGTAAGTGATTCGAACACATGGCAATGTATCCTCCTCCATAAGCTTTACGCATGATTACTGTAATTTTCGGCACGGTAGCTTCCGAGTAAGCGTAAAGTACTTTTGCTCCGTGGCGAATAACTCCGGCATATTCTTGATCGATTCCCGGAAGATAGCCCGGCAAGTCGACCAACGTTACTAACGGAATATTGAACGCATCACAATAACGAATAAAACGCGCGGCTTTATCCGACGAATCAACGTCAAGTACACCTGCTAAAGCTTCCGGTTGGTTTGCTACATAGCCAACGGTGTCGCCATTAATACGTCCAAAACCAATGACAATATTTGCTGCGAAAAGTTCTTGTACTTCAAAGAAATCTGAATCATCGGATAAAGCCCGGATTACATCACGTACATCATAAGGTGTTTTTGGGTCTGAAGGAAGTATTGCGTTGATTTTGTAGGTTTTCTTTGGCGGTTTCATCGAGAAACGATCCGCTTTTTTCATGTTGTTCCAAGGCACATAGCTAAACAATTCTTTGATTTGGTTAAAGCATTCTTCTTCACTTTTTGCAAAGAAGTGTGCATTTCCGGTTATTTCGGCATGTACGCGTGCGCCACCAAGTTCTTCCATCGAAATTTCTTCGCCTAGTACGGTTTTGATAACTTCGGGTCCTGTGATGAACATTTTGGATATGTTTTCGACAACAAAAACAAAGTCGGTCAAAGCGGGCGAATATACTGCGCCACCGGCACAAGGTCCTAAAATAACCGAAATTTGAGGGATAACACCCGATGCCTGTGTGTTGCGATAAAATATTTCGCCGTAACCGGCTAATGAGTTCACGCCTTCTTGAATACGTGCTCCACCTGAGTCGTTGATGCCTATAATAGGCACTTTCAGATTCATAGCGTGATCCATGATTTTAGCAATTTTTTTTGCGTGCATCCAGCCCAACGAACCGCCTGCTACTGTAAAATCTTGCGCATAAATACAAACAGGATGTCCATTGATAGAACCTGTTCCGGTAATGACACCATCACCGGGAAGGTATTTTTTGTCCATGTCGAAGTCTTTTCCGGCATGTTTTGCAAATAAATCATATTCGTGAAATGATTTGGGGTCTAAAAGAGCGATAATACGTTCGCGAGCTGTTAGTTTTCCTATCGCTTTTTGCTTTTCTATCGCTTTATCACCACCGCCCATCAACGCTTCGCGCATGCGATGTTGCAGTTCTGAAGTCTTTTGTTTGATTCCCATAAAGGTCTTATTTTATAATTACCTTATTAATATAAGGCAATTGTGTTTCTGTTTTATTATATGATGCAAATATAATCCAAAATGTAAATCATGATCGTTTAAGTGTGCGTTATTCGCTTCACTTCTCATTGATTATTCACATTAAACGCTAAAAACCAATTCGTTACAAGATATGCACGCGCTGTGTTTAAAGATATTTTATAAAGGGAACTTCTAGAAATTTCAATATCAAGGCTTGCGACTGAAACAAAAGCGGAGTTTACTAATGTAAATGAGCATTTTGTTGAAGAAGCGTAACGCAGAGATTGGGATTTTTAGAAGTT
>JAISHW010000075.1 GCA_031262365.1 Lentimicrobiaceae bacterium
CCGGTATCCTCGTAGACATCCGTTGAGATATTATTTGTCAATATTGCGTTTCCGTTTTCATCCCTCACGTAGAAGTAGAATGTCCCGTTCTCGGCTTCACCTTTGGCGGGCTTGTAGAAATCG
This sequence comes from Lentimicrobiaceae bacterium, assembly GCA_031262365.1. Lineage (GTDB taxonomy): Bacteria > Bacteroidota > Bacteroidia > Bacteroidales > F082 > JAISHW01. The sequence continues at coordinate 124 of JAISHW010000075.1, forward strand.
GCCTCGATGGTGAATATCTCCGGCAGATAGCTTTTCGCCTCTTTCATCAGCGGGGTGATCTCGGCCTGTTCGACAAAAGCGATGACGTTCTCGCCGTCGAGCTTTGCCACTTCGACATTGCCTTTGATGATGTCCCACATCGAGGGGAACTCGCCCAACTGCTCGCCCACAAGGTTATCCTCGAACATAATCTCGTCGCCCGACACAAAGTCGAACTTGTTCCATGCCATTTGCGCCTGCTGTGTGGTTTGCGCGACGGGAGCGACGGCTACATTGTCGTCGGCTTCAGCATTCGAGTTTTGAGAGTTTTGAGAATCTTGCGAAGCACTTTTGCTGTCTTTGTTTTTGTTCTCCTTGTCGGATTTGTAGGTGTCGACATCGGTGGCTTTGTCGATCGCACTACCTACCGCCTGTTCGGTCTTCTCTGAGGCTTTGCGTTCGACTGTGTTTTTGGCGGCATTTTCGACAGCCTTGCCAAGTTTTTTGAGGAATTGAGCCTCTGCAGGCATGCTACTCAGGAGCATAAACGCCAACAATATGACTAAAAATCTGTTTGTTTTCATTGTTATCTAAGTTTTAGTTTTGTTCTATTTTTGGGAGTGTCAACACACTTTCCGTTGCATTCAGATAAAGCCCTGCTATGGTGACGGCATAGTTGGTCATTCCCTGCAACTGAGCCATCGTTTCATTGTCCCTGTTCATTACTTGCGCTTGTGTGCGCCGTGCCTCGTCGGCAGCTTGTGCATAAGGCATCATGGATTTTAGATAACCCTGCGTTGCAAGAATATTATCCTGCCAAATACGATAGGCTTCGATATAGTAGGCATCATACAATGCCTTGACACGACTTGCCCGCACCTCGTATTGATCTTGAGTGATTGTTCCTCTCATAATTTCTTCGGGACCACCCAACTCAGCCAAATAGGCTTGAGCAGCATCTATTGCAGGCTTGCTACTTTTCCACAAGGCTTTGATACGGGCGATGGCATTGGATTCGGACTCGGCAATCTTGGCGTTTTTTAACTCCATCTGATCCAGATATTCCTGTTGTGTCTCCTGCGCCCGTTTTATGGCACTGCCCTGGGCTTCAGCCTCGCGTTCGCGCTGGCGTTCGGCTTCCATTTCCTCCTCCGAAAGCATAATGGCACCGCTTGCGGTCATCCGTTGCCGAAATTCATCCTCAGAGATACCCAACTCCGCCATACGCTTTTTCATGTATGCTTCTCCCTGTTTTTCGCTCATGTTCTGCATCTTCTGCATATCGGCATCGGTGAATCCCATTGCTTTCATCGCCTGCGCTTGGGGCGAGGCAGCCATCTTCTGCGCAACAAATGCTTCCATATCCTTTTCGCTCATGGTCATCATGCGTTGCAGGTCGGCCTCTGTGAAGCCCATTGCGGCGGCTTCCTGCATTCCTCGCTCTGCATCACGTTGCATCTGCTGATGCTTGCGTGCATTTTCCCTTTCCTGTTTGGTTTTTGCAGCGACAAGTTCATCGGTGCTGATAGTTGGAATATCCGCTGACTGAATCCGAGCTAGAGCATCGTTCAACTCGGCAATCTTTGTTGTGAATGCCTCAACGTGATGATCGTTTGCCAGACATTGCTCCGGCGTGGGAAGGTTCGGTGTGTTGGCTATAATAGCCTGCGGTGTGGTCTGCGCGTGTGTTACAGTTGTAGCCACGATCAATGCGACAGATAAAAATAAAAGGGCTGAACGGTTCATGTGTTTAGGTTTTATGGTAGTTAAAAAGACTTCTAAAATTTTTTTACGATTGATTTTTTGAAATAGAATCCGAAGTCCATTAAGAGCTACCTCAAAAAATCTCCGTAAAATAAACAAAAAGTTTTCAAACCACCAAACTTTACAGTATTTATCTTGTATTTTAAGATTACTCTTTATAGGTAAAAGATTGGGTCGTATAATTTGTTCTGTAACGACACCTATTACAGACCAAGTTTATCAGACAATTTCCCAAGCCCTAACTATACCGATGAAACAGATGTAAAAACTTCTCTTTCCAGATTTATCGTCTTGTCGTCTTGTTTTCCTCCTTTGTGTTGTGCCAGTGAGGTACCTCAATAAAACTCGCATCGACTAGTTTTTCCTTTGATTTCCATTTTGTCGAGAAGCCCGACACAGCCACTATTCTTGTAGGTGATTTTTGACATAATGAATTCATTTTCTCACCTAAAGACACAACTTATTTTGATGAATATCAAATATTTAATTATCAGAAGTATTCCTTATTTAAATAAGTTCAACACTTCAATAAGTTGTTGGTGATTGATTGGTTTTGCGACAAAATCATTGCATCCGGCTTCTAAAGCACTCAAGCGATCTGATTCGAAAGCGTATGCAGTAAGTGCAATAATCGGCACGGTTTTGTTTTTTTCTCGTATTCTTTTAGTAGCCTCAAGACCGCCCATTTCAGGCATTTTCAAGTCCATTAAAATAATATCCGGGTTTTCTGTTTCTAATTTTTCGATTGCCTCAAGACCATTAATAGCTCTTACAATATCATAACTTTTTTTAAGAAGCGAAAATATCAGCAAATAATTACTGTCATTGTCTTCAGCTACTAAGATTTTTTTTCTTGGAGTTTCCATCGATTCTTGTTTTTATATAAATATTTAATTGCTTACAATCTCTTTAAAGAAAGATTCTACATTTTTTACTCGCAAAGATAAAGAAATGATTCTTTGATTCTGCAACATTACAAAGAATTACTTACAAAAAATAGTTCAAGATAATCAAACTTGTTTTTTGATAAGAGAAAAACCATTTAAATTTTTGTTAATTTTTTAAAATCTTTCAAGGTTTTTTTATTATCTTGAATATTCTTGATTTGTTGAGGTTGTGTACGTCGTAAAATTTGATGAATATTGTACCTTAATAAAGGCAACGGAGCCAACGAACACATTCTGATTGATAAAGTTTGAAAATCAAAAAGTTAAAATAAATGGAACTTCTAAAATAACTTTTGTAGCGTGTGTTGTAAATCGTTACCAAAATAGTAAAACGGAAATAGCATCAATAAATGAACACAAACCCTATTTTCAGATATTTTCCTGAATTGAATTCGCAACAGCGCGAACGTTTCGAAAAAATGCAAGCCTTGTACGCCGATTGGAACAGCAAAATCAATGTCATATCGCGGAAAGACATGGATAATTTTTATTTACACCATGTGCTACATTCGTTAGCCATTGCAAAATATTTTGATTTGCTTCCCGGCATGAAAGTGCTTGATGCCGGCACCGGAGGCGGTTTTCCGGGTATTCCATTAGCTCTATTTTTTTCGCAAACCGATTTTTTGTTAGTTGATAGTATCGGAAAGAAAACAATTGTAGCACAAGCCATTGCCGAAACATTAGGATTAAATAATGTGCGTGTTGTAAACGACCGCGTCGAAAAAATCAAAGGACCTTTTGATGTGATTGTAAGTCGAGCCGTAACGCGGCTTCCCGAAATGGTAAACTGGGTCGGGCAAAAACTACGCTGCAAAGGCGATATCGAAGCAGGTGGAATTATGTATCTGAAAGGTGGCGACATCAAAGACGAACTGAAAGAATTGCCGCGGCACTGGAAAACACGAACAATACCAATTTCGAATTGGTTTTGCGAAGATTATTTCGAAACCAAATCCATAGTACACATCTTTTAGTGCGAAAAATCGTTTTTTCTTTTTGTTAAGAATGATATTCATAAATCCAACTCAAGTTTGAGAAAAATAAAATACATTTGTCCTGCGAATCAACATAGTATTTACCTAATAAAAATTTGAATATTCAATGAAGCGTTTATTATTATCTTTAGTAGCTTTCGCAATCCTTTCTGTTACAGGATTTGCACAAACGGCATTGCCAATCGACCCAAACGTTCGTTATGGCGTTCTCGACAACGGTTTGACGTATTACATCCGTCACAACAACTTACCTGAAAAAAGAGCCGAGTTTTATATCGCTCAAAAAGTAGGGTCAATCTTGGAAGAAGAAAATCAACGTGGTTTAGCTCACTTTCTTGAACACATGGCTTTCAACGGAACAGAAAATTTTCCGGGAAAAACCATGTTGGATTATTTAGAACGTAACGGAATCAAGTTTGGACAAAACATCAATGCCGGAACCGGTATCGAACAAACCGTTTACATGATTACGAATGTGCCGACGACCAATAAGGGATTAGTCGATTCATGCCTTCTCGTGTTGCACGACTGGTCGAGTTTTATCAGTTTGGAAGAAGCCGAAATCGACAAAGAACGTGGCGTTATTTTGGAAGAGCTTCGTTCGCGCAACAACGCGCAACAACGCATGTGGGAAGTCATGCTCCCTGAGATGTATCCCAATAGCCCTTACGGAAACCGTTTGCCCGGCGGCTTACCCGAAGTAGTTGCCTCGTTCGAATACCAAGTGCTTCGCGATTATTACGCAAAATGGTATCGTCCTGATTTACAAGGAATAATCGTCGTTGGCGATATTGATGTCGACGAAATCGAAGCAAAAATAAAAACAATGTTTGCCGATATTCCGGCTCCTGTAAATCCTGCCGAACGTACAAAATTCGAAGTTGCCGACAATGCTGACCCAATCGTAAGTATCTGCGCCGATCCGGAAGCAACAAATTATCAATTGTTGTTGTTCTATAAGCACAATCCGTTTCCTGAAGAAGTAAAAGGAACAATGGAATATGTGATGATAGATTATGTTTTGAATATCATTTCGGAAATGTATAACAACCGTATGGAAGAATTGCGTCAAAAATCGCAACCTCCTTTTGTTTATGGTTATGGATATTACGGAGACTTCTATGTATCGCAAACGAAAGATGCTTGGACAGGTGCTGCAGTGGCAAAAGATGCAACAGGTATTGATGAAGCATTGCGTGCAATTGTTCACGAAAACAACAGAATGCGTCAACACGGTTTTACAAATTCGGAATACGAACGTGCAAAAGCTGATTTCTTACAACGCATCGAAAGCGAATACAACGACCGCAACACACAGAAACACGGCAAATATGTTAGAGAATGTTTGAATCATTTCATGGAAAATGATCCAATGCCGGGAATCGAATACCTTTACAATACTTATAGTCAAATGATTATTCCGGCACTTCCATTGGAAATAGTCAATCAGATGGCATCTCAATTTGTTACAGATAACAACATGGTTATTGCATTAGCCGCGCCGTTGAAAGAAGGCGAAAAACTTCCGACAAAAGAAGAATTATTAGCCATTGTTTTAGATGCAAACAACGATCCGGTAGAACCTTACTTAGAAACCGTTTCGGACGAACCGCTGATGGCAACAATTCCTAAAGCAGGAAAAGTTAAAAAAGAAGTCTTATTGCCAGAATTCGAAGCTATTGAATGGGAACTGAGCAATGGTGCTCGCGTGGTTTATAAACCAACGAAATTCAAAGAAGACGAAATTCGCATGTCGGCTTACAGTTTTGGGGGCACTTCTGTTTTGAAACAAGACAATATCGAAACAATCAAAAATATCGAATCGTTGATAACAATTGGCGGCGTTGGCAATTTTAGTGCCGTCGATTTGCCGAAAGTTTTAGCCGGAAAAAAAGCATCTGTAACCCCTTATATTAACGTACTTGCCGAAGGATTGCGAGGCAGCAGTTCGCCAAAAGATTTGGAAACCCTGATGCAATTGATTCATCTTTATTTTACACAAGCACGTAGCGACGAAGAAGCATTTCAATCGTATCTGACACGCACAAAAGCTATTTTGGAAAACATGGAAGCCAACCCGATGATTACATTGCAAGACTCATTGATAGATGTGATGTACAACAATCACCCGTTAGCAGTTCGCACAAAAGTCGAAGATTTAGAAAAAATCGACTACAAATTAGCCATGGACATTTATAAAAATCGTTTTGCCGATCCAAACAATTTCACATTTTTCTTCGTTGGAAACATCGATCCGGATCAACTTAAAACCTTGAGTGAGCAATACATCGGTTCGTTGAAACCAACAAAACGTAAAGAATCGTGGAAAGACAACGGACTTGCTATCGTAAAAGGAGATCGTTCGAGCCGTTACGAGAAGAAAATGGAAACGCCGAAAACAACCGTATTTATGGCGTATAACGGCGATATGGAATACTCGCTCGAAAACGAAACATACATGGAAGTACTGACAAGTATTTTAGACATTGTATATACTGAAAAAATTCGTGAAAACGAAGGCGGAACCTATGGTGTAAGCGTTTTTGGATCGTTGACTAAGCGTCCGAAAGAAACATTCGTCATGCAGATTGTTTTCGAAACAAACGACGAAATTTACGAAAAACTTATGGGCATCGCTAAAGACGAACTTGAACTGATTGCTAAGGAAGGACCTAGTGAAGTGAACTTAAACAAAGTAAAAGAATTCATGCTCAAAGATTTTCAAGAAGAGAAACAAGAAAACAGATTCTGGATGAACGCTCTTACAACGTATTACCAAGATGATATGAATACCATTGATGGTTACGAAAAACTCATCAACAACATCACTGCCGATACAATCAAAAAGTTTGCAGAAAAAATTGTTGCCGGTTATCAAAAAGAAATCGTACAAAATCCACTCCGCTAACAGGTTAGCTAAACAAACTAAAAGCTCCGAAGTTTTTTTTGAAACTTCGGAGCTTTTTTATTTGCATCGAACGAATCATTTGTCAATGCTTTTTTCTAAATTCGCTCACTGAAACATAAACAAAAATAGACTATGGAAAAAATTCACACTACACTACGCGATTCAGCCGCCGCACGCTGGACAGCGTTAATTTTGCTATCATTCGCTATGTTTTGTTCGTATATCTTTATGGACATACTTTCGCCGATAAAAGACTTGATGCAATCAACGCGAGGCTGGGATTCTACTGCATTCGGCACAATGCAGGGCTCGGAAACATTTCTTAATGTTTTCATCTTTTTCCTCATTTTTGCAGGAATAATTCTTGACAAACTCGGTGTTCGCTTTACAGCAGTGCTTTCAGGAGCTGTAATGCTTATCGGTGCAATAATCAAATGGTATTCCGTTAGCACTTCTTTTATCGGAAGCGAACTTGAAAATTGGTTCACCAATAATTTGAATTATATTCCAGGGTTTCAAGAGTTGGGAATTTCTCCATTTTATGAAGGAATGCCTGCTTCAGCAAAGCTTGCTTCTGTTGGCTTTATGATTTTCGGTTGTGGCGTAGAAATGGCAGGTATTACCGTTTCTCGCGGTATTGTCAAATGGTTTAAGGGCAGAGAAATGGCTCTGGCTATGGGATCGGAAATGGCATTGGCACGTCTTGGCGTGGCAACTTGTATGATATTCTCACCTTTGATTGCAAAATGGGGTGCAGATATGACAGGCAACAAACTTGACCTCAACACGGTAAATGTGGCTAACTCTGTTGCTTTCGGCGTTATTCTGTTGATGATTGCACTAATGATGTTTATCATCTATTTCTTTATGGACAGGAAACTTGATGCTCAAACAGGAGAAGCCGAAGAAAAAGACGATCCTTTCCGTCTGCGAGACCTTAAAGGTATTTTTACAAGCGCAGGATTTTGGTTAGTAGCTTTATTGTGCGTATTATATTATTCGGCTATTTTCCCATTTCAGAAATATGCTGTTAATATGTTGCAATGTAACATCACTTTTACGGCTCCCGAACAAGGCTCGTTTTGGGCTTCCAACACCGTTACATTTATTCAATACACGATTATGCTTGTGGTAGCTATTTTTGCTTTTATCAGCAACTTCCGAAAAGGCACAACAAAAATCGTATTTCTTACCTTGTCGGTGGTGTCGCTAATAGTATTTTGTTATATGGGATATATGCGTCAATCAGCCGAAACTATTTTTGCAGTATTCCCTTTGCTGGCAGTGGGAATTACCCCTATTCTCGGCAACTATGTTGATCACAAAGGCAAGGCTGCTTCTATGCTGATGATTGGCTCACTCTTATTGATTGCTTGTCATCTTACTTTCGCATTTATATTGCCATTGGCTAAAGGTCATGCTATATTAGGCGTTATCATTGCATATATTACTATATTAGTACTTGGAGCATCATTCTCACTTGTGCCTGCATCATTATGGCCAAGTGTGCCGAAACTTGTAGATAATAAAGTAATCGGATCTGCCTATGCGCTGATTTTCTGGATACAGAATATTGGCTTGTGGCTCTTCCCTTTACTTATCGGAAAGATTTTAGACGCAACAAATCCTGAGGTTGTGGCAGCTATAAAAGACGGCAGCATGTCGCCGGAAGTAGCCGCTGTATCTTACGACTATACGATTCCGCTATTGATGTTGGCATGCCTTGGTGTCGCTGCTATGATTATCGGTTTTATCTTAAAAGCTTGGGATAAGAAAAAAGGTTACGGTCTGGAATTACCGAACATCAAAAAGTAAGTTTTACTTCAACATAACAAAAAAGAGCTTTCGTTCTTGAACGAAAGCTCTTTTTTGTTGACTTCATCAATGTGTCACCCAAATTGTCAAAGTCAGGAGTGTCATTCCGGCGAAAGCCTGAATCCACTGTACAAACAAGCAACATCCTTTCCATTACAGTGGATGCCGTCCTCAGACGGCATGACGTGGATGCCTGTCACTTGTTTTCACAGGGATGACGAACGGCATGACGAAACACTCAACGGGGTAGTACTTTGTATGCCGATGATGTGATCCCGACATCAACCTCGATTTCTATGAAAGCCATGGGATTCGTCTGCTATCTGTGTTTAACTGCCTGTTTCTACTTTATGGTCAAGTCATCGCCCTTCTAATGTTTTTGTGTGAAATTCGCCATTTATCGCTACTTACTAATCCTTTGACACTACGCCACATCGTTCAATGTCAATGGCTTAATTAATTACGTGTTAATGCGACCATGTATTCAATCTCTCTACTTTTGGTCGATAATGTAATCGACGATGTCGTTTTATATCTGCAACCGAAGTGTTTTTTCGATAGCGTCAATTTGTGGTTGAGGGATCGAGAGTTCGGTGGCGATTTGAGACCAGAGCGAAACGGCATCGACAACTTGTTCGATGATTTCGGTGGGTTTGTCGATGTCGCACCGTCGGGCAAATTCGACGAGGTCGGTGCGCGTGATGTCGTCCCACTTGTTGTTTATCGACATCTGGTGGCGCGAAGTCCACTCACCCGCAGGATTATAGGCCCACGATACATCGTAAGCAGGCGAAAGCGACCATTCGCCACGGCGGTTCATGATGAACGACACGTTTTTGGTGTGGTCATCCTGATTGCGCCCCACCACGTTGAAGACCATTCGGCGGTACATCTGCTCCTGCTGATTAGAAGGCAGTTTCAGTCGGCGCAGAACCTCGAACAACTGCTCATAAGAGTAGGATCTCTGCATTCGATAGTCGAAATGCACCAGTCCGCACAGGGTTTGCGTATGCAATTTTTCGTTCGCTCCGATGCGGTCGAAACGGCGGGTCATAAAGTGGCTCCGAGGACCCTCCTGCAAAATGCGCGACTCGGTCATATTGATTCCTGCCGCTGTCGCCATTCGATAATAGGCATATTCTATCAAACCGTATAACTTGGGGTCGCCGAGCACACTGTTAGTCACGCCGTCGAGTTTCAGAAGCCAATGGTTATACCCATCGGGCGCGGCAATCTGCCCCGAGCGGACATCTCCTGTCTGTTCATTAAAGGCAATCACCGCCTTGGCTCTCGCTCCGCCTGCCGAAGTGCCCACGCTGATAATGGTCGAGATGCTTTGCGTGGCGTTGTAGCCGAAATCAACGTGCAGATCCTTTTTGTGTTCCAACACTTGCCGCGCCACTTCGACGAGCGACGCTATCTCTATCTGCTCGCTGTCGTTCTCTGCAATTCGTTGCGCCGGCTCGAACTCCAACGCTCCCATACTCCGATTGGCCTGATAGCAAAGCCTCTCGACGGGATTTGCCGCCGTGCGAGAATTGAACGCCAGCCAGCGGTCGAGCATCGCCTTGCCATAAGCATCGGGCAGTGAATCGGCCAATAACCCCGGTAGCCCCATAAAAGTATCCCTCGACAGCCCGCCGAACGAGTAGATGCGTGGCGTGGCAATCGGCATTTGAACAGGCGAAATATCCAGCCCCTTGGAAAGGAACGCACGGTCGTATTCAAACGAGGCCGTCCGGCTCGCTTCGTCCCACAGCACGGCACCCACGAAGTCGCCCCAAAGTAGCACGCTTGCAACCCTTATCATTTTCTCACCCGTTTACGTGGTTTGATTGCCCCTTGTGCTTTGGACATAGCTATCGGGCTGTCGGGCTTCGGAGCAAAGAAAGGCTCTAAAATATCCAACCGTCTGAGTGCCCGAAGAATGCGAACTAATTTTGCAAGCGAGATGTTATTTCCTTTTTCGGCCTCCCGAACCGTCGATATGCCCACGCCAGCGGCATCTGCCAACTCGATCTGGGTCATATTCATCTCTATTCTCAGTTCGCGAAGTTTCCATCCGATCCCCTCAATGAGTGCTGTATCTGTCAATAAGTAAAAATCCATAACCGACGATATATAGTTTATTACAGCACAAAGATAATCATAATATATTAAATAGCAACTGTTACCTATTGAATAATTTCATTGCCTCGACTTTTGCGGATAAAGGTTCCTTGCAGTTTCCCCTTCTCTTTCAGATAGTACGCCTGAACCTGCTTCCGATAAAATGTTAAAAAGTAAAAATTATAGATATGTAAAGCAATGATAGATAGATAGATAGATAGATAGATAGATAAAATTTCAGAAAAAGTGTTGTTTTTTTGAAAAATAAGCACTTACTTTGAAGCGATTTTTAACAAAGTTTTAATGCACTTCGGCTTTGTAAAAAAATCAAAAAGAGAAAAAACTAATTTTTAGAGGTGCCCTATATAAAAATGAAGAAGTTAGCATTTATCGGAATAGCATTATGCTTTTTACAATGTTCAGTGAATCGCAATTCTGAATCAAAAATTGTTTTAACAAATGATAAGGTAAAAGTTCCTAAAGAAATTTATGAATATACACCAAAAGATTATATTAATCAACTTCAAGATGCCGCTTTGAATAAAGGCAAAATGCTAGATATGACTGAAACAGAAGACGAAGACGAATTTGTTGAGACAGAAAAAATAATAGTCGAATTAGCGAAAGAATATTTTGCGAAAGACAGAAATTACGACTATTATATGAAAGATCCATATTATCGCTCTACGCTTTATGGTCCATTTTGTAAATTTTATGGATTAGACAATTTTCCTCAATCTCAAATTTTTTTTGGTTGTGGCTCTTATGATTTATGGAAAACTTTGTTAGGTTTTATTATTACCAAAGGGAAAATTATAGGAAACGCACCTCAATTTCCTGATTTTGTAAATTTCATAAAAGCAACAGGGCACGATTTTGAAGGTTTTTATAATAATGATTTTAGTTTTCCAACAAAAGAAATAATACAATCAATTGAGAAAGAGAAAGATAATTGTGCTTGTATTCTGATTGACCGTCCTTCCAATCCGACAGGATTATTTTGCACATTAGAAGAGATAAGTTTGATTTTAGAAAAATCCAAGCAGTACAATATTCCTGTTGTCATTGATGAAGCATATGCAAATTATATTCCAATAAACGAATCTGTATCTAATTTGATAAAACAATATAGTAATGGGCACCTCTAAAAATTGATTTTTTTCTTTTTTGATTTTTATACAAAGCCGAAGTGCATTAAAACGCTGCAAAAAATCGATTCAAAGTAAGTCTATATTTTTCAGAAAAGCAATA
>JAISHW010000085.1 GCA_031262365.1 Lentimicrobiaceae bacterium
CGTTACGAAAAAGGCATCGACATCATTACCGACGATCCGTTGTTTGTCAATCCGGCTCCCCTAGCGGGAATCAATGTTAATGGTTGGGAATACGATTGGCGTTTGCGCAACGATTCGCCAGCCATCAATGCAGGAAGCTCGCAGACATATTACGGATACGAATTACCTGAATTTGATTTCGAAGGCAATCCGCGTGTAGCTGGCAATGTTGATATCGGTTGTTATGAAAATCAGACTGTTATCGGAATCAACGAAAACAAGATGTCGGATTTAGTCACAATATACCCGAATCCGTTCCATAACAGTTTCAAAATCAAACTCAACAAGGGCGAAGACACAGCTCAGATAAGCGTTTACAACGCAACAGGTGTTGCTGTGGCGAAGCAACAAATCACATCGGAGTTGAGCGAGATAAAGCTCGAAAATGTACCTTCAGGCTTGTACTTCTTGTCGGTCGAAACGCCAAACGGCAACAGAACAATAACAAAAATTGTAAAAGAATAGTTGATATTGTTAATTGGCATAAAAATCCCAATCCGAAAAGTTTCGGATTGGGATTTTCGATTGTCTCGTCCTGAAATAAGTTTACTCTTTTAATCCATTTTTACTCTTTTTTATGTAATCCTATTTTAGGACAAGACAATTCCATTTCGTTCGCTTATTATGATTAACTTCGCCATTCAAAATTCATTTCAGTGGCAGATTTACTTTCTCAACTCAATGAGTCTCAGCAAGAGGCTGTTAAAAACATTTCAGGCCCCGTAATGGTCATTGCAGGAGCCGGTTCGGGAAAAACCCGCGCACTCACTTTTCGCATTGCATACATGTTGATGCAAGGCATTGACGCATTTTCGATTATGGCACTCACATTTACCAATAAAGCTGCCAACGAAATGAAAGAACGTGTAACACGACTCATCGGACAAACCGAAGGACGCAACGTGTGGATGGGCACTTTTCACGCTGTTTTTGCACGTATTTTACGCATGGAAGCAGTCCATTTGGGTTATCCGTCGAGTTTTGTAATTTACGACACCGACGATTCGAAAAACGTGATCAAAGCCGTGCTGAAAGACTTGAATCTCGACCCGAAAGCGTATCCGGTTTCGAATGTGTTGCATCGTATCTCGAACGCTAAATCGAACCTGATTAACGACGATGAATACATCAACAATCCCGAAATCAGAGATGCCGATTTCAAAGCAAACAAACCACTGATTGGCGAAATTTATAAAGGATACAACACGCGCCTTAAACGCGCAAACGCAATGGATTTTGATGATATTCTGTATTACACCAATGTGCTGTTTCGCGACTTTCCGGAAATTTTGTACAAATACCAGCACCGGTTTAAATACATTCTTGTCGATGAGTACCAAGACACCAATTACGCACAATACCTCATCGTAAAACGCATTGCCGCCTTACACGAAAATCTTTGCGTAGTCGGCGACGACGCACAAAGCATCTATGCATTTCGTGGTGCGAGCATTCAGAATATCCTGAATTTCAAAAATGATTATCCGGAACATCTTTTAGTGCGTTTGGAACAAAATTACCGTTCGACAAAAAACATTGTAGAAGCTGCAAATCAAGTTATTAAAAACAACAAAGATCAAATCAAAAAAACCGTTTGGACTGATAAAGAAACCGGCGATCCGATTTCGTTGCTTCGTGCTTCGTCCGACAACGAAGAAGGCGTGTTGGTTGCCAATTCGATTTTTGGCTATCGAATGTCGAAACAGTTGAACAACAAAGACTTTGCTATTCTTTACCGCACGAATGCGCAATCGCGTTCGCTCGAAGAAGCACTTCGCAAACAAAGCATTCCGTATCGGATTTATGGAGGCACATCGTTTTACAATCGTCGCGAAGTGAAAGACTTGTTGGCTTATTTCCGTTTGGTCGTCAATCCGCAAGACGAAGAAGCCTTGCTGCGCATCATCAACTATCCGATTCGCGGCATCGGAAAAACAACTGTCGAGCGACTCATTGTTGCCGCTAACGAACAAAACAGTAGCGTATGGGATTTGATTGGCGATCCGCATAAAATTCCTTCCGAAATCAATCGTGGAGCTATCAGCAAAATTGTTGATTTCGTTACCATGATTCGGAGTTTTCAGTCGTTACACGAAAAAAAGAATGCTTTTGAATTAGCCTCGCACATCAACAAATCGGTCGGAATCATCAAGGCATTGAAAGAAGAAGACAGTCCCGAAAGCATTAGTCGCATCGAAAATATTGAAGAATTGCTGAATGCCATCATGGAATTTTCCGACAAGCAATTCGACGAAACTACCGGCGAACAAAACCAGATTCGTTTAGCCGATTTCATGCAAGATATTGCCTTACTGACTGATCAAGATAAAAAAACGGAAAACGATGATGTGGTTGTTTTGATGACGATTCATGCGGCAAAAGGTCTCGAATTTCCTTACGTGTACGTTGTGGGATTGGAAGAAAATTTATTTCCGTCGATCATGTCGATCAACACACGTGCCGAACTCGAAGAAGAACGCCGTTTGTTTTACGTTGCCATCACTCGCGCCGAAACCAAACTCACACTGAGTTATGCCGAAAGTCGTTACCGCTACGGCAATATCATGCTTTGCGAACCATCTCGTTTTTTAGACGAAATCGACGAATCATTGTTCGAACAAACAAAAAAAGCATCGTTCAAAGGCACTTCGAGCCAACCGATACAATCATTTTCGACAACAAACACACACAAACCGAATTTCAAACCACCACATCAAGCAGCTTCGAAATCAGCAACTTCTACATCAACCGATTCCGAATTTGAGCCTTCCGATCCCGAAGCAATCATGCCCGGCATGACGATCTTGCATCAGAAATTTGGAAAAGGCGAAGTGCTTTCGGTCGAAGGAATCGGTGCTAACAAAAAAGCATCTGTCCGGTTCCTTGCTTTCGGACAGAAACAACTCATCTTGAAATTTGCGAAACTCAAGATTATAAGTAACTAACGTTTAATTTTATACTTTTGTCGAACTTTAGTACGACTAAAGGATTTTTTAACATTGAATCCATAAAGAATGACTCCTAACGCTTTAAAATACAACACGCAACGCGAACAATTGATTATCCCCGAATACGGAAGAAACATACAAACCATGATTGCGCATTTGCTAACGATCGAAGACCGTGAAACACGCACCAAAGCAGCTCATTTTGTCGTATCGGTCATGGCGCAGATGAACCCGCAAGTGAAAGAATCGAGTAATTATCTGCAAAAACTTTGGGATCACATGTATATGATTTCCGATTACAAACTCGATGTTGATGCTCCTTACGAAAAACCAACTCCCGAAGAACAAAAACACAAACCCGAACATATTGGTTACAACAAAAAAAACATCAAATATGGACACTACGGCGAGTATATAGTCGAAATGATCGAAAAAGCCTGTCAGTACGAAAACGATGTGCAACGCGAAGCCTTTGCCCTTTCTATTGCGAATCAAATGAAACGCTCGTATCTGAATTGGAATCGCGATGTTGTAAACGACACCTTGATTATCGACGAACTCAAAAATCTCTCCGAAGGACGGCTTGCACTTCCCGAAGACACCAAACTGATGAGCACGTACGACCTTATCGGAAAAACAACCGACAACCAGAATAACCAAAAGAAAAAGAAACAACAACAACAAAAGAAAACTGCACAACCACAACAAAGACAGACAACTAATAAAAAACGACTGCGATAGTCAGATGAAATTTCTACGGCAGTTTTCTCGAAAATATAGCTATAAAAAACAGTGCGATGGGTTCTTTTAAAATTCAAGGAGGTGCCAAACTTCATGGCAACATCACACCGCAAGGTTCAAAAAACGAAGCACTTCAGATTCTGTGTGCCTGCCTGCTTACCGACGAACAAATTTGCATCAAAAACGTTCCCGATATTCTCGATGTGAATAATCTGATTGCATTGCTCGAAGGAATGGGCGTTGAGGTGCATCGAAAAGTAAAAAGCGAAATCACGCTTCAAGCAAAAGAAATTCATTTTGATTTTCTCGGCGGCGAAACTTTCATCAAAAAAGCCATTAGCTTTCGCGGAAGCATCATGATGCTCGGTGCACTTCTGACTCGCTTTGGTAAAGCAAGCATTCCACATCCGGGAGGCGATAAAATCGGACGTCGCCGACTCGACACACACATCATCGGATTGCAAAAATTAGGTGCTCTATTTTCTGATTCCGAATCGCGAAATATATATAAAGCCACTGCACCAAAAGGCTTAACAGGAACTTACATGCTTCTCGATGAAGCATC
The DNA here is from genome assembly GCA_031262365.1 of Lentimicrobiaceae bacterium. Lineage (GTDB taxonomy): Bacteria > Bacteroidota > Bacteroidia > Bacteroidales > F082 > JAISHW01. The sequence goes on from JAISHW010000085.1 coordinate 4,294, forward strand.
GGTAACCGGAACTGCCAACATCGTAATGGCAGCTGTTTTGGCAAAAGGAACAACAACGATTTTCAATGCCGCTTGCGAACCGTATCTTGTGCAACTTTGCAACATGCTCGTCCGAATGGGTGCTAAAATTCAAGGAATCGGTTCGAACCTTTTAATTATCGAAGGTGTAAACAAACTTTCGGGAACCGAACATACACTGCTTTCCGACATGATCGAAGTGGGAAGTTTCATCGGAATGGCGGCTATGACAGGATCTGAAATTACAATCAAAAATGCCGGAATCAAACATCTGGGAATCATTCCTGATATATTCAGAAAACTCGGCATCTCAATGACATTTATCAACGATGACATTTTTATTCCGGCACAATCGCATTACGAAGTCGAAACATTTCTCGACGGTAGTATCATGACCATTGCCGATGGACCTTGGCCTGGATTTACGCCCGACTTGATCAGTATTGTACTCGTTGTTGCTACGCAAGCAAACGGCACCATTTTGATTCATCAGAAAATGTTCGAAAGTCGCTTATTTTTTGTCGACAAACTCATCGACATGGGAGCGCAAATCATTCTTTGCGATCCGCATCGTGCCAATGTTATCGGCTTGAATCACAAATACCAACTGAAAGGCATTCGTATGAGTTCGCCCGACATTCGTGCCGGTATTGCATTGCTCATTGCCGCACTTTCGGCAGAAGGAACCAGCATTATTGATAATATTGATCAAATCGATCGCGGATATCAATTTATTGATAAACGACTTCAAAATTTAGGCGCACACATAGAACGTATATAAACATTTCGACTGTCATTTTGACAAAACGAACAACTGGCAAACATTTTGTACAACACCTCCTGCAATCAAAAAATTAGTTGAAAAACAAGGAGGCTATAATCATGAAAGATTCTGAAAATGAAATAAATAACGAGTTATATAACAGTGAAAACGAATTAGAAATGAGCAAAAAAAACTCGAAAAAAGAAGAAAAGCAACATTTGGATGAAGAACAAATTTTCGAATCACAACCAACAGACTTAACATTAGAAGAAAAGTATAACGAGCTTAACGACAAATATTTACGTCTGTTTTCCGAATTCGACAACTTCCGTAAAAGAACAGCCAGAGAGCGCATCGAAGAATCTAAAACGGCTTCGGAAAACATCATTATGTCGTTGCTTCCTATTATCGACGATATGGAACGTGCTTTGCAAACAATGAAAGAAAATCAAATACCGGAAGCCGATCTTGAAGGTTTACGATTGATTTACAACAAATTAATGCGCACATTACAACAAAGAGGATTGGAAGAAATTCAAAGTCTCCACCAAGAATTTGACACCGACAAACACGAAGCACTGACAAATATTCCTGTCGAAGACGAAGACATGAAAGGCAAAGTTGTTGATGTAGTTCAAAAAGGATACACGTTAAACGGAAAAGTGATTCGCTTTGCGCGCGTTATTGTAGGCGTGTAATAAAAAAGGCTTCCGGTTTCTGCCAATCAAAAAAAAGACGCAAAATGAAAATAAAAAGATGACAAAACGAGATTATTACGAAGTATTAGAAGTTGAGCGCACAGCATCGGGTGATGAAATAAGAAAAGCATACCGGATGAAAGCACTTAAATACCATCCCGACAGAAATCCCGACGATAAAGAAGCCGAAAATAAATTCAAAGAAGCAGCCGAAGCTTATGAAATACTAAGTAATACAGAAAAACGATCGCGTTACGACCAATTTGGACATAGTGGCGTTAACGGTCGCGCATCAGGATTCGGTGGCGGTATGTCGATGGACGACATTTTCAGTCAGTTTGGCGATATTTTCGGAGAAACATTTGGCGGATTTGGTTTTAGTGGAGGAAGCCGAAACAGAAGCCGTCGTGTCAATCGCGGATCGAATCTTCGTATCAAAGTAAAACTCAATCTTGAAGAAATTGCCGATGGCGTTGAGAAAAAAATAAAAGTATCGAAATATATTTCGTGCCAGCATTGCAACGGAACCGGAGCCGAAAACGGAACGGCTTATTCGACTTGTAACACTTGTCGCGGAACCGGACAAGTTACACAGGTAACGAACACGTTTTTAGGGCAAATACAAACTGTTTCAACTTGTCCGCATTGTGGTGGCGAAGGAAAAACCATTACCAAACCTTGCAAAAATTGTCAGGGAAACGGAATCGTTCAACATGAAGAAGTCATCTCGATCAACATTCCGGCAGGTGTCGCCGAAGGCATGCAACTATCGATGAGTGGCAAAGGAAATATGGGCGCACGTGGCGGCATTCCGGGCGATTTACTGATTCTTGTCGAAGAAGAAAAACATCCCGAACTGGAACGCGATGGCGACGATTTGATTCACAATCTTTTCATCAGTTTTCCGCAAGCAGTGTTAGGCGATTCGGTCGAAATACCCACTGTAAAAGGAAAAGCACGGGTAAAAATTGCCGCCGGAATACAAAGCGGAAAAATACTTCGATTGAAAGGAAAAGGCTTGCCTCATTTGAATAGTTTCGGAAAAGGCGATCTGAAAATTAATGTCAACGTTTGGACTCCACAAACACTCAGCAAAGAAGAAGAAAAACTCATGCAAGAACTTTCTGAATCTGAAAACTTCAAACCAAACCCTTCGGACGAAGAAAAAAGTTTTGGACAACGAATCCGCGATTTTTTCAACTAAATAAACGCTATTTATGACGACTCCATTTATTTGTGTTAAAGATGTTACCAAAAAATACGCGAACCATTTAGCACTCGACAATGTAAGTATTCTCGTTCCGAAACAAAGCATTTATGGCTTATTAGGACCAAACGGTGCCGGAAAAACATCTTTAATACGCATTCTGAATCAAATAACAGCTCCTGATTCCGGATCCGTGCTTTTTGATGGCGAATCGTTGTCGCAAAAACATATTTCACACATCGGATACCTGCCCGAAGAGCGCGGTTTGTATAAAAAAATGAAAGTCGGCGAGCAAGCTGTTTACCTGGCACAGCTTAAAGGTGTAAACAAACACGAAGCACAGAAAAAACTCAAACAATGGTTCAAAAAATTTGAAATTTTAGGCTGGTGGAATCGCAAAGTCGAAGAACTCAGCAAAGGAATGCAGCAAAAAATACAATTCATCGTTACCATTGTACACAATCCTGATCTGCTCATTTTCGACGAACCATTTAGCGGATTTGATCCTATTAATGTCAATCTGTTGAAAGAAGAAATTCTTTCGCTCCGCGACAAAGGCGCAACGGTTATTTTTTCGACACACAACATGGCTTCGGTCGAAGAAATTTGCGACCATATTGCATTAATCAACAACGGAAAAAAAGTGTTAGAAGGCAGCGTTATGGCTATCAAACAACAATTTCGCACACACAAATACGAAGTTTTTATTCACCGTAACGAAACTGCCGATTTAACGACAGAAGGTTACGAAATTTTAGAACGCGAACAAGTGGTCGATGGTAGCGAAAGATGGGTTTTGCGTTCTGCTATTCAAGATAATAACGAATTGCTTCACTTGCTTCTAAAAGCAGGACACCTTATTTCTTTTCGTGAAATACTGCCCTCAATGAACGAAATTTTCATTCAACAAGTTTCAAAATCAAAACACGCATGAATAAAATCGGAATAATCATTCAACGCGAATATTTGACGCGCGTACGCAAACCCAGCTTCATTATCATGACGTTTTTAGGTCCGATTTTGATGGCGGGCTTGATGTTAATGCCTGCTTTGTTGGCAATTTTTTCAAGCTCTTCGAAAAAAAGCATCGCTGTTTTAGACGAAACTCATTGGTTTAAAGACAAATTCGAAAGCGACGAAGATTACACATTTGTTTATTTTGAAAACGAATCGGTCGACAATTTGAAAGCCCGCGTACAACAAGGCATTTTCGATGGCTTACTTTACATTCCGATGACCGAACTTTCGGTGCCTTCGCGTGCCGAAATGATCAGCAAAAAACAGCTTCCGATGTCGCTCAAAAGGCACATTCAGACCGCCATGAAAAAAGAAATCGAAAGCGAAAAGCTGCATGCTTCGGGCATCGACCCTGACATCATTAATTCGATACGCAGCGATGTCAGCATTTCGATTGTTCGCCTCGACGAAGACGGTGGCGAGCGCGAAACTTATGCCGAAGTCAATTACGCAATTTCGTTTATTTTGGCAATCATCATTTATTTCGCTATTTTCACCTTTGCATCTTCTGTCATGCGTGGCGTTATCGAAGAAAAAACAAACCGTATTGTCGAAGTAATTATCAGTTCGGTAAAACCATTTCAATTGATGATGGGAAAAATAATCGGTTTGGGATTGGTCGGAATTACGCAGTTTGTGCTTTGGATTATTCTCACTTTCGTCATCTATATCGGTTTTTCGAGCCTCATGCTTCCTTCCGTCGATCCGCAAACGTTGCTTGCTTCGGAAAGTTCTCTTATTAGCGAACAACTATCCACGCTTCCAGAGATGACAGATGGATACTTGTCGAAAGTTTTTGAGATTATTCACAGCATCAATTTTACCAATATAATCGTTTGTTTTTTCATTTATTTCATTGGTGGCTACATGCTGTATGCTTCTGTTTTTGCGGCAATCGGGTCGGCAGTCGACAACGAAACCGATTCGCAGCAATTTATACTTCCGTTTACCCTTCCGATGATTGCCGCTTTGGTGGTCTCAAATCTTATAATCGATAATCCCGATGGCACAGTTGCTTTCTGGTTTTCAATCATTCCGTTTACCTCACCTATTACAATGCTGATGCGTTTGCCGTTCGATGTGCCTTTTTGGGAATTGGTTTTATCGGTTTCACTGCTCGTTGCAACCTTTATTTTTATGACATGGATTTCGGCAAAAGTATACCGTACAGGCGTTTTAATGTACGGAAAAAAAATCACTTATAAAGAATTGTTTAAGTGGCTTCGGTATTAAAGGGAACTTCTAAAAATCCCAATCTCTGCGTTACGCTTCTTCAACAAAATGCTCATTTACGCCAAGTAAACTCCGCTTTTGTTTCAGTCGCAAGCCTTGATGTTGAAATTTTTAGAAGTTCCCTAAAATCCATTCAGATTCATTGTTACGGTAGGAATCAACAACAAAAATCCGACAATTACTAAAGTCAAAATCAACGGCAACACCCACTTTATCCATTTTTGATACGGCACACGTGCAACGCCCAAAACAGCAATCAACACACCTGATGTAGGCGTTATCATGTTGGTAAAACCATCGCCAAACTGAAATGCCATTACTGTTGCTTGGCGTGAAATTCCGATCAAATCGCTAAACGGAGCCATAATAGGCATTGTTATAGCCGCTTTTGCCGATCCGGAAGGTATTACGATATTGATAACGGTCTGAATGCAATACATAGCACCAATCGAAGCTATTTTTCCGAAATTGTGCATCGATTTCGACAAGCCATATAAAATCGAGTCGATGATACCGCCATCTTCCAAAATAATGATGATGCCGCCCGCCAAGCCGACAATAACGGCGGCAGAAAGAATATCGTTCATGCCTTCGATAAAAAGTTTGGCTATTTCGTCGGCTGTTTTATTGATCGACAAGCCACTGGCAATACCCATCACTAAAAACAAAGTGGCTATTTCCATCACATACCAGCCGTAGCCCATCACGCCAACAATCAAAAAAACGATTGTGAACCCTAAAAGCACCAAAATGAAATAATGTACCGTTTTCCGAAGTGCAAAAAATCCAGATAGCGCAAACAAAACTGCACAAACAGGAATGATAGGCAGTGTAAAACTTGCTGTTCCGATTTTCATTGTGGTATGAGGAAAATAAAATGAAAAAAACACCAAGGCTACAAAAATACTTGCATATACAAACCAAGCAATTCGTGGTGTATAAAACGTAATTCGTTCTTTGTCTTGTGCTTCTCTGTTGCGCCAATAGGTATCTTCTTTGTATAAAGGCGACGAAGCAGGATTTTTTCGAATTTTGGTGGCATACCGCAACACGAAGAAAATTCCGATAACATTCAAGATAACCCAGCAAAAAAGTCGGTATTCAATGCCTGAAAAAAGTGGGATTCCTGACAAACCCTGCGCTATTCCTATTGTAAACGGATTCAATACAGCTCCCGAAAATCCGATATGTGCGCCCACATAAACCATGCACACGCCAATAATAGAATCGTAACCCATCGAAATAGCCAATGGAACAATGATCAGGACAAAAGCAATCGTTTCTTCACTCATTCCGAATACCGCACCAAAAACGCTGAAGAGCAACATAACCATCACGATCACAATATTGTCAATACCCAGAAACCGAATAAAACGAAACCTTTCTAACTTTTGCACGCCATTCAGAAAAGAAAAAATCCCCATATCGATTGCACGGCTTTTATTCATAATCCAGAAAGCTCCACCAATCATCAAAATGAAAATAATGATGTTGCTTTGTTTGACAAATCCTTTGAAAAGTGCCGAAAATACCTGCCATGTCTGTGGCTGACTTTTCGCCGTATCGCGATACATTTCGGGCAATTCGTTTTCGTAATAAAATTTTAGGACCGTTTGTTCGCCTTGTTCCGTAACAATATCCTCCTGAATATATTTTCCGGGTTTGATAAACCAGGTGAGCATTGCCGCCAAAAGAATAATAAAAAACACAATGACGTATGTATGCGGTACTTTTCGTTTTTTCTTCATTTGATTTTATTTTATTTCTATGCACAATCAGTGCGTACTTTCAATGTCTTACTTCTATTTCTCGTTTTCTTCAATACCTGAGTTTTGGATACGATTTAAGTGTGCCGTTACAACACAAGGTTGCATCCCCAAAAGTATGTAAAGCGTTTCATTTGTACAATGGATTCCGACGAAGGTCGGAATGACTTTTCCGTCCTTGTCATGCCGTTGCAGAACGGCATCCACTGTAAAGAGCAGGTATTGCTTGTTTGTACAATGGATTCCGACCTTCGTCGGAATGACTTTTCGTCCTTGTCATGCCGTTGCAGAACGGCATCCACTGTAAAGAGCAGGTATTGCTTGTTTGTACAATGGATTCCGGCCTTCGCCGGAATGACTTTTTCGTTGTTGTTATTTTGTTTTCACAATCTTCTTGGTATGCGTGTTGCCGCTTGCTGTTTCGACTACGAGCAGGTAAAGTCCGTTTTGCAGTTGGCTCAAATCGAGTTGTTTGATATCGGGAGCTTGTATTGTTGTGGTCAACATGCCGGTGCTGTTGTAAACCGAAACTTTAGTTGCTTTCTCGTTTTCGGAAAGTTGCAATGTCAGGCTTTGACGGAATGGGTTGGGAATTACCGTCAGTTCAGATTGCGCGCCAAGCGTTGCCGGAGCAACCGTTTCGGTTTGCTTGTTTTTTCCCGGAAGCAGCGAAAGCAAGTAATCGGACTTTTTGTTGTGCTCTTGGCGCGATGCGGGTTTCAACGCAGCCAGCTTGCCGGTGTATGCCGATTTCAAGCCTAATTCTTCCATTTCGAGATACAAGTTGCCCAAGTCGATGACGGCAAAAATGCTGTCGGGCAGGTAAACGGAGTTTTCGATGCGGTTTTCGTACCACGTGATGGCTTCGGGGTAGTTGCCTTGTCGTTCGTTGCATTTGTTGGCAAGTGATTCGCCCAAATAGAGCAACAGACTGTCGGAAACAACGGCTTCGTTGGTGCGGTAATAGGTTTGCAATTCGTTGTAATCGCCTTCGAGCAATGCTTCGAGTTCGAGCAGGTCTTTCAGCGATTCGGCTGCATAAGCCGATTGGGGATAAGCGGTTATCAGCTGTTGGTATGTTTGTTGCGCTTGTGTGTAATTGCCTTCGGATACCGAACCCAAAGCATCGTTGTAGAGACTGCTATACAGAATGCTATCAGGCTCGTGCGGTACACCACTGCCGAAAGGCGACCAGGTTGGGTTATAGATAAAACCTATCATGTAGCTGTATAAGTCGCTTGCAGCATTGAAACCACTTCCCCAGTAATTGTGTGCAATCGTGATGGTGTTGTTTGCCGGAACCGAACCGTTTGGATTTTCGTTACTGTCGTCTTCGTTACTTCTGTCGATTGGATTATGGTAATAAACCAACGCATCATCCCATCCGCCCAAGTTGTCATTGTCGACTATGGCATTGTAACGAACCGGATTGGGGAAAGCTCCTTTAGAGGCGTAGATTTCGTAGCTGTCATTGTCTTTGATGCATTGGGTCGACGACAAACCGGTTGCCAACGAATCGCCCAAGAGCCGGAAGGAGGACATGTTTAGGAATTTGATGCCAACATGGTTGTTTTGCACCTGATTTTTTCGGATGGTGCCTTTGCTGTTGTATGTTTGGATGCCTGCTTCGGAGCATTGGCTGATGGTGTTGTTTTCGACTAATTGCGAAGTCGCTATCAGGTTGCCCGAGTTCTCGATCTTGATGCCGATGGCACTACCGCTGATGGTGTTGTTTTGGATATGGTAGTTGGGAACATTTTTCAGCCCGATGCTGCAATCTATGTTTTCATTGTCGAAGGTGCAGTTTGCTACTTCGAGCATCATATTGGTTCTGCTTGTACTTTGGGTTGATACGTCTCCCAGCAGCTGCGCATCTGAAAACGTGCAGTTTTGCACAGCAGCACTACCTTGGCGGTATTCGAACGCCGCATTGTTTTCGAAAGCACAACCGCTTACGCTTACATTTTGGGCATAACCGGCAAGTACGCTGTTGTCGAAGGTGGCGTTGTCGAAAATAATGCTGTCTTTGCGAAGTTCGACTTCTAAAGTGGCTCCTTCTTCGGCAACGAAGTGGACGTTTTGCCCCATGGTCAGGTTGCCGTTGACAACGATTTTGTTAGCTCCGCGCTTGGCTAATATGGTTACGCCGTTGCCGATGTTGAGTGTAGCACCGGCTTCGATGGTAATTTCGCTGTTGTACATATCGACACGAATGCCCGTGCCGAAACCGACTTCCAGACCAATATTCTGTGTGTCTTCGATACGCGGATTGAAGCGCGAAACCTTGTTTGTAGTATAGGTAACGGTTTTGTAAATCGGTTCTTCGTGCTCGAGCAAGTCGTATTCGATCGATAGTAATAATCCCGTATTTGGAATGACTACGTCTCTGTTATTACAATACAATTCGAACACTTCGCCCCAGCGGTAATCAATCAGCGAAAAGTAGTGGATGGTGTCTGATGTTGTCGATTGTTTTTCGGTAGCGCGAAGAAAAAGTTTGCCAATGTTCGAAGGCGGAATTTTCGAACCCACATCGTAGCCGAACTCCAACGAGCCGTCGTAGCAGCCACGCATATCGTTTTCGCCGCCTTGGTAGTTGAATATTTCAAAGTCTTTTTCGGATCCGGCGATTGGTTGTGTTGCCAATGCATTGCCACCATAACCCACGCTAAACTTTAGTTTGTTGCGTTTGGGGTGCGACACACAGGCTTTGAGTGTCAGTTCGGGATTGTAGTTTTTGACATAAGCCACATAAGCATTGGGGTCATACGGAAGGTTTACCATCAATACATAAGGCACCCAAAAAAAGGCATTGTTCGATTCGTTTCCATAACTGTTAGCTACTTTAAAGCCTCCGTATTCGCTGCTATTGGAACCCAAAATACCATCACCGTCTAAATCAAACGCTATATTGTTATCATAGCCTACAATGGTCATTTGATGAGCCGATTGTGAACTTCTCCATTCCTTAACATAACGACCCACGTATGGGAAACCTGTAGGAAAACTATTGAATGAAAAACTGCCTGTCGTTGCAAATACTGCCACTCCGCCTATAGCACTGCCTTCGTTGTGATCGGCAAGCCAGTGCTTGAGCAAATTCAAATTACTTAAATTGTTTAACGGTATGCGATAGAACTCCTCTACACGGTTTTTCATACCTTCGTAATACATCTCATAGCCTGTAGCCCAATAAATGCTTTTCAGATGTGTAGCTTCCGCCGCGTTTGGTCCATAAAGTGGTCCATGAAGTACGGAATCGTTGTAATGGTACAGCATCGGGATGCCGTTGTCTTTGGCTATTTTATAACCGCTGGTAGTTGGTGTCCCGTTGTGATAATCTCCGCCATTCAGAAAATTATAACTGAAATGCGGGTGGTAGAGGTTGTAATGAAATTGTGGATTGCTATAAGCAGTATCCCATGTACTTCCCGCAGCCACATTCCTTAATCGGTTCATTTCGTAAGTAAACGTATGCCCTATTTCGGATGCTTGTACGCAACAACCAGCCAGTCTCTGATTGTAAACCGGCGGAAAATAGATACGCCAGTTGTTGTGCGCCGAATCGGGTAGCGGCGTAGCTGCCGACTGGGACGAGAGTTGTAATACCGGTACAGCTGCACTTTCGATAGCAGATAGCGGAATACCGCCCGCATACTCTTCAGAAAATTCCTGTGCTGTAACTTGTGTGAAAGAAAATAGGAATAACAATGCTAAAAAGTAAAAACGTATTGTTTTCATAATGTAAAGTTTTGGTTGATAAATGAACTTAGTTTTTGATGAATTTCGACGTAAAAACTTCAGATGAAGTTTCTATTTTCAGCATATATATATTTGATTTTAGTTTACTTATATCGATGACTTTAGAACCTGCATCAATTGTTGTTTCAAATGATTTCTTGCCTAACAAATCATATATAGACAATATGCCGCTTTCGTTATCAGGCAACTGAATGGTAATGTAATCAGTTGCCGGATTCGGATATAATTTGATATTGTTCGTTATCGGAATTTGTTCGTTATCTGATAAAATAGGTTGGGTACTTCTATAAACATCATTAAAATCAGTATGATAGGCGTATAAAAAACCATCTTGGCTTATATAAAAGCGTTTTATATAAGCATATGGAATTCGACCAAAAATAAGTCCATTATCATACGAACATGCTTGAAAACTATAACATGAAGCATAAACAATATCGGAATGATCAACTATCACATCATAGGTTTCGTATGCTATCAGTATTTCTACACTAACAGCTCCCGAACGCAATACACAAAAGCCGTGGCTGTAAGAAGCTATAAATATATCATCATGCGAGTTGATAGCCAACTGTTCTATAAAATCTACTTCAGTAGCGACTCGCTCCCATGTATTGCCTTGGTCATAAGATCGGTATAATCCTCCTATATAATCAGGATATATGTAGCCAAAAACACCGATATAAAATACGCCATCACTTGTAATTACCATAGATGATACCCTTTCAGTTGTGTTTGCTCCCTCATCAGGAGTTGGAAAAGGATGGACATAAACCATCGTATCCCAAGTGGTTGCACCATCGTAAGACCTCAAAAATAATGCGCCATTATTGCTGTCGCCTCCTACGTAAATAGTATCCTGTCCCCCTGTATAAATCATCGTTACACTAGAAACCTCTGGAAACTCTACCTCATTCCACGTCTTTCCATCATCTTTAGATACTGTTACGGATGGGTAATCCCTGCCAAGATAAATAACATCATTTGCGTCAATCTTTATCCGCAATGGATAAAATGTGGTCAACACTTTTTGCCAGCTTTGTCCGCCATCAATAGAACGGAAAACGCCGTCATCCGGATAACTATCAACACCGGCAAAAATATGCCCCTTGCTATTGGTAGCAAGGCAATGTACTTTAGTGTTGCTGCCAGGTATCGGCGTAAGCTTTTGCCAGAAATCCTGTGCATTGGCATTGCCAAGTGTGCAAGCAAGCAGTAAAAGAAAGAAAATGTGTTTGGTAAAAGTCTTCATAAGGCAAACGTTTTTATCATGCCATAAAGGTAAGAAAAAAGAAATTTGTTTTGTAAAAGAATGAAACAAAATAATTAGGCAGTCACATTGCGTAACCGATTCATTTCGTAGGTAAAGGTATGACCTATTTCGGATGCTTGTACGCAACAACCAGCCTGTCACTGGTTGTAAACCGGCGGAAAATAGATACGCCAGTTGTTGTGCGCCGAATCGGGTAGCGGCATAGCTGCCGATTGGGGCGAGAGTTGTAATACCGGTATTTGCGCTGCTTCGGCTTCCGTCAGCGGAATAGCACCTGTACCGTATTCCGTTTGGGCTTGAACTTTCGTTGAAAGGAGAGCGAACAAAAACAAGCAAAAAGTAAAACTAATTTTTTTCATGATGTTTGTGTTTTTGGTAAATAGGTTATTTTTTTATAAACTTTGAAATAGAGGTTTCTGTTGAAGTTTCTGCTTTCAGCATATAGATGCCGGATGGCAAATTACTTATATTGATGCTATTATGTTCATTATTCATAATTGTTTTTAGCAATTCATGACCTAAAACATCGCATATAGATACGATACTGTTTTTATTCCCTGGCAATTGAATTGTAAGAAAGTCTGTTGCGGGGTTCGGAAATAGCTTAAGATTAGTAGAAGACCGAGATTGTTCATTAGTTGTTAATATAGGCAAGGTACTTCTATAAACATAATTGTCTTGGTAATCATACCCATATAAATGATTATCTTTTCCGGTATGTAACCGTAATATGGGAGCATTTTGTCTTCTTTCAAAAGTTACCCCATCGTCATACGAAACCTGCATGCTTCCATATATTTTTGCATAAACAATATCGGCATGATCGACCACTACATCGTAAGTTTCGTATATTATACTCGGAAATGTTTCAACTGTCGTTGCACCGGCACGCAACACGCCTCCTCCTCCTATAAATACATCACCTTTCGAGTTGATAGCTAGTTGTTCTATAAAATCAACTTCCGGTGCAATGTGCTCCCATGTATCGCCCCAGTCGAACGAACGGTATAAGCCGCCTTTATAATAATTATTATAACTAAGCGTGCCTGCATACAACACGCCATCGTTGCTATTAACCCGACCTTAATTTATCGTAAATTTTTCAAGCGGCATAGCTGATTGATTTGTGTTGGAAATATTTCCGAACTCTGTCGGGTTTTTCTTGCAACATACTCATGTGATTGTAC
>JAISHW010000042.1 GCA_031262365.1 Lentimicrobiaceae bacterium
GCGCAATCGCAAGGCACGTCAGGCTCGATTGCACGCGGCATTCTGACTTATTTTTACGATCGTCATTTCGACAACTGTCCGTGCACGGACGAAGACACAACCGAAAAGAGCGGAGCCATAGCACCTTCAGATTTGGCAAAAAGCTACGGCATGACAGTCAAAACACATCCGAATCCTGCCAACACCTGGATTGCGTTCGACTACACGCTTCCCGAAAAGTTTACAAGAGCCACGCTCACCGTTACCGACTTGCAAGGACACACTGTAACAACAATCGAACTCACCGGTCAGCAAGGTCAGCACCTGCTCGACACACGCCAGCTCACGGCAGGAACGTATCTCTACACCATCAAAACCAACGACAAACAAGTCAACGGAAAGTTTGCCGTGATGAGGTAAAGAAATGGTTTTTTCTGGTATATGCTTTACCAGATGCTAATAACCAGAGTTCGATTATTAACGTAAATGCCTGATAAAAATCTTATCAGGCATTTTTTTTCGTGAAAAGTCTGAATAAATTATTTGAGTACCAATTGAAAAGTAGTTCTGCTGCGCTGTTCGAGCAATATTTCCCTATTCTTAATCAATTCTTTTTCGATTCCTTCGGTATAATGTCTGATCGTAAAAAGTTGTAATCCGGTGTTGTAGTAAACAATAAAATGATCTTTTAATGAATTAATTAGAGCCGACAATAATTCCGAATTTTCGTCAAAACAAACCGAAAGACTCAGTGCTGATGTTTGCATCAGATTGATGTGAATATTTAATCCGTCAAAAAAACCGAACAACGTATGCAAATTCTTTTCGTTCATAAATGAATGATCGAGAGGATAGATACTCACCAAAACCTGCTTGTCCTTAACAATGAACGAAGGAATATAAATTTCGTGATTTCCGTCTTCAATAATCGTAGGAGAAATATCAGGTTCGATAAACGATTGCACTTTAAGTGGAATATGTTTGTTTTGCAGCGGTTTAATCGTTTTCGGATGAATGACCGTAGCACCGTAAAAAGCAAGTTCGATTGCTTCGGAATATGATAAGCAATTGATTTTTTGTGTGTTTTCAAAACGCTTTGGGTCGGCGTTTAAAACACCCGGAACATCTTTCCAAATCACAACTTCTTCGACATCAAGACAATGAGCAAAAATAGCGGCTGTAAGATCGGAACTTTCGCGACCTAAAGTCGTTGTATGCTCTTCGAAACTTCCTATAAAACCTTGTGTGAGTGTAATTTTACTCGTGTTATCTGCCAAGCGAAGCTTATTAATCCGATAAGATGTTTCGTCCCAATTAATATTTGCATTTCGAAAAAACGCATCAGTAACAATAAAATCGCGGGCATCTAATAACTTGGTTTTAACGCCGTTTTCGTTCAGAAAAGCGGCAACGATAGCCGATGACAAACGTTCGCCGAAACTTACCGTTTGGTCGTAATGATAATCATAAGGCAGATGTGTTTCTTCCAACTTCTCGAACAAATCGGTCAACAACAGCGATACTTGATCGAAAATAGGATGTTGTTTATCGGTAAAAAGCGCATCTAAAATCGTTTCGTGATAGCGATAAATAGGTTCGAGAATCGTATAATCAAGCGAATCGACTTTTTGTCGTGCAGTTTGAAGAATATTTTCCAACAGATTGGTCGTTTTTCCCATAGCCGAAACCACGACCAATAAACGCTCGTCGTAACGATCGAGAATCGTTTTCATATTGCGCACTGCATCAGCATCTTTGATCGAAGCACCTCCAAATTTAAAAACCTTACGAAACATCTGATTGTATTTTCAGCAACAAAAATACGATAATCATCAAAGCAAAAACACCGGCTATGGCGAATACACAGGTTGAGACAAAAGCCGTATTTTTGCCTAAATTTTATTTCTTGAAAACACATCCTAAAGCGTTTTATGACGAAAATGTTCAATGCAATAAAACGTTTTCGTCGTTAAAAAATCATGAACATTTGCTGTTGTCGGGGCTTTCGGGTTCTTCTAAAGCTTTTGTGTTGGCTTCGATCGAAGCAAAAATTGGAGGACAACATTTGATTGTTTGTGCCGACAGCGAACGTGCCGCATATTTTTACAACGATTTAGAACAACTTTTCGACGAGCAAAACAGCGATTACAGTAAAAAACAAGTATTGTTTTATCCGACTTCATACAAACGTCCGTACGAACCCGAAAAACCGGACAACACACACATTTTATCGCGTACAGAAGTGCTTTCGCGCCTGTCAACGAGCGAACGAAAAACGATTATTGTAAGTTATCCGGAAGCGTTGATCGAGCGGGTTTTTACGCGCAGATTGTTAGCAAAAAACACGTTTAAACTGAAAGTTGGCGAACGTGTTTCGCTCGATTTTTTAACCGATTTACTGTTCGAATATGACTTTGAACGTGTTGATTTTGTTGTTGAACCGGGCGAATTTTCTATTCGTGGCGGTATTGTCGATGTTTTTTCTTTTTCGAATGAAAACCCATATCGAATCGAATTTTTTGGTGAAGAAGTCGAGTCAATTCGAATTTTCGATCCGGTATCGCAACTTTCGTTGCAACAACTGAAACAGATTGCTTTGTTGCCTAATATGCAGCAACGAACGATGCTGGAAGAACGGGAGTCGATTTTGCAATATTTACCCAAACAAACTTGTGTCTGGATCGAAAATATGGACGTGTTTTTCGAACGCATCGATGCAGCGTATAAAAAAGCTGTTCAGTCATTTGAAAAATTGGAAACGCTTGACAGCAACTTGCGTCCGGATAAACTTTTTACAAAAGGAACTGAACTTGCCGAACACTTAATGCTGATGCCGACAGTCGAATTTGGAAGTCGTTCGTATCTTAATGCAACCGAAACAATTTTGTTTCACACACAACCACAACCTGATTTTAATAAGAAGTTTGAACTGCTACTCGAAAATTTAACCGCTTTAAAATTGGAAGATTACGCGGTTTATTTCTTTTCCGAAAGTTCGAAACAACTCGACCGCATCGAAGCTATCTTGAACGATTTACAACACGAAAAAGATGAAAATCAGCGTGTTGGATTTATTCCTGTTACACATGCCATTCATGAAGGATTTATCGATAAAGACCAAAAAATAGCTTGTTATACCGACCATCAGATATTTGGTCGTTATCATCGTTACCGTTTACGCGAAAACAATACAAACAAACAAGCACTTACGATCAAAGAACTTTACGATTTAAAACCGGGCGATTTTGTAACACATATCGACCATGGAATTGGACGTTTTGACAGCTTGGAAACAATCGACAACAACGGAAAACAACAGGAAGCAATTCGTTTGATTTATCAAAATAGTGATATTTTGTACGTAAGCATTCATTCGTTGCATCGTATCGCAAAATATTCAGGAAAAGACGGTGCCGAACCAACTTTGAATAAATTGGGATCGAATGTTTGGAATAGATTGAAAAACAGCACGAAAAGTAAAGTTAAGGATATTGCTCGCGAACTCATTCGACTATATGCCGAACGCAAAAAAAGCACCGGATTTCAGTTTATGACTGATACGTATTTACAACACGAATTAGAAGCCTCATTTATCTACGAAGACACACCTGATCAGCTGAAAGCAACGCTTGATGTAAAAAAAGATTTGGAATCGGAAGCTCCAATGGACAGATTGATTTGTGGCGATGTCGGTTTCGGAAAAACAGAAATTGCCATACGCGCAGCATTTAAAGCAGCTACCGATTCGAAACAAGTTGCCGTGCTTGTTCCCACAACAATTTTGGCTTTTCAACACTATAAAACGTTTACAGAACGATTAGATGGTTTTCCGGTAAATATTGACTACCTGAACCGTTTCAAATCGACCAAAGAGCAAAACGAAACACTGAAAAAACTCAAAGAAGGTCGTGTCGATATCCTTATTGGAACACATCGTTTGATTAGTAAAGACGTAGAATTTAAAGATTTAGGATTGTTAATCATCGACGAAGAACAAAAGTTTGGCGTATCGGCAAAAGAAAAACTGAAACAAATCAAAGCCAATGTCGATACGCTGACTTTGACGGCAACACCCATTCCGCGCACATTGCAGTTTTCGATGATGGGTGCACGCGATTTGAGCATCATCAATACGCCTCCGGCAAATCGCTATCCGGTGCAAACCGAAATCCGTTCGTTTCAAGAAGATATAATTCGCGATGCTATTCAATACGAAATTGCACGCAACGGACAAGTATTTTTTGTGCACAACCGGATACAAAACATTATGGAAGTGTGCGATGCGATTTTGCGTTTTGTTCCGGGAATTAAAATCGGCGTTGCGCACGGACAGATGGACGGAAAACAGCTCGAAAACGTCATGCTTGATTTTGTAAACGGAGCTTACGATGTGTTGTTGGCTACAACAATCATCGAATCAGGATTAGATATTCCAAATGCAAACACCATCATCATCAACGATGCGCACCATTACGGACTGAGCGATCTGCACCAACTTCGCGGAAGGGTAGGGCGTTCAAACAAAAAAGCATTTTGTTATCTTTTAACGCCGCCAATGGCAACGCTGACCTCGGAAGCGCAAAAACGGCTACGTGCCATCGAAGAATATTCCGATTTGGGCAGTGGTTTCAACATTGCGTTGCGCGATTTGGATATTCGTGGTGCCGGAAATATTCTTGGAGCCGAGCAAAGTGGATTTATCAACGATATTGGGTTCGAAACATTTCATAAAATTTTAGACGAAGCCATTCTCGAACTCAAAGAATCGGAGTTTCGTGATATTTTTCCTGAACAGGAGAAAAAAATATTTGTTTCGGATTGTGTGATCGAATCGGATATGGAAATTTTGCTGCCAAACGATTACGTGCAATCAACATCGGAACGCATTAGCTTGTATTCGGAATTGGATCGCATTCAAAAAGAAGATGATTTACAACAATTTACCGAAAAACTAATCGATCGTTTTGGTGCTATTCCGCCACAAACAAATGCCTTGTTGAATACGGTACGTTTGCGTTGGCTTGCTCGTGAATTAGGATTCGAAAAATTGTTGTTGCGCAACAAAATGCTGACGGCTTATTTTGTGAGTAATCAGGGATCGCCTTATTTTCAGACAAAAACCTTTGCGCAAATTTTACAATACGCGCAAGCAAATCCGAAAATAACCAAACTGAAAGAAATAAACAACAAATTGTTGCTCTATCTGAACGACGTGAACGACGTGAATAAAGCCTTAGAATTGATGCGCGAATTGCAAAACAATACAGATTGATTTCGTTTATCTAAAAGTATAGATTGGTGTTTTTGTTTCGTAATTAGAAATGATTCTTAAAGGGAACTTCTAAAAACTTCAATATCAAGGCTTGCGACTGAAACAAAAGCGGAGTTTACTAATGTAAATGAGCATTTTGTTAAAGAAGCGTAACGCAGAGATTGGAATTTTTAGAAGTTCCCTTAATTTTAACGAAACGAATAGATTTGTATATTTACACGTTCAAATAGCGTGAACGAATTTTTTTGTAACCTTAAAATCACTTAAAACCATGAAAATGAAATTTTTACTTTTTGTTTCGGCATTCTTTCTTTTGCAATGTAGCGTATTGGCTCAAGATGCAATATGGAAAAACAGAAAAAAATACATCAATATAGGCTATGTAGAGCAGACTTTGATGCATAAAGAGGTTGTCGGACTTGAATGGGAAAGCAATTTTGGCGTATCTCTCTCTTTTGGGCGCACCTATTATTTGCATAAAAAACCGCTATTCAAAATGTTAAAATTCGGAATCGATTTGACACTTCCTGACATTACTTACGCAAAATATTTAGAACCTTTGTACTACAATTCAAATCATTTCGATTACAAAGATTTAGAATTAGATGAAGAGATTGATTTGGGAATGCATCAAATTGATGCCGGAATACAAGTTGGTCCGTCAATTACCATCAATCCGGTCGATCACCTAAAAATAAGTACCTATTTTCGCTATGCGCCTTCGGTTTCTATGATTATTCTTGACGATGAGTTAAATAGTAAGTTTGTGTCGTTTTTTACTTTCGGAGGCGCAATAGCCTACAAAGTGATCTCGCTTGGTGTCGAGGCTCGTTGGGGAAGCGCGAATTATAAAAGTTTCTCGGTCAACCCTGATTTGGAATTTGATGACGATGGCGATGTGGATTTTGAACTGTTTGAATCTGATAATAACAAATTGAAAACAAAATCCGTTCGTTTTTACATCAGCTTCCGTTTTTAAGGAAACGATATCAAAAATATTTGCAAAAGTAAAAGAAACTTTTTTAATCTTCAGGTTCTTTAAAAGTCAGCATCGGAATACCGAGATTATAAAAGTCTTCTTTCGTAACGCGGTCGCGGAAAATGTAATCTAACAGACTTCGACGATGCGCAATAAACGAAGCCATGCTGATATTGTGTTGTTCGCAGAATAGTTTCATGGTTTCGCGAGGATTTTGAGTGTTGATGATATCGAAATGCAAATCGCCCGTAATAGGAACTCCAATAAACGACTGTTTGAGCACCTCCATCAGTTCATAAGCTTTTTCGGCATCTCCCTGATCGACTAAAAGATGCAATACGTGAATCGTTGGTGCATAGGGTTTTAAGATGGAAAAAATTCGTTCGAGAGTTGTTTTTTCGTATTTACCGAAATTGGTTGCATAAAGCACATCGGTACTTTCGCGCCACTGATATTTTTTTGGAATCGAAAGCATCGGCATCGTTACTTTTGTGATAATATTTTTCGAAACGCTTCCTTCCAGAAATCCTTTCAAACCCAAACCACTGGTTCCCATTAGAATAAGATCGGGATGCTCTTTTTCGCTTAAAGCAATAAGTTCATTTTTCGGGTCGCCACTTTCTAAAACCGCACGTACTTTGATGTTTGGTATTTTTTGTTCTTCGATGGCTTTTTCGAGAAATGCATGCCAAATTTCCATCTGTTTTTTCGACTGATTTTCGATTTGAATGAGCAATTCCTGATTGAAAACTCCCGACTCTAAACTACCCGGGAAACTTGTGTCGCCTACAAAAACGTAATCAATGAAAGCGTGAAACAAAATAATTTCTCCGCCTACATCTTTCATCAGATCGATGGCGTATGGATAAAGCATTTGATTTTCGTTACTGAAATCGGTGGCTAATATGATTTTCATAAGTTGGTGTATTTGAAAAGTTTTGGCTTAAGATAATTAAAAATTTATTTATATTTTTGATAATAGAAAACCACTTGAGCTGCTATCAATTTTTCCCGTCTCTCAAAGATTTTCTTGTTTTTCAAAGGCAAAGTTACAATTCATTTTATTGAATACCAAATGTTTAATTATTAGCAGAAGAAACATTACTTTTTATCTTTTTCTTTCAGAAATTTTTCGAGTTCCGCAATGCGCTTCGTAAGTTGTTCGATACGATGCGTTTCAATCAGCCAGCGTTTGTAATCTTTAAGAGGTTTCGATGGCGAGCCCAAATATATTTCGCCTTCTTTTCGAAGATTTACGCCAACGCCTGTTTGCGCACCTAATTTCACGTTATCTGCAATGTGCAAATGTCCGGCAATTCCTACTTGTCCGCCAAACATGCAGTTGCGACCGATTTTTGTGGATCCGCTGATTCCGGTTTGCGCTGCAATTACAGTGTTTTCGCCGATTTCGACATTATGTGCAACGTGTACCATATTGTCGAGTTTCACACCACGGCGAACGATTGTCGAGCCGATTGTGGCGCGATCGACTGTTGCATTGGCTCCTATTTCTACATAATCTTCTAAAATCACGTTACCGATTTGTGGCACTTTGTGGTATTCGTTTTCGCTGTTTGGCGCAAATCCGAAACCATCGGCACCGATCACCGCACCACTGTGAATGATTACTGATTTGCCGATTTGTGTGTCGGAATACAATTTAACGCCGGCATAAACAACTGTATTGTCGCCGATTTGACAATTGTCGCCGATGTAAACTTGAGGATAAATTTTGACGTTTTCGCCAATTTTGACGTTTTCGCCAATCGAAACAAATTCGCCGGCAAAAAAATGTGCGCCATAGGTACTTCCTTTTCCGATGACCACATATTCCGAAACACCTTCTTTGCTGTTTTGCAGATATTGTTGATACAATGTCAGCAATTTAGCAAACGAAGCATAAGCATCTTCGACACGAACGAGCGTAGCTGTAATTGGTTTTTCGGCTACGAAATCGTTGTTGACGATAACGATCGAAGATTTTGTTTCGTAAATATAAGGCGTATATTTCGGATTGCTCAAAAAACTCAACATACCCGTAGAACCTTCTTCGATGCGTGCGATGTTTGTTACGATAGTGTTTGTATTGCCTTCGACGGTTCCTGATAGGTAAGTAGCAATTTGTTCGGCTGTAAATTCCATGATTTAAGTAGTTCGAAAAACGCTGCAAGTTACAATTTATCGTTTATTTATTTGCATTAAAATGAAAGCTTTCCATGGCACCCTTCTTGTTTAAAGAATATGTTTGCTCTTGAAAAATCTATTTTTTCAGATGATGAGGTCTTCAATTCTTTCGTTTTTAAAGTATTATCTTTTAAAGATTTTGATAGCAGATGATTTGAATTTCCAATCGAAAAAGTCTTTGAGTCCTCAAATCATAAATAGACTTATCAGGGAACTTCTAAAAATCCAAAATACTGCGTTACGCTCCCTCGCCAAAATGCTCATTTACGCCAAGTAAACTCCGCTTTTGTCTCGGTCGCAAGCCTTGTCTTTTGAATTTTTAGAAGCTCCATCACTTAGTCAGTTGCTTCTTGTTTCTCAACCACATAATAACCACCATTTCGAGGAGCTCCTCTATATTCAATTAAATGATGTTCTTTCAGAATTAGAATATGAGTTTCTACTGTTCTCTGAGCAAGATTGACACCTTCGGCTATGGTCGGCACACGACATCTTTTTTTATTAGTTACATCGTTGTTGTAGTCTTTTATAAAATTGAATATTGTTTTTGAAGTTTTGTGTAATTCAACAGCCTCTAAGACAGAAATTTGTTGAGACGAATTTTCTGTAATTGGACTTGCAACATGGTTTTCAAGAGCTATATCTTGAAGGTTTACTACATATTTTTCTTCTTTTTTAGGCGTGTCGTTTTTACGATTACTCCACCTTTTTACTCCGCTATTATTATTTTTTGCGTTCGGATTTGATTTATTTTGGAGTAGTTGCTCCTTATGTTTATTGAGTGTCGAAAAAACGGTACCGCGATACTTTTCCGAAATCTTTAATGTTACAGGCAAGCCTTTTTCTTTCAGGTTTATTTGCAGGCTTGTTTTATTATAGCTAACTATATTTGAAATAATTACTAAATTACTTTTGTTAATTCTCAGACACGTATTTTCAGGAAATAGTTGTTCTGTTTCGGACAATGAACCGTATTGGGGGTATCGCAAGCCGTCAATAAGATAAAAGTAAGAATAATTCTTTTCTTGTGAAATATAAGCGATTTCTGTAATTTTCACTTCTTTCATCGCTCCGTTTTTCAAAGAAATAAAAATAGCGTGTGTTGCTGCCGAAATCATTTGTTTTTCATGTGTATATTTAATTATTAAATCATGATATACTTTAATTAAAAAGAAAAACAGAAAGAATCCGATATCTCTAAGAATTATCAAGAATAAAAAAGTACGCAAAACCGTAGAGAATAGTTCAAGGGGTATAGAATTTAAACATTTGTGCACTTCCGGCAACACTAACACAAACTCGCCGGTGCCTGCAATTGCAATACTAAATAGCGCAAATAACCAGTATTGCTTGCGTTTTCCCGTTTGAAAAAACTGGGGTATCAAGTAAAAATAATTCAAATACACCATCGCAATAATGAATAATACGGACACAAATTCTTTGTACAATGCCGCCATTATAGTACTTGGTCTTAAAAAAGAGAAATAAGTAAAAAAATAACAAACTCCTGCCCAAAAGACGAGGTGAATGAAACTGTTTAAAAGTGTTTTTTTTGTATTTGTTCGCATCTGATTTATTTTTTACAAAGTTAGTATTTTTTTGTGTATTTGCAATCAGATAGGATTCTTGGTTTGCTCTATTTTTATCCTATTTTCGTCCTATTTTCATTAGGTGTATATAGATGCTCGTTTTTGAATTTTATTTTGTTCTATTTTTGACTGAAAATATATCAGTTAATGATGATGAAAAGAAAATGTATTTTTTTAGGGCTCGTTTTGATGCTTCTTTTTTCGTGTCAGAAAAAAGAAAATGCATGTTCCGAACACAATAATATTTCGAACCCTCATTTGTATGAAAATTTAGCAATCCCTACCTCCTTTAATAATAGTTCCCAAAGTCGTGCGTCTTCTTACCGATGGGAAATTACCGTCGGTCATGCCGCTTCCGGTTGTTCCGGTTGTGTTAACGTTGCAGGACAACAGCTACACATTGACTGTATGGGGACAGGAAATGCGTGTCGTGCAACAGCCACTATGGTTCTCTCGGCTGTTGCCAACGCGCTTTACACGGCTATCACAGTAGATGCAAATGAATTGACATCGGAACAAATGTTTCAGATGCCGGCGCGTTCGCTTTATGTAGGCATGAACGGCGACGAAGAAATCTGGCTGAATGTACCAGCGCAAGCCGTTTCTAGAAACAGCGGTTTCAACGAACAATTTCAGTTTGAAGGTCTGTTTTTTTCGGATACTCCTGCTTTCGAAAATGAATAATTGCTAAACAAGAGACTATTGGGTAGCCGCTATCATTAAGATAGCAGAGCTTCAAAATCTTTGCTTTTGATGGAAAAAGTAAGCTGATTTAATGAAGAAAAAAATAGCAGCTTCAAGTTTCAAGAAACAATTTTCTTTATACTAAAGTTCCTATCTTTGGCAACTTCAATAATAAATCAAGTATTATACCATGAATAACATCGTTTTTTTTAAACTCGGGTCCTATAAACTAAAATTTTACAGTCTCATATTGTTTGTTTCAGGGGTTATCTTCTTCATTCTTGCTAAAACAAGCATTTTTGATGCTAAAACAATACCTTTTTGGCTCATTAATTGGCTTATTATTTTGGGATTGACATTGTTTAATTTTAGTAAAGAAAAAGTAGAAAATAAAAAAATAGAAATTATTCGAACACAAGCACTATTTCTAAGCAGCATGACGGTATTAGGGCTAATTATCTCTTTTACTTTAGTTTCCAATCTCTTTCATTTTGATAAAAATATCGATCCCATGCTGATTGCTTTTATTTTCAATGCTGTTTTTTTAGTAACTTTTCAAATTCAAAAAATAACAAATAGAAAACAGATTGGTACTATAGAAAAGCATGAACAACAAAAGCCATTGAAAATGAATTATAAAATTTATCTAAGCTGGGCTGCTATCTCTACTTTAGCTATTGCCTTAATATTTGTTTTGTTTTAAGGGAACTTCTAAAAATCCCAATCTCTGCGTTACGCTTCTTCAACAAAATGTTCATTTACGTGTTAGTAAACGCTGCTTTTGTTTCAGTTGCAAGCCATTGATATTGAAATTTTTAGAAGTCCCATTAAGTACTCTGCAAACTACGGGGGCTTCTAAAAGACAAGATTTTTTCATTTCACAGAGAACTGATAACCATTTTTCATAGCACCAAAAAAGATTTAACCTAAATTCTTCCGCTTTGGAAACACCTCCTTAAACGCATGCTGATTATTTGAGTTTCCAATTAGGGTTGCGCTTATATGTTTCGTCGGGTTCGATTACCAAATCACAAAATTCAGCACTAATAGCACCGATGCGTTGAAAATTCTGCTTTGCCTGACGCAATGATACGGTGTTAGCACCGCGTTTTCTGTCAGGGTTATTGTATTGTTCGTAATCATCTTCCCAAAAACAAATCGGGCAAATGAGTGCTGTTCCCGGAGGTTCTTCGTTAAGCGTGTCGTAGCCACAACAAGGGCAGAAAAACTTTTCATTCATAAAAGAGGACTAAATATTATTTTTTATTCAAGAGGAAACTAAATATCCCTGAAATCTTTCTTTTTGCTTAGTTTCAAATCTTGCAATACCGAAGCTTTGACGTTGATAGTAAGATTCCAACTTTTTAGGTAACCAATTGGAATCCAGTTGAAACGCAATTCCCAACAGTGCAAATCGCGGTACACATTGACTGAAGTATAAGAAAGTTTTTTTGTTTCAAAGTCCCAACCCGACTGGAATGTAAATTTCCACTTTGCCGTAATGTTTACTTCACCAGTGAAACCAAGTGTTTGTACCGTTTTTTTATTTTCGTTCTTGACATATCCGAGATATAAAATGTTGTTCGACTTTCGTAAATTGTAATTGAAATTGATCGACCATGGGGTTTCCCAATCAACGTATCCACTCGGATTGGTTTCTATTTCGAATAGCTCTTGTTCTGTGCTGTGTTCGAGCAAATGATTTTCGTCCGCATCCGACAACAACGAGCTTGAGGCGTTATTTTTATCTCTTTTAAAATCTTGATGGCTGATGCGCAAGTTGAGTCCAAAATTCCATGTTGTCGCTGTTTTACGTAACAGCCTGCGATTTTCGGTCCACTCAAATTTATTTATCTGATGTCCGTTCTCATCAAGCACATAAGGGTCCCAACTGCTCGAATACGTGATATTCAATCGTTTAAAAAGTTGTGTATTGCCACTAATACTGATGTAAGAGAAGTTGAGCGAATCGCGAGCAAGATCGTAACTTCCGTTTAGCGACAAATCTTTTATCAATACGACTTTTCGCAAACCCGTAATCGTATCTTTTCGCGACGGAACTTTGATTTCTAAATTATTGCTGAACCCGAATGTAATACGTCCCGATTTAGCGTTTGGCGGCGATCCGTAGATAGCACCTTCATAATAGCTGTAAAGTTGTTCTTCGCCGTATTGATCGACATACGTGCCGTAATAATTCCAAAACGAGCTTCCAAAATCGGGTGTATACGTAAACCCGACACGCGGCGTAAATACGTGGCGAATAGCACGAACAGGTCCTTTCTTGAACTGAATCATGCCATATAATTTGGTCGAAAGAGTAGATGAAAAGTTAAAGTCAAGTAGGTTGCGGAAACCTCGCAACGTATCCGTTTTCAAATAGCCGACAATCGTATCGTTATTGCTGAAAAGTGTGTCGTTCGACCAATATTTTTTTTTGTAATCGAAATACATTCTATCCGTAACACTGACGGCGTTCGAAAGGGTAAAATGTTTCAGCAATTTGATTGGTAAATTGATCGGAACTCGATGTTGAATACCATTTTGCATTTGTTTTTCCCATCCTGATTTGAACAACAAACTGTCGGCAACACTAATCGAATTGCGCATATTGGTGGTATACGATACGTTGAGGTTTTCGAACCATTTCTTTCTTCCGGTACGCTCTTTTCGTTCGAGCGGAAAAAACTGATTGACCGAAAATGTTATTTCGGGCAATGTAATATCAACCTTTTTAGTGAGTGTGTTTTGGCGGTGACTTCCGTTGAGTGTCAAAAAATATTTTCCGTTCCAACTCGTTTGGTAAGCCACGCTCGATTTGAATTCGTTGCTGAGATAATTTTGCGTTGTTGTCGGGTTGTATTTGTTGTAATTCGAACTTACAATGAAAACATCGGCAGAAAAACGCCCGTTTGGTCGTGCTTTTGCATCTTGCTTATGTACCCAACGAATCTGAAAATCGTTACTTTTTTGGTAATCTGCCGAGCCTTCCGATCCAAGTTTGTTGATGGCGTAGCTGGCATTAAGATAACCATTGTATTTGTAGCGTTTTATATAACGAAATTCGGGTTTTATTGCCCAGCTTCCGCGTGTATAAATATCGCCAACCATTTGCAAATCCATATAATCGTTGATTGCCCAGTAATAACCGCCGTTTTCAAAATAAAAACCTCTGTTCGACGATTCGCCGTACGATGGAATAATGATTCCCGATTGTTGCCCTTTTTTGTTCGGAAACAATCCGAAAGGTACAGCCGCAGGAGTCGGAACGCTTTCGATAGTAAAATAAGCCGGTCCTGTAACAATTTTATTGTCGGGAATTACTTTTGCTTTTTGAAAACGAAATTCGAAATGCGGATGTTCTTTATTATTACATGTCGTATAAGAACCGTAACGAATGTTGACGGTATTGTCTTCCATCTTTTTGATGCGGGTTCCGTGTAAATAACCGCTTCCGTCTTCGGTAAAGACTTTGGAAATGATACCTTTTTTTGTATCGAAATTATACGTCATTTCTTCCGATTCGAATATTTGACCGCCTTCTTCGAAAACGGGCGTTTGAAAAAGTTTTCCGGTCGAATCGCGTTGACCACGGGCGAATAACGTATTTTTTTCGAAATCAATTTCGATATAATAAGCCGTTACCTTAATGTTGCCATAAACGATTTCCGACTCGTTGAAAAGATAGACCTTCTTGTTTTTCAAATCTTGAACAATCGAATCTTTTGCTTTTCGGTCGATTTTGTTTTCGATTATGCTTTTCGATTTTTCTTTTTTCGACTTATTTTTCTTATTTTCTGCAATTGAATCGGTCGCAACAACTATAGAATCAAGTTTAACAATTATAGAATCTATTATTGCTGTTTTAGAATTTATAAATAACGAATCGCTTATCTGAACATTTAAAGAATCTGTTTTCACGCTTGTTTGCGCCCAACTATTCGTCAAAAAAAAGCGCATCACAGCCAAAAACAACAGAAAAATGATGTTTAAACGACGACAAGTGTGTTTTTTTTGGGCAATCAATGGATGTTTCTCGTTAATTTTGTCCAATAAAAGATTCGTATTAAGGTGCAAATATACTTTCAAAATTCGTTCCATCATACGCTCAAATTTCAACGTTTTTTTAAATACTTGATAATCGTGTTGTTTTTGTCGTCGAACACAAGTGTGCTGGCGCAAAAAGGAATGCAAATTCGTACTGTGGTAATTGATGCCGGACATGGTGGAAAAGACTCCGGAGCAGTGGGAAAACGTTCGAAAGAAAAAAATATTACGTTGGCAGTAGCACTAAAAACAGGAAAATACATTCAAGAAAAACTTCCCGACGTGAAAGTAATTTACACCCGTCAAACGGATAAATTCGTCGAATTAAACCGTCGCGCCGAAATTGCCAATAAAAACAACGCCGATCTATTCATTTCGATTCATTGTAATGCGATGCCAAAAGGAAACACGGCAACGTATGGTGCCGAAACATTTGTGATGGGAGAACATAAAAATAAATCGAACCTCGAAGTGGCGATGCTCGAAAATGCAGCAATTTTATACGAAGAAAATTCGGACACTGTGTACGACGGATTCAATCCGAACAGCACCGAAGCTTACATTGCACTTTCGCTTTTTCAGGGCGAATACAAAACACAAAGTATTCGTTTGGCTCAAAATGTTCAAGAACAATTTGCCAAACGTGTCGGAAGAGTCGATAGAGGCGTGCAACAAGCCGGTTTTTTAGTGTTACACCGCACCATGATGCCGAGTGTTTTGATCGAATTGGGTTTTTTGACCAATGCTTCCGAAGAAACTTTTTTGCTTTCTGACGACGGACAATCATTTATGGCTTCGGCAATTTTTCGCGCATTTCGTGATTTCAAAAAAGAATTCGAACGCGAAAATGCACCGCTTCTCGAACTAACCGACAAAGAAAAAGCCATTCTCGTTCCGGAAACCTATGCCGAAGAACAAAAAAAACAACAGCAACAACCGTCAAAAACAGAGCAACCAAAAACAACCCCACCAACAACCGCAACACAATCTGATGTAGTTTTTAAAGTACAATTCGAAACCAAACCACAAAAAATAGCACTGACCGATACGCGCTACAAAAAAATCCCAAATCCCGATGTATATTATCACAATGGTGTTTATAAATATACTTCCGGCGCGTTCGATACGATGGAAAAAGCAACGGAGCATCGGAAAACGATTCAAAAAATGGGCTATTCCGATGCTTTTGTCGTGATATTTCATAAAGGAAACAGAATCACTTCAGACGAATTAGAACAACTTCAGAAAAAGAAATAAGGTTGTCAACGATTTATATCATATCGGTTCTTCGCTGAAAGATTAATAGTAAAATCGCCACCTTCGCCAAGCCGCCACCCGTTAAACAAAAGGGAACTTCTAAAAATTTCAATATCAAGGCTTGCGACTGAAACAAAAGCGGAGTTTACTAACGTAAATGAGCATTTTGTTGAAGAAGCGTAACGCAGAGATTGGGATTTTTAGAAGT
>JAISHW010000090.1 GCA_031262365.1 Lentimicrobiaceae bacterium
CAAGCATTACCGAGGCGTATTGTTACTTGCACAATGGCGAAATGTGGCTCAAAGGTGCGCATATTTCTACCTATTCATTTGGCTCGTACAACAACCACGACCCTTTGCGTGAACGAAAATTGCTTTTAAAAGGCAAAGAACTTGCCAAAATTCAAGAAAAATTGAAAGATAAAGGCATTACGATAGTTGCCCTCAGTATGTTTCTAACCACACGAGGTTGGGCTAAAGTAGATATTGCACTTGCACGAGGTAAAAAGCTGCATGACAAACGAGAAGATATGAAACAAAAAGATGCCAAACGGGAAATGGATAAGGCTATGAAACGGTTTTAATGGTTAGTGATTAATGGTTAATGATTAATGGTTAATGATTAATGGTTAATGATTAATTTCACAAAACAAATAATCAAATCAACCAATAACCAAATCAACGAATAAACGAATAAACGAATAAACGAATAAACGAATAAACAAATCAACACATCACCAAATCAAAAAAAACAATGATAACAATTGACAAAAATAAATGCACTAAGTGCCAAAAATGCGTAAACGACTGCACTGCGCACGCTATTGATATAGAGAATGCTG
Organism: Lentimicrobiaceae bacterium; assembly: GCA_031262365.1. Taxonomy (GTDB): domain Bacteria; phylum Bacteroidota; class Bacteroidia; order Bacteroidales; family F082; genus JAISHW01. The sequence continues at coordinate 591 of JAISHW010000090.1, forward strand.
TGGTTTCCGATTTGTGTATTGCCTGCGGTCATTGTGTGGCAATTTGCGCACAAAGGGCGGTAACAATGGATAATAAACCGATTGTGGAGTTACAGCCACAAACCATTACTTCGCACGATTTTAGAACACTGTGTGCGCACACTCGCAGTTGCAGGCATTTTACAAAACAGACCGTTAGCGAGGAATTACTACAAAAACTCGTAGAAATTACCGCACAAGCCCCTTCGGCAAGCAATGTGCGGGGAGTGGAGCTTACAGTAATTACCAACCCCGATTTACTCAAAAAAATCAATACCGACGTAGCGGGCGCATTACTGAAAATGTTCCGCTTAGTAACTCGTCCGATAATTAAACAAATAGTTCAAATACTGACTTCTAAACAACAGGTAATCAAATTACAAAACTATGTTGCGAAATTTGAAAAAGCACAACAAGAAGGCAAGCAAAATATAACATTCGGCGCACCGGCACTCATAGTATTTCACGCTAAACACGAAAAACTTGGAATGTTGGAAACCGATGCATCAATTTGGGCTTCGTATCTATCGCTCTACGCTTCAAGTTTTGGTTTAGGTACTTGTTTCAATGGATTTATTTCTAATGCTTTTGGTAAAAACAAATCATTACAAACGCAGTATGGTATTCCCCAAAATCACAAGGTGTATATTACTCTTATGCTGGGCTATCCTGCGGTGAAATATGCGAATGAGGTTTCGCGCGATGGGGCTATGTGTTCAATTGTCTGAACTTTGATTTTATAATGATTTTTTTGATTAGTGTGATTACCAAAATCAAACAAATCACCCAAACAATCATAGTTTGATACAATTGCGACTAATTTAAAGTAGTACTTTAAATTAGTCGCAGTGATTTTTAATATATTTATAATCAGTAGTATATAGTCTGTTAAAACAACCGTTTTTGGAACATTAACTAAGATTTACAAGATTTGAATCCTTAATAATCTCAAAATTTTTGCTTTAAAACGAAACAATAAAAGAAAAAAAGAAGTAAATTGCGACTAATTTGCAATGTTATTGCAAATTAGTCGCAATTTACTTTAATTACTTAATAATAAGATAGATAAAATATGTTTTTTGAACGAAAATTATCAAAAGTTATCAAAAATGCCACAAAAACTTTTCCTGTGGTGTTGATTACAGGACCTCGACAGGTGGGAAAAACCACAGTTTTTAGCCATTATCAAGAACCCGAAAGAACGTATATAACGCTCGATGACCCACAAATGCGAGCAATGGCACAGAACGACCCTGCACTTTTTTTACAAACCTACAAAACACCGCTATTTATTGACGAAATTCAGTATGCACCGCAGTTGTTTCCCTACATTAAAATGGCGGTTGATAAAGAAAAAAAGAAAGGAATGTTTTGGCTTACAGGCTCACAGCAATTTTTACTGATGCGCAATGTCTCCGAAAGTCTTGCGGGAAGGGTAGCTATTTTGGAATTGCAAGGCTTTTCGCAATCCGAGAAATTTCAGCGTGATACGTCTCCTTTTTTGCCTGATACAATTGTGTCCGACAAACGAGAAATAGTAGATGTGCATCAAATATATGAAATGATTTTAACAGGTTCATATCCCGAAATATTTGTTTCTCAAAATATTAATCGCAAAATATTTTACGCATCGTATTTGAAAACCTACGTAGAACGTGATGTGCGCATATTGACACAAATAACCGATGAGCATAGTTTTGTACAATTTATCAAAGTTGCAGCCGCACGAACGGGACAATTAATTAATTATACCGATATGGCAAGCGATGTGGGCGTGAGCGTAAATACCATAAAATCATGGATTTCACTGCTCGAAACTTCGGGATTAATTTTTTTATTACAACCATATCATTCCAATATAACAAGCCGTGCCGTAAAAACACCAAAACTGTATTTTCTCGATACCGGATTGTGCTGTTATTTAAGTGGTTGGCATACTGTTGAAACGCTTTCAATCGGTGCAATGAGTGGTGCAATGTTGGAAACATACGTAGTGTCCGAAATTTTAAAAAGCTATTGGTATTCAGGAGAATATCCGAGTATTTACTTTTATCGCGACAAAGAAAAAAAAGAAATCGACTTGCTCATAGAACAAGACGGCAAACTTTACCCAATAGAAATAAAACGTACCGCTTCGCCCAAAGAAAACGATGTAAAAAGTTTTAACACACTGAAATCAAAAGGTTTACCAATAGGAAAAGGAGCAATTATTTGTTTTTACGAACATCTTATGCCGCTCAATAGAGAGGTGGATATTGTTCCTATGAGTTATTTGGGGTGAAAGACGTCTGTACCATGATTTTTACAAGATTACATTGATTTACAAGATTGTGAAATTTCTACAATTTTGAAAAAATTCCACAAAAGTATCTTTCGGAATAAAAAATAGTTATACTTTTGGGCAATTATAACACGAAAGAAAATTAAATCAGTGCCTACAAGCACTTTATGAATACATAATTATATAGCGTTTGGCTATTCTTGCAATCGAAACTTCGCAAATTTCAATCCAGCAAAGACTAAGTAAACGCTCGCAGAAATGCGGGCTTTATCTTGTTGGATTGGTAATGCGAAGACCACGATTGCGGATGTAAGTCCGCTTTTTTTATGTGAAAATTTAAAAATAAATTCAAATAATTATAAACCCGTTAAATTCAAAAATCAATGAAGGGAAATTTTATTGAAGTAGCTGCAATGTCAGCAGTGGAGCAGAACCCACTTATAAAAAACGAGGCGAGTTCGAAAAGCCGTAAGAGTAGAGTAAATTTTTCTAATACCTTGTAGTTATGACTATTCTTTATTTAATCGTTTTTGGTGCCTTAGCTATTTTTGCATGGAAAAAGTATTACAGTAAATTAGACCGTTCAGCATTAAAATACTTTGTGGGACTTATGTCTGACAACAAATATGATGCTTATGTTAAGAGCTTAATTGAAAGTAGAAATTTACGACAAGTAGCCCTTTCAAAATTTGATTTAGATGAGTCTGAATTGAATGAACTTCCTCCGCTTTGCTTATCAGATTATTATTTTGACGAAAAAGACCAAATTTCAGTAAAGAGAGGAAAGGATGGTAAAGACCGTAGTGCTGCATATCAAGTATCTTGGCTGTTTTTCGGAACTGAAAAAATTTGTTTGTATCAATTTACCTTGAATTTCGACTCAAACGGGCAAAAAGAGTTCACGCAAGAATATTATTGGAAAGATATCACTAATATTACTACGTTGGAAGAAACAAAGACAGTATATATACCGCCTAAAAACGGTAAAGGATTTCCGACACCTAAATTAGTTAATATCAAATTATTAACTCTGATAGTTCCTGGTGATAAGTGCAATTGTTTTATGCCAAAAGGAGATACTAACATAGATAAAATAATACGTGGCATTAAATCAAAACTTACTGAAAAGAAAAAAGAATAAACAATATGCCTACAACAGAAAAACGACTTTAAACCCGTTTGCATTTAGGTAAAAATGCGTGGAAAAAGTCGTTTTTCTGTTGTTAAAATCATTACATTATGCTTTCTACCACTTTATTAAGCACCAATGAAATTGTCGGAATGGGAGTAATAGAGATTACTTCTATTCCCGACATTTCTATATTGACTAATTCAGCGCAAATAGTTACCGACTATAAGCAAGATATGACAAACTTGCTTACATCTATCTATCAACAATACAAAGTAACAAGTGCAGTAGGCGATATGTCGCTTGAGTGTTTGTGGCTTACTCAAGCCGTTGCCAACCAACCGTATAAGGCAAATATCAGACTATTTCTCATTGTGCGTGCGATTGATACCGATACCGCCGCTCTCGAAAATACACTCAATTCCATTATTCGCATCTGCCACACCACGCTTGATAGACAAAAATACGAGTATCGCGAAATCGGCTACGACGATGAATTGAAGGCGATTGTTGCACAGGTAAGTGCGCAAACGGTAACGGCTATTGTCAAGGAAGAACGAGTGGAAAATCTGCAAAACCAGATTTTGCCTTATTGTTATGCTTTCGACCGCTTGCCTGCGAGCAATCAGGATTTAAGCCGCATAGTCAATACACTTATTAATTATCCTGACTGTGCCGTTTCCTTCCAACTTGTACCGCTAACTTATTCCGAACAAGAAACAGCGGAGTTAGGCAAACTAACACAAATGCTGGATACTCTTTACAAAGGTATTGCGGAACAAGGTGTAGGCTCCGTAAGCATTTCGCTTGCCGAAAAACCCGCAGCAACTTATAAGTATTATGCACAGAACAAAAATAATGCGCTGTATCAGTTCAGTATTGTGGTTTATGGCGACAGTGCTGCCGCTGCTAATCTTACAACAAGCGTTTCGGGACAATTGAACGGAGCTGCCGGCGATACGGTTAATTTCCGCTTTGTGCCGCTCTCTGCCCACGATATAGGCAAAGACAATAACTTTTACCCACAGCCATGGGCTATAAACGAGATATTACTTTCGGCAGGCAAATATGATGTCGCAGGAAATCTCTACCGCTTACCCCATATTATTACCGCAGAAGAAGCATCTGAGTTTTTCCGCTTGCCATTTGGTAACGACAAAATTCAGGCAGGCTTAAATGTTAATAAATCGGATAAAACGGGTAAAACTTATGCCAACAACATTATCAATGCCGGAGATATTATCGTAGGGCGGTTAAAATCCTCTGCACGGGGTGATAATATCGGTTTTTCGCTCGACAGTTTAGCAAAACATATGTTCGTAGTGGGAACTCCCGGTTCGGGTAAGACAGAGTTTTCCACATCGCTGCTTGATCGCTTGTGGCACGAGCATCATATACCGTTTTTGGCTATCGAACCGGCAAAGAACGAGTATCGATCTCTTATTGAGAGTATTCCTGAATTACAAGTATTCACGCCAGGCAAAAATTTTATTTCTCCTTTCGTGTTCAATCCTTTTGTTCCGCCTAAAAATGTAAAACTCGAAACCTACAAATCCACACTCAAAACAGCTTTTGCCGCAGCAGTATCAATGTCTTCGCCTTTGGATAAAATATTTGAGGAATCAATTAATAACTGCTATTCCGATTTTCGTTGGTTGGATACTTATACGGCAAACGATAAAGGTAAAATATTTAATATTTCTGACTTTATTCGTTGTTTTCAAAAAACTTTTGATGAAATCGGTTATACGGGAGATGCAAGAAATATTGGACGAGCGGGCGTTGTGCGCTTGCAAAGTTTAGTCAATTTGTTTGACAACTATTTTTCTATTTCCATAGAAGATATGTTGAAAAAACCGACTTTGATAGAACTTGCGGCAATAGAAAATGCCGACCAAAAAGCATTGATTATTTCTCTGATATTGTTGTCGGTTTTGGCGTATGTCAATGCAAATTATGTAGGTGAGGGGGGATTAAAAAATGTGATTTTATTGGAAGAAGCCCATGTTTTGCTTGATGCCGACAGTAATAAAGGACAAGGAGAAGCAAATCCGGCTCAGATAGCACAAGGTTTAGTCAAACGAATGTTAGCAGAAATTCGTTCCTATGGCGTTGGACTGGTCATTGCTGACCAGTCGCCGCGAAAAGTAGGGATTGATGTCGTTGCACTTACAGATATGAAAGTGGCGTTTCGTCTGGTGGAAGCAACCGACAAACAAATACTTGCGGACAGTACAAGTATGACGGACATGCAGATACAGCGTTTGGCAAAACTCAAACCCGGCGAGGCATTTCTGTTTTTCAATAAATTGGAAGAGCCAGAAGAAGTTATCACTCCGCTTTACCGAGAAAAACATGGTATTCCCATTTCACTGTCAGACGAGCGGCTAAAAGAGCTTTCTCACTATTGGAAACACGAAGAAAAACAGAAAAATTTGCGTCCCTATCCTGAATGTAAACATGTGTCTTGCTGCCTAAAAACATGCGATTATAATAGAAGAGTTTTGTCGAGAGAGATTGCGAGGAGATTGTTTAATCGGTATTTTAAATTCGACACTAAAGATTTTGAGCCGATAAAAGAATTATTTAGTCAAATAAGCAATCTGATTAAGACAGAATTGAATGATGAACCTTTTAATGCAGAATTGTTGACTTGCGTAAAAGTACAATTGTGGCGGCGAATAAAATACGGTACAAAGATACCGATAACAGAAGAATTAATTTATAAATCATTGATCAAATAAAATATGAAAAGTATAGAATTAACTGATTTAAGTGAGAATCCAGAGTTCTCAAAGGGAATCGATTGTGTGCAATCTGCTATTGAAATTCCACAGGAAATACCAGAAGATGTTGTAACGGAAATTGCTACAAAAATATTTAATGACGGATTTGCATTAGGGGCAGAAATCGAGAATATGACAAAGGAAGTACTGAAAGTAACAGAAAAGGTTGCTCCTAAAGTAATGGGAATATGAATATATGACCTTAAAAACAGAAGATCATGGACGAATATAGCGATAACATCGATGTTGGCAACGATGACACTCCTCTTGACGACCAAGTAAGTATGTTTGACCAACCTGAACTGGGGGAAGAAACAAATGATGCAGGCGAACAAATAGATACGTTTGAGGAAGATACAATAAGTGGTAGTATTGAAACACAGCAGGAATCGGTGGATGAAATTCCTGAAGATACGAGATGCGAAACCGAAACCGAAGAATCCGATAATCAAAATACTGAAATGTTTGAAAATGAAGATGGTACCTTAATGAGAGAAGTAGAAAATGCTGATGAAGAGTACGACAATTGTAATGAAGAAACGCAAAAAACTGACAGTGATACCGTAGAAGACGAAAGTCCAAATGATAAAACAAACGATGATTTAAGTTTAGAAAACTCTGAAGCCGAAATTGAACCAGAGCCAAACGACAGCGATCAAATAGAAGAATTTGAAACAGAAAAAGACTCCGAGGAAGTAAATGAAAGCGAATTGGTAGAAAATAACAAACAACAACCAGACGAATCTGAAAATTCAGAAGAACAGCAAATTGAGATTAATGCTGATGTGGAAAATGAACAACAGCAGGAAGCCGAACAGCAAAATGACGATTTTGAAATCGGCGGACATCAAAATATGACTGCCGAAGAAGTGGAGCAATACCAACAAGATGGAAATGAAGCATTCGAAGATTCTTTGCCGGAAGACTATAAGCAAAACGGAGAAATGAGCGAAGCCGATAAGCAAAATTTTGTTGATGAACAAGAAAAGTTTGAGGCTGAAATTATGAATGAAAATTCAGACGATAATAATATCCCCGAAAATCAAAATATTGATTCTGAAAATTTTGAGGACTCATCTGTTGAAGAAGCAGAGACCGACATAATTCAAGAAAAAGCAGGAGGTAATGAACAATTAGAAAATCAAGAAACAGATGACGAACAACAGTCGAAAGAACAAACAGAGCAGGAAGCCGAACAGCAAAATGACGATTTTGAAACTGGCGGACATCAAAATATGACTGCCGAAGAAGTGGAGCAATACCAACAAGATGGAAATGAAGCATTCGAAGATTCTTTGCCGGAAGACTACAAGTCAAACGAAGAAATGAGCGAAGCTGATAAGCAAAATTTTGTTGATGAACAAGAAAAATTTGAGGCTGATATTATGAATGAAAATTCAAACGATAATAATATCCCAGAAAGTCAAAGTCTTGATTCTGAAAATTTTGAAGAATCAGCTGTCGAAGAAACAGAAACCGACATAGTTCAAGAAGAAGCAGGAGATAACGAACAATTAGAAAGTCAAGAAACAGATGACGAACAACAGTCGAAAGAACAAACAGAGCAGGAAGCCGAACAGCAAAATGATGATTTTGAAATCGGCGGACATCAAAATATGACTGCCGAAGAAGTAGAGCAATACCAACAAGATGGAAATGAAGCATTCGATAATTCTTTGCCAGAAGACTATAAACCAAACGAAATCCAAATTGAAGAAGGTAAAACTACGGACGATTTTAATACCTCTTTTGATGAAATAAATGAGCCATTAGAAGCCGACATAGAAAATGAAAATGAACAAAGATTAGAAAAAGAGGAAGAGTTTGAAGAAAATCTTGAACACGAAACGTATGAAGAACCGGAAAAGAAAGATGTAGGACAAAAATTCTTTGATTGGGCTAATGAACATCCCAGAGCTATGAATGCGATAAATGCAGGAATGGAAGGAATAGGAGCTATGAATGGAGCTTCCGACCAATTTGCGGCAGCAAAAGAGTTTAGCCAACCACAAGCCGAAATTGTTCGAGATGTTTCGGAATATGATGTTCAACAAAACCAAATAGAGGATATGTACACCGAAGATCAGGCAACTAAACAAGAGATGTACGAACAAGATATGAACGCGACCTCTGATGTTGATAACAAACCAAAATTAGATAATATAGGAAGCAGTGATTATAGTGATATTGAAGAGAAACTTGGTGTCAAGTTTGATTTTAATAACACAACAACATATAACTCTAAAAATTAACTAACTAATTAAAATGAAATAATTATGTCAATTTGGAAAAATAAGAACGAATCTGCTTACACCGGTGGCAAAAAACATTGGGCAGATGTCATTAAAAATTCCGGCGAAGGCAATCTTTTGATTTGGCGACAGCCCGAAGAAGATTTTAACACAAACTCTACGCTTATTGTCATGCACGGCGAGGAAGCAATCTTTATCAAGGGCGGCGTGATAGAGCAAACTTTTGATAACGGTACTTACAAACTTTCGACAGAAAATTATCCGTTTATAAGTCGTTTGCGCAATGCATTTACCGGTGGAGCAAGTACTTTCAACTGCGTGGTTTATTTTGTGAGAAAAGCACACAGTCGCGAAATTTTGTGGGGAACGGATTCTCCAATTCAAGTACGCGACAATGTTTTAGGCATGACTACAAAACTTAAAGCAAGGGGTGCTTATAAAGTAAAAGTCGTCAATCCTCAAATTGTACTTGAAAAATTAATGGGAAATAATGTTCCGTATCTTGCAGAAGAAGAATTACCAAATTATTTGAGGAACGAGTTTCAAAGCAAAATAAAGACTTCTATTGCGAAAGCAACGATGGAGGCAAAGATAGAACTGCTTGGAATTGATGCCCGACTTGATGAATTTTCCGACCTAATAAGTCCGTTCTTACATGAAATTATTAAAGATTATGGTTTGGAACTTGTGAAATTTTCGGTTGCTGCCGTTGATGTTGATGATGATGCTTTGCGCCGAAAGTTTGATGAAATTAATATAGCTGCATACGAAGAAACTAAAATGCGTACAGCTGAAAGAACAGGTGATGCAACAGGTCAGAAAGTGGCTATTGATATTCTGGGAGATGATTGGATCAGAGCAACAAGCGCAGAAATTCTTGGCGATTTGGCAAACAATACGGGTGCCGGTGGCGTAGCTGCTGCCGGAGCAGGACTTGGAATGGGAATTGGCGCAGGCGGAGTTTTCGGAAATATGGCTCAGCAAATGTTCAGTCCAATGAATTCTCAGCAAACACAACAAACACCCCCGCAACCTACAGGACGGTTTACGCAGAAATCAGCAGCAGAAATGCCAAATCAACAAACAGAAATTTCCAAAGAAGACCCTATGCAAACGCTTGCAAAATTGAAACAAATGCTTGATGCGGGGCTAATTCCGCAGGAAAAATATGATACAAAAGTAGATGAAGTAATGAAAAGAATGTAAAAATGAAAAGAATAAATATCCTTTGGGTTTTGTTGAACTCGCTATTTCTAATCGTGTTCAATATAATGTTTTTTATGCTTGGAGATACCCCTGTTACCGAAAGTAAAACTCCTGTTTCTGTTTGGATTTCCTACGGATTTATCCATTTCGCATATCTTTTGTTTGTTGCTACCCCACTATTTGTACGCAAAGGTAAGCAAAACGATGATTACGGCAGACCATTGTATGTGGTAACAAGTTGCTACTTTATAGTAGAACTGATTACCGGCGTTACGCTCATTTTAGTTGCACCCGAAACAGCGAAAATAACTATAATCATTCAATCTGTCTTGACAGCGGCATTTATCGCTTGGTTGCTCATCTACCTAATTGCCAACGAGCATACGGTCGATAATGTTAAACGGCACGAAGTGGAATTACAATATGTAAAAGAATATTCAGCAAAATTACAATCCGTTTTGCAACAGATAACCGACAGAACAGCAGTAAAAAAGGTGGAAGGACTTTATGATTTGATACACAGCAGTCCAATAAGGTCAAACACAAATGCTCGTTCATTGGAACAACAAGTAATCAGTGAGATAGAACGCCTTGAAAGTACTGTCCATCAAAACGAAATAGAGCAAATTATTTTGATAGCAGACAAGATACATCACCTTGCCGAAGAACGAAATAGCCAATTAAAAAACAATAATATCTAAGATTATGGCATATCAAATGACAGGACTTCATTGTCCGAATTGTGGCGGAAGCCAATTTACCGAAGACCAAAAGAACTGTTTATTTTGTGGTGGTGCTGTAATATTAACAAGCATAAGTAATGTTCAATCGTTCACCCCACTTGATTTGAATAAGTATGCAAACTCGTATCGTAAGCAGTTGGCAGATAACCCTAATAATGATGCGCTGAATATGTCGCTCGCAATGTGCTATCTTCAACTTCGCCTTTACGACAAAGCATTGCCTGTATTTGAAAAAGCGATGGACGATAATTTAGATAATTCGGAAGTGTTTTTTTATGCCGCTGTAGCATTACTCAGAGGTAAAAAAGCATTCATTGCTCAACGCACGGATATTAATAAAGTTATCGAATATCTCAATGCTGCCATAATGATTGAAGCAAAAGGATTGTATTTCAGCTTTTTAGCGTATGTAAAATATGATTATTTCGAGCGTAAATTTTTAAATATTAGTCCAAATTGGCAAGAAGAAATTCAAAACGGTGCAATAATTGCGGATTTCTCCCAACTTGCAGAAATATTGCAAGTTGAAATGCCAGAATGTTTACTAATATAGGACACTCTAATATTACAAACATCTATATTGTAAATACTTATTATTGTGATTATTAATATGTTGATTGTTTTTTTATAGAATCGCCACAAATTCAAAATCACAAACTTTCTGTATCCTGCAAAAAGTTGTACATTCATCGTTTTATGGCAAAAAAAAGAATTACACAATTTGGTAAATGTGTTTAAAGTATTGATTAACAAATGATATGGTACGGGTAGTTATTTTGAATTAGTCATTTATCAGTTAATATAGTCAATTATTGGTCAATTTGAAAAATTGTCTATCTTTGAACACAAATAACAAAAATTACATACAATATGGCACAATTTCCTTTTAAAATAACATCAAGTCCTTTAGATAAATCAGATCGTCCGAGTAATTTTTTAGCCGAAGGCGAAACTATGAATATCTACGTGCGGGATCAAAATAAGCCAAAAATCGAACGGGTTGAGCGGTTTTTTCAAAAGTGGAAGCAATTTCCCGAAGTGTGGAATTGGTACTATTTAACATTGATGAAACATGAAAGATACGTTGAAGCAGAACGATTGTTAGACCAAACCTTGGAACAATTTCCCGATTATATATTTGCAAAATGCGAGAAAGCAAA
>JAISHW010000102.1 GCA_031262365.1 Lentimicrobiaceae bacterium
AATATAAGTGGCTAACTTTTGATGCTTTTACTAACTTCCAAAATCTCAAAGAACACTTAGATGAGGTATTAAACAATATTGGGGGAAAATACGTCATTAAATTTTATTGATTACTTATCTACTTAAAAAGTATTACTTTTGCGCCCTGATAATTTTTTTATTTATTAATTTAAAGAAAGAGAGTGTATTTAACATGATCATTATTCCTGTAAAAGAAGGCGAAAGCATCGACCGTGCGTTGAAGAGGTACAAGAAAAAATTCGAAAAAACGGGTGTTGTAAAAGAACTCCGTAACCGTCAAAAGTTCACAAAACCTTCGATTGTTAACAGAGAGCAACGCTTAAAAGCGATTTACGTTCAGCAACTTCGTCAACAAGCAGAAAATTAAGAAAATTAATTTTCTTTTTTTACAAGAATTTTCTTCGGAAAAACTTTGTTGTAAGATTGAATTTATTTAACTTTACGACAAAGTTTTTTTATGTCTTTATTAGAAGATTTCATACGCTATATCCAGTCCGAAAAACGTTACTCCTCGCACACGGTCGAGGCTTATTTGCGTGATCTGATACATTTATCCGAATATTTATCAAGCGTTTATGAGTTGGACGACTTTAAGCAGATAAACACAAACATACTTCGCTCTTATATCGTATCGCTGAAAGAACAGGAATTTAAAAACAAAAGCATCAACCGTAAATTATCGAGTTTACGTTCGTTTTATAAATTTTTGCTTCGCGAAAAACAAATCTACTCCGACCCTTTTATTGGTATCAAATCGCTCAAACAACCGCAAAACATCGCCAAATTTATTCCTATTAACGACATCAATAAAATAACTTTTGACACCGAATCGGAAACTTTCGAGACATGCCGTACGCAACTCATTTTCGAAATACTCTATCAAACGGGAATTCGCCAGAACGAACTCCGCAACTTGAAAGATACCGATATTGATTTTGGCAACGCACATATAAAGGTATTAGGAAAACGCAATAAAGAACGTATCATTCCGGTATCGAAAGTCTTGCTCGAATATGTTAAAAAATATCAAAAACAACGCGACACTTTGTTTGAGAATTTTGATAACTTCTTGCTTTTGAGTAACAAAGGGAATCAAATATCGAAAACACTAATTTATAATACGATTCGAGATACTTTACAACATCAAACCACGTTAAAACAAAAGAGCCCACATATTTTGCGACATACCTGTGCAACACACTTATTAAATGAAGGTGCCGATTTATTGTCAATACAAAAAATGTTAGGGCACAATAGCCTGCAATCGACTCAAATATATACACATAATACGATAGAACAACTAAAAAAAATACATAAACAAGCCCACCCAAAGGGTTAAAATAAGTAACACAGGAGGTAATTATGAAAGTAAACATTAATTCAGTTCATTTTAAAATCGACCAGAAGTTGGAATCTTTTATCACGACCAAACTCGAAAAATTAGCCGTAAAAAATCCCGAAATTATCGGAGCAGATGTAACTTTAAAATTAGAAAACACCGATTTGCCCGACAACAAAATTTCAGAAATTAGGGTTCTGCTAAAAGGTAACGATTTGTTTGCAACCAAACAAAGCAAAACGTTTGAAGAATCGGTCGATGAAGCCATTGACGCGTTAAAGAAACAAATGGAAAAGCATAAAAAACGCACCGTTAAGTAATGATATAAGACTAAAATCCAGATAGTTATATTAAATAAATATTTTTTTTGAAACTTTTTTATATGAAACAGTTGTAGTTTAGAGAAAATTATTTATTTTTGCAGACCTTTTCAAGACCGAAATGAAAAGGTCTGTTTTTTTTAACAGCGTTGTTCTTTAACAAACTTGTAAATGCCGGTGTAGCTCAGTTGGCCAGAGCAGCTGATTTGTAATCAGCGGGTCGGGGGTTCGAATCCCTCTACCGGCTCCGAAATAGTTGAATACAACTAGGGGGGATACCAGAGCGGTCAAATGGGGCAGACTGTAAATCTGTTGGCTAAGCCTTCGGAGGTTCGAATCCTCCTCCCCCCACCGAATTAAAACATTGCGGGAATAGCTCATTTGGTAGAGCGACAGCCTTCCAAGCTGTAGGTGGCCGGTTCGAGCCCGGTTTCCCGCTCGTTTATCAGCCGATGTAGCTCAGTGGTAGAGCACTTCCTTGGTAAGGAAGGGGTCACGAGTTCAACTCTCGTCATTGGCTCGTAAAAAGAGATATTTTTTTTACCTTAAATAGAAAATAGAATATGGCTAAAGAAAAATTTGAAAGGTCCAAGCCACACGTAAACATTGGAACTATCGGTCACGTTGACCACGGAAAAACGACTTTAACAGCAGCTATCACCTTGATACTTGCTGATTTAGGGTTGTCGGAGTTTAAATCATTTGACTCGATTGATTCTGCTCCTGAAGAAAAAGAAAGAGGTATTACCATTAATACAGCTCACGTAGAATATCAAACAATGAACCGTCACTACGCTCACGTAGATTGCCCTGGTCATGCTGACTACGTTAAGAACATGGTTACTGGAGCTGCTCAGATGGACGGCGCAATTTTGGTTGTTGCTGCTACTGACGGTCCAATGCCTCAAACACGCGAACACATCCTTTTAGCACGTCAAGTAGGTGTGCCTAGATTGGTTGTTTTCATGAACAAAGTAGACATGGTTGATGACCCTGAACTATTGGAACTTGTTGAAATGGAAATTAGAGATCTTCTCAGCTTCTATGGTTTCGATGGCGATGGCACGCCTGTTATCCAAGGTTCAGCGCTCGGTGCTTTGAACAAAGAACCAAAATGGGTTGAAAAAGTAATGGAACTTATGGCAGCTTGTGACGAGTGGATTCCACTTCCTGAGCGCGACCAAGATAAACCATTTTTGATGCCTATTGAAGACGTATTCTCGATTACAGGTCGTGGTACAGTTGCTACAGGTAGAATTGAAACAGGCGTTATCACAACCGGAGCTCCAGTTGAAATTATCGGTATGGGTGCTGAAAAACTCAAATCGACTGTAACAGGTGTTGAAATGTTCCGTAAAATTCTTGACCGTGGTGAAGCTGGAGACAACGCTGGTTTGTTGCTCCGTGGTATTGATAAAGACGAAATTCGTCGCGGTATGGTAATCGTGGCACCGGGATCGGTTAAACCTCACAAACATTTCAAAGCAGAGGTTTATGTTTTGACAAAAGAAGAAGGTGGTCGTCACACACCATTTCATAACAAATACCGTCCACAATTCTATTTCAGAACAACTGACGTAACAGGAGAAATCTCTTTGCCGGAAGGAACTGAAATGGTAATGCCGGGCGACAACTTAACTATCGACGTGAAATTGATTGCTGAAATTGCAATGAGCAAAGGTCTTCGTTTCGCTATTCGTGAAGGTGGTCGTACAGTTGGTGCCGGACAGGTAACTGAAATTATCGAAGATTAATCAGTGAAAAATAATAGGTAAAGTTTTTTTGTAATAAAGGTACTCTGTTTTACAACATAGAGTGCCTTTTATTACTAAAATAACAAACAGGTGTAGCTCAATTGGTAGAGTAGTGGTCTCCAAAACCATTGGTTGTGGGTTCAAGTCCTACCACCTGTGCAACTAAAAGTTAAGATTCAATGAAATTTGTAAACTACATTAAAGAGTGCTACAACGAATTGGTTAACAAAGTATCTTGGCCAACTTGGAAAGAGCTGCAAAGTAGTGCAATCGTGGTATCCATTGCTTCCCTCATAATCGCATTAGTGGTTTATTTGATGGATAAATCATTTGAAGTTATATTAGAGAATTTTTACAAACTTTTCTAAATATAATTTTAATTGAATCTGAAGTGCATTAGCTAACAAACTCAATTTTACTCAAATGAGCGAACTGATCGAAAAAAAATGGTATGTAGTCAAGGCAATTAGCGGCAAAGAAAAAAAGGTAAAAGAATACCTTGATGCCGAAGTAAACCGTCTTGGACTACAATCACAAGTTTCACAGGTACTCATTCCGACAGAAAAAATCTACCAAATCAGAAACGGAAAAAAAATCAGCAAAGAACGCAATTATTTTCCGGGCTATGTTTTAGTCGAAGCAATCTTGACGGGTGAGATTCCTCATATAATCAGAAACATTCCGAATGTTCTTGGTTTTTTGGGTACAAAAGGAGAACCCGATCCATTGCGACCGGCAGAAGTAAACCGCATACTTGGAAAAGTTGACGAACTTTCAGAAATGGGAGAAGAAGGAAACATTCCATACATTGTGGGAGAAAGTGTTATTGTCAAAGATGGTCCGTTCAGCAGTTTTAGTGGAGTAATCGAAGAAATTAACGAAGAGAAGAAAAAACTCAAAGTTATGGTAAAAATCTTCGGTCGTAAAACACCACTCGAACTAAGCTTTATGCAGGTGGAAAAAGAAAGCTAATGTATATTTAATTAACTTTTCCTTAGTAACTTTTTTAATTAAGGATTAAAAATGGCAAAAGAAGTAAGCGGATTAATTAAACTGCAAATCAAAGGAGGAGCCGCAAACCCTTCACCACCAGTAGGACCTGCACTGGGTTCTAAAGGTGTAAACATCATGGAGTTTTGTAAACAATTCAACGCTCGTACACAAGACTTAATGGGAAAAATTGTTCCTGTTATCATCACCGTGTACAAAGATAAGTCGTTTGATTTTATACTCAAAGCTTCACCGGTATCCGTGTCTGTTATGGAAGCTGCTAAAATTAAGAAAGGTTCATCCGAACCGAATCGTAGTAAAGTAGGTTCAATAACATGGGATCAAGTACGCACCATTGCCGAAGAAAAAATGAAAGACTTAAACGCTTTCACAATAGAATCGGCTATGAGCATGGTAGCAGGTACAGCCCGTAGCATGGGAGTTAGGGTAACAGGCGAATCACCTTTGAAAAAAGACTAAAGGAAAGTCCTTTAGTGCGCATTTTGTAGAACACTAAAAATTGAAACATGGCAAAATTGTCTAAAGCAAAAAAAGAAGCTCTGGCAAAGTTCGACAAAAGCAAGATCTACTCCTTGACTGAAGCAGTTGATATCGTGAAACAAATCACCTACACCAAATTTGATGCTTCTGTAGACCTTAACGTGCGTTTAGGCGTTGATCCGAGAAAAGCAAACCAAATGGTTCGCGGATCGGTAACACTACCTCACGGAACAGGTAAAGTGGCTAGAGTACTCGTACTCTGTATGCCCGATAAAGAACAAGAAGCAAAAGACGCGGGAGCTGATTACGTTGGTTTGGATGAATACATCCAAAAAATTAAAGACGGTTGGACCGATATTGACGTGATAATTACCACTCCAAACGTAATGCCTAAAGTTGGTGCTCTTGGACGTATCCTCGGACCCCGTGGATTAATGCCAAACCCAAAAACAGGAACCGTTACGATGGAAATAGCTAAAGCAGTCAACGATGTAAAAGCCGGTAAAATCGATTTCAAAGTCGATAAATATGGAATTATCCATGCCGGTGTTGCTAAAGTTAGCTTTACAAGCGACAAAATTATTGACAATGCAAAGGAATTGATCCAGACCATTGTTAAGTTGAAACCAGCAGCAGCTAAAGGTACTTATGTAAAGAGTATTTACATCTCAAGTACAATGAGCCCTGGAGTGCAAGTCGATTTAAAATCAGTAACCAACTAAGGTAAAGGAGTTATCGACATGAGAAAAGAAGATAAACAAGCAATTATCAACTCCATCGCAGAACAGTTAAACGAGAATTCTAATTTTTATTTGACCGACATTTCAGGTTTGAATGCCGAACAAACATCAAAATTAAGAAGACTTTGTTTTTCACGTGACGTAAAATTACTTGTTGTAAAAAACACGTTACTCCGTAAAGCAATGGAACAAACAGGTAAAGATTATGACAATCTTTACACCGTTCTCAACGGATCAACATCAGTAATGTTTTCGGAAGTAGGAAACGCTCCTGCAAAACTTATAAAAGAGTTTCTTAAAACCGCTGACCGCCCTATCGTTAAAGGTGCTTACATAGAAGACGCATCTTACACAGGCAATATTCTTGATTTCTTGGCAAACATCAAATCTAAAAATGAATTGATTGCTGACGTTATAGCGTTGTTACAGTCGCCTGCTAAAAACGTTATTGGCGCATTGCAATCTGGAGGTCAGAAACTTAGCGGTATTGTAAAAACATTATCTGAACGATCGGAATAAACAAAAGAATGATTAACATTCAAAATAAAAAAATAAATTAATTAATTGTAAATCACTTAAAAATAATATTAAAATGGCAGATTTGAAAGCTTTCGCAGAGCAATTAGTAAATCTTACTGTAAAAGAAGTAAACGAACTTGCTACCATTTTGAAAGAAGAGTATGGTATTGAACCTGCAGCTGCAGCTGTTGCTGTTGCTGCTGTTGGTGGTGGCGTAGAAGCCGCTGCTGTTGAAGAACAAACTTCTTTTGATGTTATCTTGAAATCAGCTGGAGCATCTAAACTAGCAGTTGTTAAATTAGTAAAAGAGCTTACAAGCCTTGGACTAAAAGAATCAAAAGAATTAGTTGACGCAGCCCCTAAAGCTCTTAAAGAAGGAGTTAGTAAGGATGAAGCTAATGCACTTAAAGCTCAATTAGAAGAAGCAGGTGCAGAAGTTGAAATTAAATAAGAAGATTTTTTCTGCAAAACATTTGGCGACCTCTATCTCTGTTTTGGAGATAGAGGTTTACGCCTATTTTGCTGTCTAGTAGACCGTTTCTTTTTATTTTAACATTGCCTGCCTTAAAAACAGGCTTCAAAAATTTAAGACCTTGTCAGAAAAAAAATTAGAAAGAATTAGTTTCGCTTCCTCAGGCGGACAATTAGCATATCCGGATTTTCTTGATATTCAGCTACAATCGTTTCAAGACTTTTTTCAACTCGAAACAAACCCTGAAAACCGCAAAAATGAAGGTTTATTCAAGGTTTTTGCTGAAAATTTCCCGATTACGGATGCACGAAACAATTTCGTACTCGAGTTTCTCGATTACTTTGTCGATCCTCCTCGCTACTCAATAGAAGAGTGCATCGACCGTGGCTTGACGTACAGCGTGCCACTCAAAGCAAAATTAAAACTTTTCTGTACAGACCCCGAACACGAAGATTTTGAGACAATCGTGCAAGACGTATACCTTGGCATGATTCCTTACATGACACCAAGAGGTACGTTTATCGTAAATGGAGCCGAACGCGTTGTAGTGTCTCAATTGCACCGTTCGCCCGGCGTGTTCTTCGGTCAACATAAACATACAAACCGTACCACCTTGTACTCGGCGCGTATCATTCCTTTCAAAGGATCTTGGATGGAATTTTCGACCGATATCAACAACGTCATGTATGCTTATATCGATCGTAAAAAGAAATTACCGGTAACAACACTGCTCCGCGCAATTGGATATGAAACGGATAAAGATATCCTTACGATATTCAACCTTGCTGAAGAAGTAAAAGTAAGTAAAGCCGGTTTAAAACGTGTTGTAGGTCGTAAACTTGCAGCGCGCGTACTTCGTTCGTGGATCGAAGACTTTGTTGACGAAGATACAGGCGAAAGCGTATCCGTAGAACGTAATGAAGTAATCATCGAACGTGAAACAGTGATCGAAAACAGTCATATCGATGCCATCATCGACTCAGGAATTAAAACAATTTTATTACACCCTGAAGATGTAAACACATCTGATTACTCGATCATCTTCAACACCCTTCAAAAAGACACCGCTAACTCAGAAAAAGAAGCTGTTGAATTTATTTACCGTCAGCTTCGTAATGCCGAACCACCAGATGAAGAAACAGCTCGTGGTATTATCGACAAACTGTTTTTCTCCGACAAACGTTACGATTTGGGCGAAGTAGGTAGGTATCGAATCAACAAAAAACTTAATTTGACGATACCAAGTGATGTGAAGGTTCTTACAAAAGAAGACATTATATCGATCATTAAACATTTGATCGAACTTTCTAATAATAAAACAGAAGTTGACGACATCGACCACTTGAGTAACAGACGTATACGCACCGTTGGTGAACAACTTTATTCGCAATTTGGCGTTGGATTAGCTCGCATGGCTCGTACGATTCGCGAACGTATGAATGTTCGTGATAATGAAGTATTTACTCCAACAGATTTAATCAATGCTAAAACTTTATCATCGGTCATCAACTCATTCTTCGGAACAAACCAACTTTCGCAATTCATGGATCAAACCAATCCGTTGTCGGAAGTTACGCATAAACGAAGAATCTCAGCCTTAGGACCAGGTGGTTTATCACGCGAGCGTGCCGGTTTCGAAGTGCGTGACGTTCACTACACACACTACGGACGGCTTTGTACAATCGAAACTCCTGAGGGACCAAACATCGGTCTAATCTCTTCATTGTGTGTTTTTGCAAAAATCAATGAACTTGGATTCATCGAAACACCTTATCACGAAGTAGTAAACGGCTATGTCGATTATGCAAAAGAACCGATATATCTTAGTGCTGAAGAGGAAGAAGAAGACAAAATCATTGCACAGGCAAACACGCCGACAGACAAAGATGGATTAATTTTGAGTAAACAAGTGAAAGCTCGTTATCTAGCTGATTATCCAATTGTTAATCGCGAAGAAGTAAACTTAATCGATGTTGCTCCGAACCAGATCGCTTCGATAGCAGCTTCGTTGATTCCGTTCCTTGAGCATGACGATGCAAACCGCGCCTTGATGGGATCGAATATGATGCGTCAGGCAGTTCCTTTGATGAATCCTGAAAGTCCGATTGTTGGAACAGGAATAGAATCGTCGGTAGCCAAAGACTCACGCGTACTTATTCACTCAGAAGGCGAAGGTGAAGTGATTTTTGTTGATGCGACCAAAATATCGATCAAATATAACCGTACAGAGGACGAAAAAATGGTAAGTTTTGATGACGATACCAAAACATATTATTTGACAAAATACAGTCGTACAAATCAAAACTCGTGTATCAACCTCAAACCAATTGTTCGTCGTGGCGAAAAAGTTACAAAAGGACAAATTCTAACCGAAGGTTATGCAACGAAAGATGGCGATTTGGCTCTTGGACGCAACTTGATGGTTGCATTTATGCCTTGGAAAGGCTATAACTTTGAAGATGCAATCGTTATCTCTGAAAAAATCGTAAAAGATGACATATTTACTTCGATTCATATTGAAGAATTTACCCTTGAAGTTCGCGACACAAAACGTGGTGTAGAAGAACTGACAAACGATATTCCGAACGTAAGTGCCGAAGCAACGAAAGATCTCGACGAAAACGGATTAGTTCGTATCGGAGCTGAAGTTACGGAAGGCGACATACTGATCGGAAAAATTACTCCGAAAGGAGAAAGCGACCCAACACCGGAAGAAAAATTGTTGCGCGCCATCTTTGGCGACAAAGCCGGCGATGTTAAAAATGCCTCGCTCAAAGCAGGACCTTCAATGAAAGGTGTTGTAATTGACAAAAAACTGTTTTCACGCGTAGTGAAAGACAGAAAGTTGAAAGCGAAAGAAAAAGACGTACTGTCGGATCTCGAAGCCCAAAACAACAAAGATGTTGCAGCTTTGAAAACAAAACTTGTCGATAAATTGACCGAATTGACATCAGGTCGTTCATCGCAAGGCGTTTACAACAACTTTAAAGAAGAAGTCGTTGCAAAAAAAGAAAAATTTACGCAAAAACGTTTGATGTCACTTGACTACACGGTTATCAACCCGAACAAGTGGACTTCTGACAAAGATCGCAACGACATGATCAAAGAGCTCATCAACAACTACAACATTAAAAACAAAGAAATTATGGGTATTTACAACCGTAAAAGATTTGTTGCAAGTGTTGGAGATGAATTGCCAAACGGCATCGTTCAGATGGCAAAAGTTTATGTAGCAAAAAAACGCAAACTGAACATCGGCGATAAAATGGCAGGTCGTCACGGTAACAAAGGTATTGTTGCAAAAATTGTTCGTGAAGAAGATATGCCATTCCTCGAAGACGGAACACCAGTTGATATCGTATTGAATCCGCTTGGTGTGCCTTCGCGTATGAACCTTGGACAGATTTACGAAACCGTTCTTGGCTGGGCAGGAAAAAAATTGGGACTCAAATTTGCAACACCGATTTTCGATGGTGCTTCAATTGACGAAATTAATGAATACCTCAAAAAAGCAGGACTTCCTGAAAATGGTAGCGTTCATTTATATGACGGTGGAACAGGCGAGCGTTTCGATCAACCGGCAACAGTAGGTTACATCTATATGTTGAAACTACACCACATGGTTGACGACAAAATGCATGCACGTTCGATTGGACCTTACTCGCTTATTACGCAACAACCGCTTGGAGGTAAAGCTCAATTCGGAGGTCAGCGTTTTGGAGAAATGGAGGTTTGGGCAATTGAGGCATTCGGAGCAAGCAACGTATTGCAAGAAATTCTTACTGTCAAATCCGATGATGTTGTGGGCAGAGCAAAAGCTTATGAAGCAATTGTAAAAGGCGAAAATATGCCAACACCCGGAACACCGGAATCATTCAATGTACTTGTTCACGAACTTCGCGGACTCGGACTTGAAGTTACCTTTGAATAAAACATACCGCCTTCCCACTAAATAAGTGGGAAGGCAATTTTTAGTTCTGGAATAATAATAGACCAAATACAGATATGGCTTTTAGGAACACAATAAACAGCAGCTTTTCCAAGATTACCATCAGTCTGGCATCGCCAGAATCAATTCTCGAGCGTTCCAGTGGTGAAGTATTAAAACCAGAAACAATCAACTACCGCACCTATAAACCGGAGCGTGATGGATTGTTTTGTGAACGTATTTTCGGACCGGTAAAAGACTGGGAATGTCATTGCGGAAAATACAAACGTATCCGTTATAAAAATATCGTTTGCGATCGTTGCGGAGTCGAAGTTACGGAAAAGAAAGTAAGACGCGAGCGCATGGGACACATTCAACTTGTTGTGCCGGTAGCTCACATCTGGTATTTTCGTTCGCTTCCCAACAAAATAGGCGCATTGCTAGGACTCCAAACGAAAAAACTCGACATGATTATCTATTACGAACGTTATGTCGTTATTCAACCCGGAATCAAAGAGCAAGATGGCATTCAATATTTAGATTTTCTAACAGAAGAAGAATATCTCGATATCATAGAAACCATTCCGGTCGAAAATCAATACTTACCTGATGACGATCCGAATAAATTTGTTGCTAAAATGGGTGCTGAAGCAATTCACGACCTTTTGGCACGTCTCGATTTAGATCAGATATCATTCGAACTCCGTCATAAAGCAAGTACCGAAACTTCGCAACAAAGAAAGCAAGATGCTTTGAAACGTTTGCAAATTTTTGAAGCATTTCGTGATGCACGTACACGCATCGAAAACCGTCCCGAATGGATGATTACCAAAGTAGTTCCGGTTATTCCGCCGGAATTACGCCCATTAGTACCACTCGATGGCGGACGTTTTGCCACTTCCGACTTGAACGACCTTTACCGTCGTGTCATCATTCGGAATAATCGTTTGAAACGACTCATCGAAATCAAAGCTCCCGACGTAATCATGCGTAACGAAAAACGTATGCTTCAAGAAGCTGTCGATTCGTTGTTCGACAACTCGCGCAAATCAAGTGCCGTGAAAACAGAATCGAACCGTCCGTTGAAATCCTTAAGCGACAGCTTGAAAGGAAAGCAAGGACGCTTCCGTCAAAATTTACTTGGTAAACGTGTCGACTATTCCGGTCGTTCGGTAATCGTTGTAGGTCCTGAATTGAACATGAACGAATGCGGCATCCCGAAAGATATGGCATCAGAGCTTTTCAAGCCGTTTATTATTCGTAAAATGCTTGAACGCGGTATTGTTAAAACCGTGAAATCGGCAAAGAAAATTGTCGATCGCAAAGATCCTGTTGTTTGGGATATTCTCGAAAATATTTTAAAAGGACATCCGATTATGTTAAACCGTGCTCCTACATTGCACCGTTTAGGTATTCAGGCATTCCAACCGAAACTTGTCGAAGGAAAAGCAATCCAACTTCATCCGCTTGTTTGTACGGCTTTCAATGCCGACTTCGACGGCGACCAAATGGCGGTTCACGTACCGCTTGGAAACGCGGCAATCCTCGAAACACAAATTTTGATGCTTGCTTCGCACAACATTTTGAATCCGGCTAACGGAGCACCTATCACTGTTCCTTCGCAAGACATGGTTTTGGGACTTTATTACATCACAAAACCGCGCGAAAATACAGAAGAACACCCTATTAAAGGACAAGGAAAACGTTTCTATTCGGCAGAAGAAGTAATCATTGCCTATAATGAGAAACAGGTTGATTTACACGCTATTATCAATGTAAAAGTAAAAGTGCGTGAAAACGGTCAACTAATCGAAAAAATGCTCGAAACGTCAGTCGGTCGTGTTTTATTCAATCAGGTCGTTCCCGAAGAATACGGCTATATCAACCAGTTGTTAACCAAAAAATCACTTCGCGACATTATCGGTGAAATGGTAAAACGTTTGGGTACGGCAATAACGGCAAAATTTCTCGACGACATTAAAAACCTTGGATTCCAAATGGCATTCAAAGGGTGCTTGTCGTTTAACTTAAGAAACGTAAAAGTTCCGGATGTTAAAGAAGAACTTATCAGCAAGGCTAACGAAGAAGTAGCCGAAATTGTTGCCAACTACAACATGGGATTCATTACAAATAACGAACGTTACAACCAAATTATCGATGTCTGGACACATACGAACTCACGTCTGACAGGTACTGTAATGGAGTTGCTTTCGAAAGACGATCAAGGATTCAACCCTGTTTACATGATGTTGGATTCGGGAGCGCGTGGTTCAAAAGAACAAATTCGCCAGCTTTCAGGTATGCGCGGTCTGATGGCAAAACCACAAAAATCAGGTGCTACAGGAGGTGAAATTATCGAAAATCCGATTCTTTCGAACTTCAAAGAAGGACTTTCGGTTTTGGAATACTTCATCTCAACTCACGGTGCGCGTAAAGGGTTGGCTGATACCGCTTTGAAAACCGCTGATGCTGGTTACTTAACACGACGTTTGGTCGACGTAGCACACGATGTTATTATTACAGAAAAAGACTGTGGAACACTTCGTGGATTGACAATCAGCGAGTTGAAAAAAAGTAACGAAGTTGTCGAAAAAATATTTGACCGCATCTTAGGTCGTGTAGCTTTACATGATATTTACCATCCGCAAACCGGCAAATTGATAATTACCGGCGGCGAAGAAATAACAGAAGACATCGCACACATTATTGACGAATCACCAATCGAAAACGTAGAAATTCGTTCAGTTTTAACTTGCGAATCGAAACGTGGTGTTTGTGCAAAATGTTACGGACGTAATCTTGCTTCGGGAAAATTGGTACAAAAGGGTGAAGCTGTTGGTGTTATCGCCGCTCAATCAATTGGTGAACCCGGAACACAGCTTACACTTCGTACGTTCCACGTTGGTGGTACAGCATCGAATATCGCAGTCGATTCGCGTATCGAAGCAAAATACGATGGTATGCTCGAAATAGAAGAATTACGTGCGGTTGATGTTACTAAGGACGGTAAAAAATACCAAATCGTTGTAGGTCGTTCGGCTGAAATGAAAATTATTGACAAAAATACAGGCGTTGTACTTTTTACGCACAATATTCCTTACGGAGCAAACCTGTATGTCAACAACAATTTAGAAGTTAAAAAAGGTGATTTCATTGCCGATTGGGATCCGTACAACGCCGTTATCCTTTCGGAAAAAGCCGGTAAAATTCACTTCGAAAATATCACAGAAGGTGTTACATACCGTGTAGAATCAGACGAACAAACCGGTTACAATGAAAAGGTAATTATCGAAAGCCGTAAATACAGCAAAAACCCGTCGATAAAAATTATGAGTGACGGAAACGAAGAACTGATGTCGTACGACCTTCCTGTCGGAGCGCACATAATGGTCGAAGAAGGCACTAAAATTGAAGCAGGTGGTATGTTGGTAAAAATTCCGCGTGCGGTAGGAAAATCGGGCGACATCACCGGTGGTTTACCGCGCGTAACCGAATTGTTCGAAGCTCGCAACCCTTCCGAGCCGGCTGTAGTAGCCGAAATTGACGGTGTTGTTTCGTTTGGTAAAAAACTGAAACGCGGAAACAGAGAAATTATCATCACGTCGAAAACAGGTGAAGAAAAAAGCTATCTGGTTCCAACATCGAAACAAATTTTGGCACAAGAAAACGACTTCGTAAAAGCCGGTTCACCGCTTTCAGAAGGCGTTATCACACCTACCGACATCCTCGCAATTAAAGGTCCTATGAAAGTTCAGGAATATATCGTGAACGAAATTCAAGAGGTTTACCGCTTGCAAGGTGTGAAAATCAACGACAAACATTTTGAAGTCATTGTACGTCAAATGATGCGTAAAGTAGAAATAGAAGACCCGGGCGATACACGCTTCCTTGAAGGCGAATTGATCAACAAAATCACATTCCAAGAAGAGAACGATGACATTTTTGGAAAAAAAGTGGTTACCAATGTCGGCGATTCTGATACGATGCGACAAGGTCAGATTATTACAGCACGTAAATTGCGTGATGAAAACTCTGTGTTGAAACGTAAAGACAAACAATTGGTTGAAGCTCGCGATGCACGTCCGGCTACAGCTCTTCAAGTATTGCAAGGTATTACACGTGCGTCGTTGCAAACAAACAGCTTCATTTCGGCTGCTTCGTTCCAAGAAACGACAAAGGTGTTGACTTTGGCTTCGATAAATGCAAAAACAGACGACTTGTCCGGTATGAAAGAAAACGTTATCGTTGGACATAAAATTCCTGCCGGAACAGGACTGCGCGATTACGATGACCTTATCGTAGGTTCGCGTGCCGAATATGAAGCTGTTATGGAAACAGCAGCACGTATGAAACCCGTAATTGACGAAGAATAAAAGCGTTAGTATAAATTTGAAACAGGTTAGCCTTTCAGGTTAACCTGTTTTTTTAATAGCAAAAGAACATGAACGAGAACAATCAAAACAAGAATCAGATCAACATCGAGCTGACCGAAGAAATTGCAGAAGGCATCTATTCGAACTTGGCAATAATTACACATTCAAGCTCTGAATTTATTGTCGATTTTGTGAAAATTATGCCGGCAGCACCAAAGGCAAAAGTGAAATCGCGCATTATCCTTACGCCGCAACACGCCAAAAGATTACATCGTGCTTTAACCGAAAATTTGCAAAAATTTGAGTCGGTTCACGGTCCGATTAAAGAAAGCTCAAACGAGCCGACACCACCTTTTAACATAGGTCCGGTAGCACAAGCCTAATACCGAATACTAAAACGGTTAAACTAAACTACCCTGCATTGCAAATGCAGAGGTTTTACAAAGTGAATGAAATTCGCTGGACAACGTCGTTGCGAACGCGAGCCGTGCGAAGCAGGAAGCAATCCAGAAAAACACAGTACGCATGCTGGATTGCTTCGAGTCTGCGACCCTCGCAATGACGATAGAGGTTTATACAAACTGAAAGTAACCGTAATGAAATTGCGGGGTTTCAACCGAGAACTGAGACAATGAAAATGCAGCATCTCGCAACCTATCTTTTTGTGAAAGTAAGTCATTCAACTTGTGAAAGTAAGTCATTCAACAGAAAGGAATAATACAGCGGAATATTCAATAATCCCTCGTTGTACTCCAATCCTTTTAGCGAAAAACGAAGGCTCAATTCGGGGCTATATTTGTTGCGAAACACTCGCAAACTTTGTCCTTTTACCTGCTCGCCCGATTTCACTTCTATTGGAATAACCGAATTATGTGCCGAAACCACAAAATCGAGTTCGCTTTTTCCTTTTGGCTGATGAGAATTATGGGCATTGCCAGCCCAATAATAAGCCTCCTCAAAACCAAGCGAACGAAGCTGCTGCAAAACAAAATTTTCGGCAAAAGCACCGCCAAAATTCGACCATATAGTATCATTGCCAATCACAACCGAAGCCGGCAATCCTGCTAATTGTCGCAACAAACCGATGTCGAGCGAATATATTTTAAAATCGGAATTATCGGCATAAAACGATAATGGCAATTTATCTCCGTGTGCCACAAGGTCAATTTTATAAATCAAACCGGCATCTATCAACCAATCAATGGCAAAAGCATAATCACGTCCACGAGCCGACGGTTCTATGGTTTTGTAGGAAAATTTATGATTTTCTTTTGCAAACTGCTGTGGAATGCTGCGCCATAAGTTGCCTATTTTTCGAGATTCGGCGTTACTTGTATGTTTGCTAAAATCGTCTTTGTAGTCGGCAAGAATATTTTTCAGAATCATTTCTACTCGATTAATATCATTGCTTTCAGTCCATTCCCTAACTGCGGCAGGCATTCCGCCTACGGCTAAAAACTGTTGAAATAAATCACGAAAATCACTTTCAATAAGCGGTTTCCGCAAGTTTTTGATTGCCTCGTGCGCTTCATTGGTTTGATTTTGTTTATCGAAAGCCCAATAAAATTCTTCCAAATCCATGGGATACAATCGCAAGCGATGAACTTTCCCAACAGGAAACGAAGTGCCGCTATGCAAGGCTATTCCAAGCAAACTACTGGTTGCCGCAATGTGATATTCGGGTGCATCTTCGGCAAAATATTTCAGCAAAGTTACGGCGCGAGGCATTTCCTGTATCTCGTCTAAAATCAACAAAGTCTCGTTTGGAATAATTGCCGTATTATATTGTAACGACAAATATTCAATTATCCGTTTGGGTTCAATATTCCCCTCGAACAAGGCAAGTAATTCCGAATCGGATTTTTCAAAATTGATTCTAATCACATTGTGAAAATGATTCTTACCAAACAGCGTTTCCAAAAGATAGGTTTTGCCCACCTGCCTTGCACCTTCGAGCAGTAAAGGCAAGCGTTTTTCGCTATTTTTCCACTCCAATAATTGCTGTAATAATTTTCTTTGCATACTATTGTCAATTACCATTCAGTCGCAAAGATACAAAAAACATATTATTGGTGGTAAAAATGTGGTAAAAATCACATTATTGGTACTAATAATGTGGGATTTCACACGAAGCATTTTCATATTATTCTGTCTATCAAAGACTTTGTATAATCTGCCAAGAACAGTGGAATATTCAATAAATTACCGTCTTTTTTTAGATTATTCATGGAGTATCGTATCCGCAGTTTTGGGTTGTAAAGTTCATTATACACCGACAAACTTTTACTTGCAACGCTGTGTTCCGATTTTACTTCTATGGGGATAATATCCAAGCCGTTTTGAATAATAAAATCGACTTCGGCTTTGCCGTTCGATGTCCAATAGCGCGGTGTAACTTCAAATTGTGGAATGAGTGCCTGCAATACAAAATTTTCATTCATTGCGCCTTTAAATTCCGAATAAAGCGGACTTTGATTAAGGATAATTTCGGGCGGCAACTTTGCCAAACGCCGCAAAAGCCCAATGTCGGAACAATACATTTTGAATGCCGTCAGATCGTCATAAGCACTTATTGGCAATCCCGGTTTGGTGTTGGCAAAAATGCGGTAAACCAACCCTGCGTGTTGCAGCCACAGCAAGGCATCTTCGTATTCTCTCGCCCGTGCTCCGGGTTTGACCAATTTGTACAGAAATTTGCGGTTTTCGCGAGCAAGTTGCGACGGCAGCGAATTCCAAATTGCCGTAATGCGGGGAATATTGCCGGGAACAGCGTGTTTGGCAAAATCATTTGCGTAGGCATTAAGAATAGAAGTCAATACATTTTCGGTAGCTTCCATTCCCAAATTATCGAGAAACACGGAGGCTACTTCGGGCATTCCGCCGGTTACTCGGTAACGATTAAACGATTCTGCCAAGCGATTGAAAATAATGCAGGGCAGTTCATCTATCGTTTGCCGATTTTCTGCAAAATCGAACAAATCCGGCGCATCGGCTCGCAAAAATTCACGAAATGTGAGCGGATACATCGGCAGAAAATCCACTTTACCAACAGGAAAACAGCCGGTAGAGAGCGAAACGCCAAGCAGTGAACCTGCGGCAATAATCGCATATTCGGGAGCCTCCTCGCAAAAATATTTCAGCGAATTAAGAGCTTTGTTACATTCCTGAATTTCATCGAAAATAATCAGCGTATTCTGCGGCTCAATGGCGACAGAAGTGTATGGTTGCAATATCCCCAATAAGCGGTGCGGGTCCTTGGTTGTGTCAAAAATCTGTTGTAATTCGTCGTTATTTTCAAAACTGAAATAAGCGGTGTGCGCAAAACTCTGTTTCCCAAATGTTTGCATCACATCGGTTTTTCCTATCTGCCTTGCTCCTTGCAGAATAAGCGGTTTACGGCGAGGATTTGCTTTCCACGCCTCTAATTGCTGCACTATGTCTCGTTCTATTCTCATAAAAGATGTCGTTTATCACACGTTTCGTTCCGTTTTTGTGTAAAAAATCACATAATCGGAACGAAACACGTGCAAAGATAGGTTTTTATTTGAAAAGAAGAATACTGTTATAGTACAAATTTTCCCAAATCCTGTACAAATTGTTGCACTTCGGTTTCCATGCGCCATTCGATATTACCGCCCATTGCGGCGAATCAAATGTAAGTTTTGATTTTGTCATCGAAACTTTTTTTAG
>JAISHW010000104.1 GCA_031262365.1 Lentimicrobiaceae bacterium
TGACAAGATAAATGTACGATAACTTTTCATTATAAGAATGGGTGTTCAAAAATACAGCCTAAATTTTGTCCACTTGAACAAAACGTCTTGAAAATAGCCTAATTTTTGTCCATTATACCGGGTTGCATTGTTTGGTTATACCGCCAAATGAGCAGGCGGTTTTGAAGGTTTAGATTATTGGATTTAAGTAAATCGTTGTTTATTTACATTTCTGATAAATTTTTCCACTTCGAGTGGCCCCGCCCACCCTCCTTTCATTTTTTACCGGACACCAATATTTTTTTGATACGATTCCAAAACGACTTACAAACCGGTTTAAGCAGCACGTTTTTGTCTTACTTTTGTGCTCATAAAATAAAGTTTTTTTATGAAAAAACCACGTCGCACACCTGTTTTTGTCGAAAATATTGAAATTGTTGATGCCGGATCGGAGGGCATGGCTGTAGCCAAACCTGAAGGCAAAGTTGTTTTTGTTCCTTTTGCAGCACCCGGCGATATTGTCGACTTGAGTTTTTTCAAAAAAAAACGGAACTACTTCGAAGGAAAAATTATTGAAATCAAAAAATATTCCGACAAACGAACAGCTCCTGTTTGCTCGCATTTCGGTTTATGTGGCGGCTGCAAATGGCAACATATTGATTATAAATGGCAATTATTTTATAAAGAAAAACAAGTTAAAGATAATTTTGAGCGTATCGGAAAGATTGACAATCCTGAAATCAGTCCGATTTTGGCTTCCGACAAACGATTTTATTACCGTAACAAACTCGAATATTCATTTTCGAACCGCAAATGGCTTACCGACAAAGCCGATGCAGGCACGCATTCGGAAGACGATGTGAAAGGTTTAGGATTTCATCTTCCCGGAATGTTCGACCGCATTTTGGATATCAAACATTGTTATTTACAAGAAGAACCTTCAAACCGTATTCGCTTGTTTATCAAAGATTACGCCATTCGAAACAAACTTTCATTTTATAATGCCCGAGCTTATGAAGGACTGATGCGAAACATGTTTATTCGCTCCACTTCGGACGAAAAATTTATGTTAATCATAATCTTTCAATACGAAGATAAAGAAGTCATAAACAAATTATTAACTGCCGTATCGGAAGAATTTCCTGAAATTACATCGTTGCTTTACGCTATCAACAACAAAAAAAATGATTCGGTAAGCGATTTGCCCATGCATCTTTTTAAAGGCGATCCTTTTATTGTCGAAAAAATGGCTTCTCCAAATCCCTTGCACAACAATTTGGAATTTCGCATCGGACCGCTTTCGTTTTATCAGACAAACGCCAAACAAGCCGAAAAACTGTACCGAACAGTTTTTGATTTTGCCAACCCAAAAGAAACAGATTTGGTTTATGACCTTTATACCGGAACAGGAACCATGGCTCTTTATTTTGCACGTTTTGCAAAGCATATTATTGGAATTGAATACGTTGAAGAAGCCATTGCAGATGCAAAAGAAAACGCAAGAATGAATCACATCGCCAACACAACTTTCATTGCCGGCGATATGGCAAAAGTACTCGATGATGATTTTATCGAGCAGCATGGCGTGCCCGACATTATTATTACCGACCCGCCTCGCGCCGGAATGCACAGAAAAGTTATTGAGCAACTGCTAAAAATAAAAGCAAAAAAAATGGTGTATGTCAGTTGTAATCCGGCAACACAAGCGCGCGATTTGAGTCTTTTATATCAGCAATACAAAATCAAATCAGTACAACCGGTCGATATGTTTCCTCATACACAGCACGTTGAAAATGTAGTGCTTTTAGAATTACGATCTGAACTATTGGCAGATGAATAAGAATCATTTAAAATCGAGACTTTCAAATTAGTCGATTCAAACAGTTTTCTGAATCAAATTACTGCTCTACACGATAGAAATTTCTCTATCTTTGGCATAGAAAACAAAATTCATTTATGTATTTTAACAATTTAAATCACAAAAATCAACAACTCATGAAAAAAATCATTTCTATTTTTTCGATCATAGCCTTTTTTATTGCACCTTTTTTCACTCAGGCACAAACAACTACATCCGCAACCGATACCGCATCATACCCTTACTGGGTTGAAATGATGCAAGATCCGAATGCAAACTTTTACCAGACCGTACGTGCTTTCAACATTTATTGGGAAGGCAGAGAAATCACACGCGGATGCGGTTATAAACCATTCAGACGTTGGGAAAATTTAATGCGTACACGCGTAAATTCCGAAGGAAAAATTCCTGCTAATAATCGCGAATTAGAAGCATACAAACGCATGAAAGAAATTACAGCAAACCGAAAAACCATTACAACAGCATGGGAACAGTTAGGACCTTTCAATGTTCCTTCCGGATACAACGGATACCGAGGTTTGGGACGTTTAAATGCTATTGATTTTCATCCTACAAATGAAAATATTATTTATGTAGGAGCTCCTTCAGGTGGTCTTTGGGCTACCTACAATGGCGGACAATCGTGGCAAGTGCTTACCGATCATCTTCCCACATTGGGTGTTTCTTCCATTATCGTTAATAAAAACAATCCGAATGTTATTCTCATCGGAACGGGCGATGTGGATGCCGGTGATGCACCCGGATTAGGCATTTGGCGAAGTACAGATGGCGGAACTACATGGGAAGAATCGAACAACGGGCTGGGATATTACACAGTAGGTCGCATGGTCGTTGACCCGAATAATGCCAATTTCATTTTGGTAGCCACTTCCGGAGGCATTTATCGTTCAACTGATGGGGGCTATAATTGGACATCATCAAAAAATGGAAATTTCAAAGACATTGTGTTCAAACCGGGTAATACACAGATCATTTATGCAACGGGAAACGGACAGTTTTGGCGATCAGAAGATAGCGGAGTAACATTCACGCGTATTACATCAGGAATTCAAAGCGGATCACGCGGTGTAATTGGCGTTTCGCCTGCCGATCCGAACGTTGTCTACTTTTTACTCTGTAATCAAGCTGATTTTCAAGGAATTTATCGTTCGACCGATAGCGGACTTAATTTCGAATGTCGTTCGAACAGCCCGAATATTATGGGATGGGACTGTTATGGTGGATCTGGAGGTCAGGCGTGGTACGACCTTGACGTTGCTGTTGATCCGACAAATGCAAATATCATTTTCGGTGGTGGTGTTAATAATTTCAAATCAACGGACGGTGGAACAACATGGCAAATCTGTTCGCATTGGTGGGGCGATTGCGGTGTTACATCTGTTCATGCCGATTTACACATAATGGAATATTCGCCTGTAAACGGCAAACTTTATGCAGGCAACGATGGCGGAATTTATTGGTCTGACGATCAAGGAAACAGTTGGACGGAAATAAGCAACGGATTGGTTATCAGCCAAGCTTACAAAATCGGTCAAAGTGCCACGAATGTGAATTTGGTTATTAACGGTTATCAAGATAACGGCACATCGACTTTTGTTGGCGATGATTGGATCAATGTTGGTGGCGGCGACGGCATGGAATGCTGGGTCGATCCTACTGATGATTCTTATTCTTATTCAACAATTTATTACGGTGCTATTGACCGCCATAAAAACAATCAATATCAAGGTGCCATTGCGGGAGAAGGAACAAATGGAATTACTGAAAGCGGAAATTGGGTTACGCCCTTTTTAATCGACTATTGGGATGGCAATATTATGTTTATCGGTTATCGTAACATTTGGCGCAGCAAAAACATCAAAGCCGGAAGCACTTCTCAAGTACGCTGGGAGAAGATAAGTGATTTTAGCGGTTCTAATATGGATATTTTGGTACAATGCCGATCGAATGGCGATATCATTTATGCCGGAGCAGGAAACCGTTTATATCGGACTGAAAACAGTAAAGATAGCGAAGTCTCGTGGCAAAATATCTCATCACAACTTCCTATAACAAATACCATTACAGCTATAGAAACGGATCATCTCGACGATAAAATCATTTACTTAGCACAGCAAACTCAAATTTTCAAATCAACTGACAGAGGTAATTCGTGGGAAGAAATAACCCTTAACTTAAGTAACTTGCAGATCAATTCTATTGCGTTATACAAAAACGGTGACGAATCGTTGTACATCGGAACCGATGCCGGTGTCTATTACAAAGATAATTCGATGAACGAGTGGGTTATTTATGATAACGGCATGCCGGCTTCGGCACGTGTTACAGAAATTGAAATTTTCTATGACCCGACAAGCCCATCAGGCGATTTGCTTCGTGCCGGAACTTACGGACGCGGACTTTGGAGCGCACCACCAATACCAAGCGCACTTTTAGCCGATTTTGAAGTATCGTCGACAACAACAAGCGAAAACTGTCCTATTCAATTCAAAGATCTTTCTTTTGGTGTACCATACGAATGGTTGTGGACTTTTGAAGGTGGAACTCCGGCAACATCAACCGAAAAAAATCCTACCGTTACGTATGCTAATCAAGGAACTTATTCCGTTACACTTACCGTAACAAACTCATTAGGAAGCAATACGGAAACAAAAGCAGATTACATCATTGTAGATGCTGCCACAGCTCCAACAGCAAGTTTCAGTGCTACCCCAACAGCCGGATGCGTTGGTCTGATTGTTCAGTTTATCGACGAATCGACAAACTGTCCTGCTTCGTGGAACTGGACTATCGAACCGAACAGCATTACCTATCTCGAAGGCACTAATTCAAATTCTCAAAATCCTGTTGTTCGTTTCAATGAATCGTTAAATTACGACATCACACTCTCTGTAACAAACAATAGCGGTTCAAACTCCATATTAAAAGATAATTTTATTTCAACAACAGGACACCAAACGCCTTATATGCCTCAAATTTACGAAGATATGTTCAATGTTGACTGGGAAATTATCAATCCGGATAACAATCGTACATGGGAAGTAAAAGAAGTGATGGGAGAACCAACTTTGTGGATGCACTTATATAATTATGCAGCTCCTCGCACACGTGATTATGCCATTTCACCTGCTTTCAATCTCATTGGAGCACCTGAAGCAAGTTTAAAATTTAAATATGCTTATGCGCAACGTGCAACAATTACAGATTCACTTATTGTCAGTATTTCAGATGATTGTGGAGAAACATGGACACGTATTTATGCAAATGGACCTGATGGAAGTGGCATTTTTGAAACATCTGAACCAGTCAGCATGGAATTTGAGCCAACTACCGAAGCCGACTGGTGCGGTGTTGGATATGGAGCTTCGTGTCCGTCGATCAGTTTATCGCCTTGGTTGAACAAGTCAAATTTGCGACTGCAATTCGAAACATACAACTCTTATGGCAACAACTTGTATATCAAAGATATCGAAATAGACCATACCGTTGGTATTGCTGAAATAAGCAGTCAAAATTCGTTCTACATGACTCCCAATCCCGCCAAAGAAAGCCTAAATATTGTACTTAAAAATAGTGAAAAAGGAGAATTGAAAATCACAGATATGAATGGAAAACTTTTGATCAAGCAATTCGTATCAGGCGAAAACAACAAAATAAATGTCAGCGAATTAGTGTCTGGAATTTATATTGTATCTGTTGAAACAACGCATCAAGTAAGCCATCAAAAAGTCATTATTGAATAACGGTTTAAAATTATTTGCAAAAAAAAAGGTCAGAAATAAATTTTTCTGACCTTTTTTATTAGAAAACCGGTTTAATTTCGTTCCGATTGTAAGCGCATTTGATTCATATCAACGGCACTAATGGTTAGCGTTCCTTTCTCATCAACTGTAATCGAAATATTGATATCAGAATCCGATTCGAACGGTTCGAAATTCATATAAGCAATACCTTTAAACGGGTTCGAGCTGTATGTTTTAGCCAACTCTACAGCTTGTTGAAACTCTTTACTTATTGGAATTTGTGCCAAACGTGCTATTCTTTCCGCTTCGCGCATCGCTATTTCGTACGACCCTTGATAAACTAAAAGCACCGAATTAAAACCTTCTTCGTAATTTGCAACCGATGTCTGTTGCGAAAAATCGACATCCAAATGCATGCCATTCGGTTCTGTCAGACCCAAATTACGTGCCCAAAGCGGAAGTGATGTCGCCGGATTATTGTTCGAACGTTTAGCAATCGGTCTGCCATAAACTTCTGTTATTTCATCGTACATTTTATTAGCTTCCGATTCGCTTATTTCGCCATCTAAACGAAGTTTATCTACTTTTTCTATCTCGCGTTGCATAGCTTCTACCATTTCCATCGTTTGTTCGATATTCTGAATCGACTTATTCATCGAATTCATCTGTTTTTCAATCGATTCTGGTTCTGACTGATTCGCCGTTTGCGAACAAGAAAACAGTAAGCATGTTAAACCCACACACATAAAAACTATAAGAAGTAATTTAGTATATTTCATATTATTATAACTTTAAAATTCAAAACATTGATTTTCATCAAACAATCCATTAAAGCGAGTTCAAAAGTAGGAAAAGTTTCGTTGTATCCACTAAAAAGCGGACTTAATTCGCTTATAAAAGGAATTTAAAAGCAATAAAAAATCCAATTATCGATTGATAAGTAATCAATAAAATTTAATGACGTATTTTCCCCCAATATTGTTTAATACCTCATCTAAGTGTTCTTTGAGATTTTGGAAGTTAGTAAAAGCATCAAAAGTTAGCCACTTATATT
>JAISHW010000108.1 GCA_031262365.1 Lentimicrobiaceae bacterium
AACTTCTAGAAATTTCAATATCAAGGCTTGCGACTGAAACAAAAGCGGAGTTTACTAATGTAAATGAGCATTTTGTTGAAGAAGCGTAACGCAGAGATTGGGATTTTTAGAAGTTCCCTTTAATACCTATCAGTACAATTTAAGTTGGCAAAAGCAATTTTCAAGCGTTCGATAATCGATTTTTCACCTTCGCGAAGCCACGCACGCGGATCGTAATATTTTTTGTTTGGTGCTTCTTCGCCCGTCGGATTACCTATTTGCGCTTGCAGATAAGCATGATTTTTTTGTTCGAACAAGCGAACGCCATTCCAAAACGCCCATTGCGTATCGGTATCGATATTCATTTTCACAACACCATAGCCGATAGCTTCTTTGATTTTTTCAGGTTCGGAACCCGATCCGCCGTGAAACACGAAGTTTACAGGATTTTGATGTGTATTGAAATGTTGTTGAATATATTGTTGCGAATTGTGTAAGATAATCGGTTCGAGCTTTACGTTTCCGGGTTTATAAACGCCGTGTACGTTTCCGAACGAAGCGGCAATTGTGAAACGATCGCTTACATTGCTCAACGTTTTGTATGCTTTGGCAACTTCTTCGGGTTGGGTGTATAGGCGCGAGTTTTCGACTTGCGAGTTGTCTACACCGTCTTCTTCGCCTCCGGTAATTCCGAGTTCGATTTCGAGTGTCATGCCGATTTTCGACATACGTTCGAGATAACGTTTGCTTATTTCGAGGTTTTCTTCAAGTGTTTCTTCCGAAAGATCGAGCATGTGTGAACTGAACAACGGTTTGCCGTGTTTAGCAAAATATTTTTCGCCGGCATCTAAAAGTCCGTCGATCCAAGGAAGCAGTTTTTTTGCCGCGTGGTCGGTGTGTAAAATAACCGGAATACCATACATTTCGGCTAAAAGATGTACGTGTTTTGCTCCCGAAATAGCACCTGCAATAGCTGCTTTCTGATTGTCGTTCGGAAGACTTTTTCCTGCATAAAACAACGCTCCACCATTCGAAAATTGAATAATCACGGGCGAATTGACCTCGTGAGCGGCTTCCATAACAGCATTTACTGTATTGGTTCCAACAACGTTGACAGCCGGAATAGCGTACCGGTTTGTTTTAGCGTTTTTAAATATTTTTTGCAAATCGTCGCCGGCAACAAAGCCCGGTTTGATAATCGTTGAAAGTTTTTCGATCATGATCATTCTTTTTTTAATTGTTTTGGTTCAAAATAATTAAAAACACATTTTTTACTTTATTGACAAGAGAAAAACCGCTTGAACCGTTATCAATTTTTCCCGTTCTCTCAAAGTTTTTATTTTTCAAAGGCAAAGTTACAATGGTTTTTCATATATGACAGCTATTTTTACTTGTTTTTTCCAGCCAATATAAAGTAACAAAGCTGTTGCGAATACGCTCGCAATAAGTAAGAAAATGTTGGAAGTAGCACCAAAATTTTCCATTTCGGTTTGAATATATCCATTGTTGTGTAGCCAATAAACAACAACCGCCGCACTGTTGTTGAAAAAATGCATCGTAATCGGTACCCAAATCGATCGCGACCAATAATAGAAATAACCCAAAAACAATCCAAAAACAAAACGCGGCAGAAAACCGTAAAATTGTATATGTATCGCGCTGAATAAGAAAGCGGTAACAATAATTCCGAGATGTGCATTTTTGAAAATTTTCGACAACAAAGGTTGCAATACCGACCTAAAAATCAATTCTTCGCCGAGCGCAGGTAATAAACCGATCATGATCAAATTGAAGCATAAAGCGCCGGTACTTTTCTCGCTCATAAAACGATCGGTAAGTGCTGTTGCTTGCGTTTCTTTCTCGCGCATCCATTGTTCGAACGAAGCCCACGCATCGGGCAATTTGATGTTTTCGTTCCACTCGGCTAAAAGACTTGTCGTTGGAAGTGCTATAAACATCAGCAACACACCGCTCAACAGCAATGTAACGTTACGTTCTTTTCGAAACCCTAATTCACGAATCGGATTTTCGTTCACAAAAAACGAATACAAAAAAGCCGGAAAAATAAAGATGCCGAGTTGCCCGCAAATTTGAATAATACGCAAGATGTTCAATCCGGATTGAGAACTCATATCTTGCATCAAAGCAGGTGTTTCGGTTCCATAACAGAGCATCGAAACAACAATGCCTAACAGCGAGCCAAAAAGCATTCCAAAAAGCAAAATGCCGACAAAAATAAAAAGTTTTGTAAGTTCGGAAGTTTGCCTGAAAAATAGAAAGAATCGCTGTTTCATTGTTGCCGATTTTAAAATGCAAAAATATATTAAAAAGCCGATTTTCACTTTTTTGCAGCGCGACAAGAAGTAAAACAACCGGCAGACTCGTTTCTAAATCGTATTTTTGCACTTTATTCATAAAGAAGCTTTAACGTGGTCAAAATAGGGACTTTCGAATTCAAACGCTTTCCGCTATTGCTTGCACCGATGGAAGATGTCAGCGATCCTCCGTTTCGGCATGTGTGCAAAATGTTTGGAGCCGATTTGGTTTACACCGAATTTATTTCGTCGGAAGGTTTGATTCGCAACGCTTCGAAAAGTGTGAAAAAACTTGATTTTGA
Organism: Lentimicrobiaceae bacterium; assembly: GCA_031262365.1. Classification (GTDB taxonomy): domain Bacteria; phylum Bacteroidota; class Bacteroidia; order Bacteroidales; family F082; genus JAISHW01. The sequence goes on from JAISHW010000108.1 coordinate 2,597, forward strand.
AGAGTATGAACGCCCTGTTGGAATTCAAATTTTTGGTCATGACATTGATTCGATGGTACGTGCGGCACAATATGCCGAAACAGCAAAACCAGATTTGATCGACATCAATTTTGGTTGTCCGGTAAAAAAGGTGGCTTCGAAAGGTGCCGGATCGGGTATTTTAAACGACATTCCGAAAATGGTTCGAATGACAGAAGCCATTGTCAAAGCAACCAACACGCCGATAACCGTAAAAACACGTTTGGGTTACGACGAGCAACACAAAGAAATTATCGATATCGCCGAACGCTTGCAAGATGTTGGAATTGCCGCGCTGACGATACACGGGCGACTTCGAACTACAAGTTACAGTAAACCAGCTGATTGGACATTAATCGGAGCTGTAAAAAACAATTCGCGCATGCACATTCCGATATTCGGAAACGGCGATGTGATCGACGAAGGTTCTGCAAAATATTTTCGCGACACTTTTGGTGTTGACGGCTTAATGATTGGACGAGGAAGCTACGGAAATCCTTGGATCTTCAGCAAAATCCGTCATTTTCTTGACACCGGATTTGTTTTGAAATCGCCTGATATTCATGAACGTATAAAAATCAGCAAAATACAACTCGAAAAATCGGTCGAATGGAAAGGCGAACGTCAAGCACTATTTGAAATGCGCAAACATTGGTCGCACTATTTTCGGGCATATAACAATTTTAAACCGTTCAAAATTCGTTTGATGCAAATCGAAAATTATGCAGAAATGCTTGAATTATTAGCTGAAATCGAACGCTATTATTCCGAATAATTGAGAGTTGCAGAATAGAAACTACATTCTTACACACAAACTGCTTGTTGCATCGTGCAATTTACATATCTTTGTGCTATATTTATAAAGCACTTTTAATATGGAATCGCTGATTAGAACTTTCAGAATGCGGTTGGAGGAGTCTCCGACCCACTATGTTCGCCTCCTGCACGAGCAAATTTCGTGGGGTAGCCGCCTTGTTGCAATTCTCGGTGCAAGAGGTGTCGGCAAATCGACTCTGGTGTTGCAACACATCAAACTGCACGAGGATATTAACACCACGCTCTATGTCACGGCAGACGATATCTATTTCTCGACACATACGCTCGTGGAATTGGCAGCACAGTTCTATCAAGAGGGCGGCAAGGCTCTATATATCGACGAGATTCACAAATACAAAAACTGGTCGACCGAGATCAAGAACATCTACGACACCTACTCCGGTCTTCGGGTTGGCTACACAGGTTCGTCGATTCTCAACCTCGAAAAAGGCGGTGCCGATCTTAGCCGTCGCAAATTGGAATACCGTCTGCCCGGACTTTCATTTCGTGAGTTTTTGATGATTGGCAAGGGGATAGACTTGCCCGTTCATTCGTTGGAGCAAATTCTTGCCGGCAAAATCGAGTTTCCTTATAAAGAACATCGCCCTATTGCGCTGTTTAAGGAGTACCTGCGCGAGGGTTATTATCCTTATTTTCTGGAAAATGGCTACTATTTGCGCTTAAAAAGTGTCATCAATCAGGTAGTAGAAAACGACATTCCGAAATTTGGAGAGATGACAGTATCGACCGCCCAAAAGCTCAAAAAACTGCTATATATCATTGCTCAAAGCGTGCCTTTTAAGCCCAATTACTCGAAACTGGCGCGCGACTTGGATATGAATCGCAATATGGTGGCAGACCTAATGATTTATCTCGACAAGGCAGGGCTTATCAACCTTCTGCGCGATGACACCTACGGCATTGCTTCACTCGGCAAGGTGGATAAAGTCTATTTGAACAATACGAACCTTGCTTATGCCATTTCGGATTCTACGCCGGATGTCGGTAATCTGCGTGAGACGGTGTTCTTCTCTTTAATGTCGCAGGTTGGAGAGATAACATCTTCGTCGGCTGGAGGCGACTTCCGAGTAGGCGACCGTGTTTTCGAGGTCGGTGGTCAGAACAAAAAACAGAGCCAAATTAAGAATATACCAAACTCATTTGTCGTAAAAGACGCTATTGAACACGGCTATCGCAATGTTATTCCGCTTTGGGCATTCGGATTAATCTATTGATGCTTACAGCAAATCTTCTCTTAAAACACCATCGACAAAAAGATCGCGAACCCGTTCGGGCTTTTGCAAATGATACGTGCGTAATCCGAGTTTTTTAGCGGCTTCAATATGTATTTCTAAATCGTCGATAAACAAAGTTTCTTCGGGAACGAGCTTGTGTTGATACAACACAAATTCGAAAATCTCAGGATTGGGTTTACTCAAGTGTAAATCAAACGAAAAATAGGCACGATGAAACAAGTCATCAAATTCATTATAACCGAAACGTAATTGCAAATCACGCAGAAAAACTTCGTAATGAATTTCATTTGAATTACTTAACAAAAAAATTGTGTACTGTTTTTTTACTTGTTCGAGCACTTCGATGCGTTCGCGTGGAATATCGAGCAACATCGAATTCCACACATCGTCAATTTCTTGGTTACTGATCGAAAAACCTAAAAATTCACGAAATTTCTTTCTGAAAACATCTGCCGTCAAAATGCCTCTTTCGAATTTGCTGACGATATTTTTTTCTAATTCCTGTAGCCGCTGTGGGTTGAAATTTGTAAACCCTAATTGTTTTAGATTTTCTTCAATTTGCTGAGAATCAATATCTAATATAACTCCTCCAAAATCGAATATGATGTTTTTGATTGATCTGTTGGTGTCCATAACAAAAAATGTTTCGTTTAACGTTGATTTTTTTTGCAAAAATCAAGTGCAAATATGTAAATTTGCCGCTGCAAATCAAAATGATTTGTGGTTTTTTTTGAAAAAAATCAGGGTCCTATAGCTCAGTTGGTTAGAGCAACTGACTCATAATCAGTAGGTCCTAGGTTCAAGTCCTAGTGGGACCACAAAAAAGCGATTAAGAAAATTTTCTTAATCGCTTTTTTAAATTTACACACATTTTTTTAAATAAAATCCTTGTGTCGCGTATAAACCTAATGTGTTATCCTAATTTTTGTCGATACAACTCTATAAAAAATGTTGTTCCTTTATTTTTTTCCGATTCAAACCAAATTTTTCCGCTAACCGACTGAACAATCGAATACACAATAGACAAACCGATTCCCATACCGCTTGATTTGGTCGTGAAGTTCGGCGAAAATATCTTACGTTGTTCCACTTCGTCTATGCCGGTTCCATTGTCGGCAAAAGCAATCACAAACTTTTCGGGAAATTCTTGCACCGAAATATCGATTTTTCCATTTTTTTGTTGTCCGATTGCCTGAACAGCATTTTTGATAATGTTGCCAAAGGCACGACCAATATTTTTTTTATCCGATGTAAAATAATGTGCTGTTTTCGAATCAAAATGGATATTAATGGCAATATTTGCTTGTTCGTTGTACAAATCGGCAGTTTGTTGAAGCAAGGCGATTAAATCAAATGATTCCGGTTCGTTTACCGGCATTTTTTCGAAATCGGAAAAAGCTGAAGCAATCGAAGCTAAGGTGTCGATTTGCTCGATCAGAATGGTTGTTGTGCGTTTGATTTTTTGATCGATGTCGGGGTCGCCATCGTTCCACGAACGTTGCAAATATTGTACGCTTAAACGCATGGGTGTGAGTGGGTTTTTAATTTCGTGTGCTACCTGTCGCGCCATTTCGCGCCAAGCCGTTTCACGTTCCGACCGCGCCAGCAAACCGGCACTTTTTTCGAGTTCTGCTAACAAGTGATTGTATTGTTTTACCAATTGACCGATTTCATCTTTCCCACTGTACGTAATTGATTCATTTTGTTTTCCTAAGCGTACATTTTTCATTTTTTCTTGAATCATTAACAATGGCATGGTGATGCGTCGCGAAAGCAAAATTGCCATCAAAGTAGAAATACCTATCAGCAACACAAAAAGACTGACATACGCCAGCAACAAATTTGATGTTTCTTCTTGTAATTCAGTTTGTTTTGTAAAATAAGGGATGTTGAGATACGCAATCGTATTTCCATCATGATCGAAAAACGGATGATAAGCCGAATAAAACACGCTTTCACCAATATGTTCTTTATGAATAAAATACAGTTTTTTCTCGACATTCATTTTGTAATATGCAGCCGGATTCATCCTATCGGAACGCAATCCAAAATCAAAAATATCGGAACTTGAATACGCCAATAGTTTTCCGTCGGAATCGTAAAAGTTAATGTCGGAAAAAAACACAATCGACAGGCGTTTAAGTAGTTCGTTCATGTAAAGGGCAAAATTGTCGTCGTCAAAAGTTTCTTTGTTAAAATTTTGTTCCACTTCAATCAAAGCCGAACGTGTCCGCTCGGCAATAAAATCGTTTGTTCGTTGGTCGTACACATTTTGAATAAAAATGATGGATGTCGGACCAATAAGTGCAAATGTTAAACCCAACGCGATCAGAACAATCGCTTGTAGCTTGATTCGAAAATTAAACTGACTGAACCAAAGCGGTTTTTGATAAAACACAAGTCCGATGACCAGCGCGCCAACAATGATTAGCAAGATTAAAAAGTATGAAAACGGAGCAATAATGTCGATGAAACTTTGTGTTGGTCGGCTCGTAGCGATTATTTTTAAGTCGTTTATTTTGTGTTGGTAATGCCGAAATCCGTCACGTTCGAAAAACGTTCCGAAAGCAATGCTGTCTTCTACGAAATTAGGGTATAAATAATTTCCGAATTTGTAATTCAAAACATCGTTTTGATAAATAGCAAACGATAAAATGGAAAAATTCGAGGCGTATGAATCGCGACGCTTATCAGTCAATAATTCGGGAAAACCAAGACCTTGCGGAATAAATTTATAATAGAATTCGATGTATAAATTTGCTTCAACTGTTTGACCATTTACCGAATCGGAAAAATGAATGGGCGAAATGTAATACGGTCCTACGCGCGCATCGTCGATATAATATAAATTCGGTGTTATCGGAATGGTAGAAGCCGCATTTAAAACATTGTGAAAATACAAATCGCAGTCGATCAGATAGTTATTTGGTTGTATTTTCAGCGTTTCCTCTGGTCGGCATAAAGTTGCCGTAATCGAATAACGCGAAAAAGCTTTGTCGAAATAATCGTTGTTGAAATGATTTAGAAAAATTTCTTCGACGGCTTCTTCATTCGAAAAAATAAGATTTTTCAGAACGGAATCGGTTTCTAGTTGCGAAGGAATCGGTTCGTAAATAAACTCAAACATCGGATCTGATTCGAGAGCTAAATTAAAAGTCGTCAAAATCTGCTCGTTATCCGATTTCGTTTCATTAATCGAATAAAATAAATTGGTTAGTAAAAAAGCATATAAAACCATGAAAATCAGAAAGAAAACAGAATATGTTTTAATGATTTTCTTTTTCTCGAACAAAATCATAACGACAAACAATACAATTCCGATGATGAACAGCGTTGGTTTAAAATCAAACACGATGTTCGAAAAAACAAAACAAACTACAAAAACAACGAAGAGCTTCCAAACAGAATCTGTTGGTTTCATCAACAACGAAACTGTTTTTTGTAAGAATATAAAACTTGAAATTGTGTATACAATCAACAATAAAAATGCACATGAACTCAACAAGTTAAACCCAAAAAACTCCGTAAACGAAAACTGCAAATTGGTGTGAAAAATCAGATTCGAAGTAAAAAAAATAAAATACCGGTATGCAAACGTAAAAACAACCACTAACAACAATGCTCGAAGCCATATATTGCTGATTTTATTTGTTTTATGTAGATTTTTCTTGAACTCAATGGTTAACAGCAACAGCAAATGCGCGTTCAAAATAAGAGCTCCGAAATTGAAATACGAAAATTCGGAACCTAAAAATGTCGACTCGAACAAATCTGAAGAAAAAAGGAACAGATTCAAATCAACTTTCGAAAAAATAAATCTTACCAAACAAACAAGTACCGCCCAAACAAGAAAACTCAAATACGGACGTTTCCGGAAAAACAAAATTGAACGCAAAATACGATACAATAAAACATACAAAAATGTCAGAAAAACAATAAACACAAACAACAGAAAAACAATTAGTTGCTGGTTTATTTGTGTTTCGTTTTCATCGATAATAACCGAAAACAACGCTTTTCCCGATTCGTTGCGAACTAAATAAACAGTTGTTGTATCGTCCGACAGTTCCAAATTCTGATTGGATCCAAAAACAGCATCGTTCAATTTATTCTCAAGAAAATTGTTTTCGAACGGATAATCGGAATACAACAGTTGAAATAAAAAGATTTTTTGGTCGGGTTGTCGTGCTTCCGCAAAAAACGACAAATAAAGTCCGTTGCGAATAAACAAAACCGTTTGTTCGCCGTTTTCGATCGCTTGCAATTGTTTTTCGGAAGGAATAATCCGGTTCGAGTTCCAATATTTCAATGTGTCGTTTTCGTAAACCAACACAAATGCTTGTTTTTCGTCGTCGATTTCGTTATTTGCCATTAAATCAACAAAATCTAAATCGTTGTAAGTAGCAAATAAAGTCGCTTGCTGCCGCAATTTCTGCATGGATTTCGTCAGTTTTGTTTCCATTTTTCTGACGATAGCATCAGGCTTCTGCTGTTGTTTCAAGTAAAAATCAAACATCAAAAAGCCTAAAAATGTCAGTATCGTAATAAAAACAAGACGTTTCTTTATATGCATTTTCGATTCTTTTTCAAATCAAAAACAAATGTAGCAAATAATGCCTGTATGTGCGGTTTTTAACAGAATTTCAAGTGCAAAAACATAAAACCTTGATTGAAATGTATTTATTCGTTAATTTTGCCGCGAAATTCTAATTACATCATTTTGGATAATCCTGATCCCGACCCTTACGCGAGTGTTTTGACACTCCTCTCAAGCAACCTGTTTTTAGGCGAACACACGGTTTTTCTTATTAGTCTTTTTGTTTTGATGCTTCTCTTGTTTGCGGCAGCAATGCTCACAGGAAGCGAAAAAGCTTTTTTTACCCTTCAATCCGATGACATCGACGAGCTGAACGAATCGGAAAGTAAAAGTGATCAATTGGTTTTGAGACTTCGTGAAGAACCAAAAAAATTGTTAGCAACGATGTACATTGCTAAAACTTTGATAATCAGCGTTACAATTATTTTATCACTCGTTTGTGGCGGTTTTCTGATCGATATACCTGACAATGCTGTTGCGGGCTTGCTGGTTCAGTTTATCGTTGTTACGTTTTTGGTGCTGATCGTTGGCGAATTGTTGCCCCGAATTTTTTTAGGAAAAAATGCGCGCCGTTTTGCCTCCTCAATGGCGTGTCCGATGGCATTGCTTGTAACGTTGCTAAAACCATTCAGCAATTTGTTGGCTTCGAATGGTAATTACATAGACAAACGCTTGTCGCAAAAAATGCACAATTTTTCAATCGATGACCTCGAAACGGCTATTGACAGTAGTTGCGACGAAACAACGCCTTCCGAAGAGAAAAAAATGTTGAAAGGAATCGTTACGTTCAACGAAATTGAAGCCCGAAGCATCATGAAATCGCGCGTTGATATATCGGCTGTTGCTATTGATATTGATTTTTCGGAACTAATCAGCGTTGTTGCAAATTCCGGTTTTTCGCGCATTCCGGTTTACGAAGGGAGCTACGACAAAATTGTCGGTATTCTTTATATCAAAGATTTGCTTCCTTATTTCGGTTCAAAAAAACTCGATTGGCAAGCACTCATTCGTCCGGCTTTTTTCGTTCCTGAAAACAAGAAAATCAACGATTTATTGCAAGAGTTTCGCTCCAAGAAAAACCATTTAGCCATCGTTGTCGATGAATATGGTGGCACCTCAGGATTGATAACGCTCGAAGATATTATCGAAGAAATTGTCGGCGAAATAAAAGACGAGTACGACGACGATTCCGATGAATCGTTTTACAATAAAATTGACGAACAAACGTATATCTTTGAGGCACGAACAAACTTGATTGACTTTTGCAAAGTGATGCACATCAACGAACATTATTTCGAAAACGTTCAGGGTGAATCAGATACGCTTTCGGGATTGCTACTCGAAAAAGAAAGTAAAATTCCGCAAATCGGCGACAAAATAACCATTAGGCAATTTGTGTTCGAAGTAATAGATGCCGACCAGCGTCGCATCAAACAAATCAAAGTAATGCGCTCCGAAAAAAATGATGAGACATAAAACAACAACGAACTTCATCTTGCTGATTTCCGTATTTTTCGTTGTGTTTTTTGCGCGATGCGATGCCGATTATATGCCCAAACCTTACGGCTATTTTCGGATTGATTTGCCCGAACATACGTATCGACATTACGACAGCCTTGAAAAATACCAATTCGAATTTCCTGAATATGCTTTTGTTACGCATGATTTGAATTCGCCGCTCGAAAAAAACTGGATTAACATCGAATTTCCGTTATTTAAAGGAAGTCTGCACATCAGTCACAAAGAAATAAAAGGAAATCTCAACGAATACCTCGAAGATGCGCATACGATGCTTATCAAACATTTGCCGAAAGCCAACGCCATTCGCGACAGCCTTATAATCGATTCGGCGCGTAGCGTGTATGGAATCATGTATTCAATTGAAGGGAAAGGCGTTGCTAGTCCGGTTCAGTTTTATTTGACCGACAGCACAACGAATTATGTTCGAGGTGCTTTGTATTTCAATATCCATCCGAACAACGATTCGCTTGCACCGGTGATTTCGTTTTTAAAAAAAGATATTCTTCACTTCATCAATACGTTAGAGTGGAAATAAAATAATTTCGCTTCATACGCAAAAACTATCCTCTTTCATCGTTTCGGAGTTTGATGTAGTGGCTGCATTTTAGCACTGCTGTTGATACGAAGCACTTCGCCTTCTATTATGCCAAGTCCTTGTGCTTGTTGCCGTTTGTTCCGTTCAATCCGTATTCTATCTTTGGATCAAAAAGTGTTGCTTGATATTCGTGTTCACAAGTGCTACTGTAAGTAATGCTTTTCAACGGTGTTTGTATGTGTACTTTCCTTTTCAATACGATTGGCGCATTGTCAATTTCTTCCACATTGTTTGGTATGTAGTAAAACTCTTTCAAGCTGTCCCAATCGTTGTTGCGGAGTGTTACAACTTCGTCAAGATAGAAACTAACCCAAGTGTTGCCAAGTTTTGAAATAGGTTCTTCACGTTCTAATTTCTGCTGTGTAATCCGCACATATTCTTCGTCAAGGTCAAAACCGATGTATTGTCTTCCCAAACGTTTTGCGGCGATTGCTGTTGTTCCCGTTCCATTAAATGGGTCAAGCACAATATCGTTTTCGTCTGTACTCATTAAAATTATTCGTTCAAGCAAATGAATGGGCAACTGACAAGGGTGTTCGTCTCTAAACTTGTTGTGTTTAATTCTGTGAATATCTGTCCAAACGTCCGAAACCAAAGGTCCAAAAGGGTGAAGCATGGATTTTTTTCCACCATAATCTTTGGCGAGAATTTTTGTTTTTCTTGCTCGTTTGTGCGGATGTCTGATTTCGTGATATTTTAATTGTTTTGCATTTTTCGCATAAAATAAAATTCCATAATGTCCCGGTTGCAACGATTTTCCCATCGGTGCAGTTGGTGCGTCCCAACTAATCCAATGTTTGAAGTCAGCACGTTTATTTAAAAATGAAGCGTAATAAGTCAGCCACTTTGGAATGTTGTGCAAGAAAATTGAACCTGTTGGTTTTGTAATGCGAACCATTTCAGAAATCCACGCTTCGCACCAATCCAAATATTCTTGCAATTTCAAACTGTCTTTGTAACTGTTGTAACCTTTTTTCAAATTAAAAGGCGGGTCGGCAAAAGTCATATCAACAGAATTGTCGGGAATTTGTTTTAGTAATTCCAAACAGTCGCCTTGCGTAATTTTATTTAAAAACTTTTCAATCATTTTTTCAATTCCTTTTTGATAAACTTTTTAAAGCGTTCAACCTCGTCTTTGTGGAAAGTAAAAACTTCATCATAAGCGGAAACCATTCGCATTAAATCTCCTTTGCGAACATACCAACCAATACCGTCAACAAAACCAACAAACTTGGCTTTTGGATAATACTTTGAAATCAATTTTTTGATGTTTCCTTCGGTCTTTGATTTATCGCCTTGTCCCGAAGAGGTTGTTACAAGGAACGAACTTTCAATAATGATTTGCGGATTTTTCTTGTTTGGAATAATGAAATCCATTGTTCGTTTTTCAACGGGTTCATTTTTGAAAAGTTCAGTCAAATCGCCTTTTTCAAATGTAACCCCTGCTTCACTAAAAATTTCAGCTAAAAAGTATTCGGGATTGTTTTCGGCTTTCCCCGAATAAGAACCTTTTTCCTTGTAGCGCACAAGCGTGTCAATCATTGCAGGCACTTCAAATTTCAATTTGGAAATGCTTAATTTTTTGAGTTCAAAAAGCGGAAGCGTTTGGGCTAAAAATGGGATGGTTGAACCTTCAAAAAATAAGTTTACAAGTCCTTTTCGGAAATGCGAATTGTTTTTTAAAAGGTTGGTGATTTTTGTGTTACCCCATTCTTTTAGTTCAATGTTATTTTCGTCTGTTGCCCATTTGTCTTTGTAAAGCAACTTTGAAAGTTCCTTGCTGTCTGAAACACGAACAACAGTTATCAAACGTTTCAAACTTTCGTTCGCAAAACCTGTTAAAGCAAGCAAAGCCCGAAGTCCGTTTTCTTTGTCTGCAAGTAAATCTTCAAAATGTTGCTTTTTCAGTCCTTGTGTTTCTACTTTGTTTTTGAGAACAAGAAGCGTTTCTTTAAGTGAATTGATGTAACTTTCATACGTTTCCTGAAAAGCAGGATTGTAGAAATAGAATGTGTTTTTGTCAATTACAGTCTTAAATTTTGTTTCGTTTGCTCGCATTTTACAAAATTAGAAATATTGTTATTATAATCGTTCATCAAGTATGAAATTTATACGCTCTACAGTTGCATCCAACGTCCCCTTTGCATATCAAGTTGAGTAGCCAATCTCTGCTCCAACCTTTTTCAATGGTTTGTAGCATATACCAAAGTCGAACATTCTTCTCTTTCACTTTTTCCATTAACAAGATATTGTGTCCCCAAGGTATTTTTGTAAGCACTTGTTGTAAATTTGCCACAGGCTGTGGTAAATCTGTACTTTGCTCGGTATCAATGCTTTGTAATTTTGCCACAGCTTGTGGCAAAATTAGATTTTCGGAATATTCCTTATAAAAAGCAAGCATTCGCCCCAAGTTTCTTTCCGAAAACCCTTTAAGATTGGTAAACTCGTGTTGCAAATCTGCTGCCAGACGTGGAATAACTTTTGCCGACCAACCTTCTTGCCGTTGGCGTTCGGCTATTAATTTACCTACGTGCCAATAAAGCAAAATCATTTCGGCATTTACGCTAAGAGTGGCACGAAAGCGTGCGTGTTGTATAGCGGTTTTTATTTCGCCAAGCAATGATTGGTATTTTACTATTTCTATTTCTTTACTCATATTTTATTCATTTTAGGAAAATAGCCATATCGTATCCGTATTTTCTCCGAAAATCATATATTCCATATTGAAATTGCGTTAATGTCAGGTAATAACGGTTGTATTTCGGGGGTGAGGCAAATTTCGCAGCCTTCGCCAATGCTCTCCGCCTTTGCAAATATCTTGAATGCGGAAATATCGGCTAAAGAAGGTGTAGCATGTTTCTTTATTTCAATGGGATAATATTTCCCGTCTCGGTAAATCAGCAAGTCTATTTCCTTGCCTTTCTCGTCTCGGTAAAAATAAAGTTGCGGCGTTTCTCCGTTGTGATAGTACGATTTCAGAATTTCCGACACCACAAAAGTTTCAAAAAACGCACCTGCCGAAATTCCTGTTTCGAGAGCTTCGGAAGTAGTCCAGCCTGCAAGGTGGGCTGCAAGTCCGGTGTCCAAAAAATAGAGTTTTGGTGTTTTGGTTAAGCGTTTGGTGCTGTTCTTGAAATAGGGTTGCAAGAGGTAAACCAAGCCGGAGGTTTTCAGCACCGAAAGCCAATTGCGCACACTCGTGGGCGAAACGCCGACATTACGAGCAATATCGTCGATATTCAGTTGCTGCCCTGTTCGCGCAGCTATCACCTTCATAAACGTAATGAAAGCCGTTTCGTTGCCGATATTGATAATTTGCCGTACATCTCTTTCAATGTAAGTCCTTATGTATGAATCGTAAAAAATGCTGCGAGATTTTGCTTCAAGATGTATTACAGCCGGAAATGAACCCTGCCAAATCGTTTTGAAGGTCTCTGCTATGTTTTTGGCGTTGAGTATCGTTTTAGGATTACAGGAAGGCAAAAACGGCTTTTGTTCGGTGGATTGTTTTGCTATTTCGTACATTGAAAAACCGAGCATATCTATGATAGCGACCCGTCCGGCTAAGGATTCGGTAACGCCTTGCATCATGTTGTATTGTTGCGAGCCGGTGAGCCATATCAATCCGTTCTCCTGTGAATTGTCGGCAATCATTTTGATATATGGAAAAAGTTCGGGCGCATATTGAATTTCGTCGATAATGACCGGCGGCGAATAGGTGTCAAAAAAACCTTTGGGATCGGTTTTGGCAAGCAGCAAATCACTCGGATTGTCGAGCGTAACATATTTCCTGCCCTTTTCGGACAAGTGTTTGAGCAAAGTAGTCTTTCCTATTTGCCGTGCGCCGTTTACCAAAAGTACCTTAAAAGTGTCGGAAAAACTTATTATACTATCTGCAATGGTTCTATTTATATACATTATTTTCCTGTATTATAGATTATTAGAGATAAAAAGCGTAAATCCACACTAAAAAAATTGATTTACGCCATTGCAAAGATAGTAATCTTTTTTAATATCCGTATCGTAGCTACATTTATTGCACAAAACACGGGTTGCGATACGTTAGGCGTTGGATATTGGTAAAAAACTTTTTCTTGTTTTCAGCCGTCTGTTTGTTGTTGCACGGTCGCTCTAAGATTGTACCCAACATCCCTTTTTGCGCATGAAGCCGAATATCTTCATAAATTTTCGATGAAGTCGTTCTGTTTAATTTAATAGGATAAACCCAGCTGAATTTGTTACTTTTGCAATGGGTTTTTAGTGTATTTCATCATCTACGTAACTAACTGAATATGATTCATTTCTTTCGTCCGTCAAACAAACACATCATCGCTCTCGAATCGAAAAATAATTTAGAAACAGATGTTGTTCAGAAACTTTCGTGGCTTTTTAGTGAAGCACCTTATGTTGAACAAAAAACAATCGAAGGAAATTTCATCGGACCGCGCAAAGAAATGGTTACGCCTTGGAGCACCAACGCCGTTGAGATTACTCAAAATATGGGCATTAAAGCCATTTCGCGCATTGAAGAATTTTTTTTAGATGATGGAACAATCGCTTTCGACCCAATGCTTCAAGCAAAATATGAAAAACTGACACAACAGCTTTTCACGATTGAAAGAAAACCGGAGTCGATTTGCTATATTAATGATATTGAAGCGTATAACCAACAAGAAGGACTTGCACTCAGCGAAGACGAAGTTGTTTATCTGAAAGAAATTGCTGAAAAAATCGGACGCAAACTTACCGACAGCGAAATTTACGGATTTGCGCAAGTCAACTCCGAACATTGTCGGCACAAAATATTTAACGGCACGTTCGTTATCGACGGAAAAGAAATGCCCGAAACATTATTTGCCTTGATAAAAAAAACCTCGAAAGCACATCCGAATCGTTTGGTTTCGGCTTACAAAGATAACGTTGCTTTTGTTTTAGGTCCTCAAATCGAACAATTTGCACCTAAAACACAACATCAAGCCGATTTTTTTCAGATAAAAGATATTGAAACGGTATTATCGCTCAAAGCCGAAACACATAATTTCCCGACAACAGTAGAGCCTTTTAATGGTGCTTCGACCGGAAGTGGCGGTGAAATCCGCGACCGTTTAGCCGGTGGAAAAGGAAGTATTCCGCTCGCCGGAACAGCTGTTTATATGACATCGTATCCGCGTTTGGAACAAAATCGCTCGTGGGAACAAGACAATTCTGAACGTAAATGGCTTTATCATGCGCCAGCCGATATTCTTATAAAAGCCTCAAATGGTGCTTCCGATTTTGGAAATAAATTCGGACAACCGTTGATTAATGGAAGTTTGCTTACGTTCGAACACAACGAAAACCACCATTTTGGCTACGACAAAGTTATCATGCTTGCCGGAGGCGTTGGATTTGCCGCTCAAAAAGATAGTATTAAAGAAAAACCCGAACAGGGCGATTTGATTGTGATTCTGGGCGGCGACAATTACCGCATCGGAATGGGCGGTGGTGCTGTATCAAGTGTCGATACCGGACAGTTTTGTAACTCCATCGAACTGAATGCCGTTCAACGAGCAAATCCCGAAATGCAACGTCGCGTGGCTAATGTTGTTCGTGCAATGACCGAAATAGACGAAAATCCGATTCGTTCCATTCACGATCATGGAGCGGGCGGACATCTGAATAGCTTGTCGGAATTGGTCGAAGAGAGTGGTGGAATCGTACATATCGACAAACTTCCCGTTGGCGATCCAACTTTGTCCGACAAAGAAATCATTGGCAATGAATCGCAAGAACGCATGGGATTACTCGTCGAAAAATCAAAAACAAACATCATCGAACGTACAGCAGCACGCGAACGAGCTCCTTATTATGCTGTTGGCGAAGCTACCGGCGACAATCAATTACGTTTTGTTCGCGACGAAAACAAGGCTCCTATTGACATAAAAATCGATTATCTGCTCGGAAAACCTCCAAAAACGGTTCTTTACGACAAAAACAAACCTTATGTGTTTCAAGATATTATAGATTACAGCCGCTTAGATATTACTTATTATCTAAACGAAGTGTTGCAACTCGAAGCTGTAGCCTGTAAAGATTGGCTCACAAATAAAGTCGATCGTTCAGTAAGCGGTCGCGTAGCAACGCAACAATGTGTCGGACCAATTCAACTTCCGCTGAATAATTTGGGTGTTATGGCACTTGATTTTCAAGGAATCAAAGGTATTGCAACAGCATTAGGACACGCGCCCGTCGCAGCTTTGATCAATCCGGAAGCCGGTTCGCGATTAGCCGTAGCCGAGGCGTTGACAAATCTTGTCTGGACACCGATTCAAGGCAATTTATCGGGAGTTTCGCTAAGCGCAAACTGGATGTGGCCGGCAAAAAACGAAGGCGAAAACAGCCGACTATACAAAGCCGTTGAATCTTTAAGTAACTTCTGTATCGAATTGGGAATCAACGTTCCTACCGGAAAAGATTCGCTTTCGATGACACAAAAGTATCCTGACGGAGAAAAAGTATTAGCACCGGGAACAGTCATCGTTACTGCTGTTGGCGAATGTATCGACATCAAAAAAACAGTTCATCCTGTACTTGAAGTAAATCAAAATACAGACATCATTTATATTGATTTTTCGCGAAACACATTTTTTAATATTGGCGGAAGCAGTTTTGCACAAACACAAAATCGGATAGGAGCACAAACGCCGGATATAACAGATGCAGCATATTTCAAAAAAACATTCAATACGATTCAACAGTTGATCGAAAAAGAACTTATTTTGAGCGGACACGATGTTTCGTCAGGAGGACTTATAACAACCCTACTCGAAATGAATTTTGCGAATACAGAAGGCGGTCTTAAACTTGATTTTTCTGTTTTTGAATGTAAAAATAGCATTGAACTTTTTTTTAGCGAGAAACCGGCAATCGTCGTTCAAGTCGAAAAAAATTCGAAAGCCAAACAACTTCTCGAAGCAAACGGAATCGATTATCTAACATTGGGAAACCCAATCGAATCGCGTAATTTGGTCATCACTCATTTTGCCGAAACATTCACTATCGACATCAATATCATGCGCGATGTATGGTATAAAACTTCCTATTTGTTCGACCAGAAACAAAGTGGCGAAACAAAAGCAAAAGAACGTTTTAGAAATTACAAACGGCAAGATTTGCGTTATAGTTTTTTGCCGACATTCACCGGAAAAGCCACCGATTTAGGAATTGATCCGAAGCGTCGAACACCAAGCAACATCAAAGCGGCTATTATTCGCGAAAAAGGTTGTCAATGCGATCGCGAAACGGCATACATGCTCTATCTGGCAGGCTTCGACGTGAAAGACGTACACATGACTGATTTAATCAGCGGTCGCGAAAACTTGTCGGATGTCAACATGATTGCTTTTGTCGGCGGATTTTCTAACTCTGATGTCTTGGGTTCGGCAAAAGGCTGGGCTGGAGCTTTTTTATACAACGAAAAAGCCAAACAAGCACTCGACAATTTCTACGCCCGCGACAACACCCTGAGCATCGGAATTTGCAATGGCTGTCAGTTGATGACAGAATTGAAACTGATTTATCCCGAACATCCTGAACATCCGATAATGAAACACAATGACTCGCATAAATTCGAATCGGGATTTATCACGGTTACTATTCCTGACAACAATAGTATTATGCTTGCATCGTTGGCAAATCAGCAACTTGGCGTTTGGGTGGCGCACGGCGAAGGAAAATTCAGTTTTCCATATTATCAAGACAAATACAACATCGTGATGCGTTATTCGCACGAGCAATATCCGGGCAACCCCAACGGAAGCGATTGGGCAACAGCTGCCATTTGTTCGAACGACGGTCGTCATTTGGCACTGATGCCACATATCGAACGCTCTTCATTACCTTGGCAATGGGCAGATTATCCGAAAAACAGAAAAACCGACGAAATAACCCCTTGGATCGAGGTATTTTTGAACGCACGTAAGTGGATCGAGAAAAATTCCTAATTCGACAATTTAAGACAGGTTTTGCTACCACAGAAAAAGCGTGTTTTTTGCCTACGTCGCTTTTTGATTGTAAATATAATATAATCAATGTGTTACATGGTATTACAGCTTAAATTTTGTCCACATCGCCAAAAATCTTTCAAAAAACCAATGCTACAATTTTTGTAAGCCACTCGCTATCAATATTATCAAAACTATTTTTTTGCTCGCTGTCGACATCTAATACACCGATAATGCGACTTTTTTTATCGAAAACAGGAATGACTATTTCCGAATTCGAACGGCTGTCGCAAGCAATATGACCGGCAAATTGATGCACATCAGGAACAACAACAGGTTTTTCGTCGCGAATGCCTTTCCAGCAAACGCCTGTATTTTCGGGCAAATCAATACAAGCCAAACTTCCTTGATACGGACCAACTTGCAATTTTCCTTCGTTCAACAAATAAAAACCCGTCCAAAAAAAACATTCCATTTTATGATGCAAAACAGCTACAATTGTCGCCATATTCGAATACGGATTGTTACTTTTTTTGAGTAACGTTTCGAGTTGCGCATATAAGCGTTCGTAACGTCCAACTTTTTGGTTTGTTTTCATGTTTCTATGTAAAACCTTTTATTCGCCGCAAAAATATACAGTTTGAGTAACAAAATTAACCCTTCTGAAAAAACATATAAAAAGTCGTACTTTCGTGCTGAAAAATCCGAGCGTATGAGTCTTTACGATGTGTTTAAAACGACCAAAAAAAAATTGACCGTTTTAGTTGACCCTGACAAGCCAACCGACAAAGAAATTATAAAACTGGCAAAGAGTGCCGAACAAGCAAAAGTCGATTTTCTGTTTGTTGGAGGCAGCTTGCTGACAAGTGGAAACCTTGATAGTTGCATCAAATTGCTGAAAGAACATACAAGCATTCCGGTATTTATTTTTCCGGGAAACTCAATGATGTTAAGCAATAAAGCCGATGGATTTTTGTTTTTATCGCTCATTTCGGGACGCAATGCCGAAATGCTGATTGGTCGCCATGTGATTGCCGCTCCGTATTTGAAAATGAGTCAAATCGAAGTTTTGTCGACAGGATATATGCTCATCGACAGCGGTAAACAAACTTCCGTTTCGTATATGAGCAGCACCGTTCCAATTCCTTACGACAAAAAAGATATTGCTATTTGCACAGCAATGGCAGGCGAAATGTTAGGAATGAAACTCATTTTTATGGATGCCGGATCAGGTGCCGAAAAAGCAATTTCTACCGAAATGATTGCTGCTGTAAAACAAAGCATTAGCGTTCCGTTGCTTGTTGGCGGCGGTATTCGAACGCCCGAAATAGCCGTAAAAAGCGCACAAGCCGGTGCCGATATCATCGTTATAGGAAATGTTTTGGAACAAGATGCTGATTTATTGGAACAATTTACCAGTGCCATTCACAACCTGAACAAATAATTAAAAAATATAAAATCATGAAAAAATTAATCGTTTTTGCTTTTATTGTTGCTCTTTGCAATCAAACAAACGTCTTCTCACAAACAAAAAAACTCACACCAGAAGATGCCGCTTATTTGAATCGCGAACTTTATCCGAAACAAATGAATCAGCTTCAATGGCTTGGCGATGCAGATCGCTACACGTATGTTGAAGATGGAAAACTAATGGTTCAAGATGCCGAAAAGAAAACAAACAGCACCTTGCTCACGCTTGAGCAACTGAACGAAATATTTGAAAAACAAGGACTTGAGTCTGTTAAAAATTTTCCGCGATTTCATTGGATTGATGACCACTCGGCTTGGTTTATATCAAAACGATCTGTTTTTACAATCGATCTCAAAACAAAAACCATTACAAAAAAAGCAACGTTGCCAGAAGGTGCCGAAAATATCGAAGTAGCTCCACAATCGTTTAAAGTAGCTTACACAATCGAAAACAATTTATTTATCGCTACCGAAACCGAACAAATTCAACTTACTGATAATGCGAAAAATATCGTAGCCGGACAACCTGTTCACCGCAGTGAATTCGGTATTGCGCAATCCAGTTTTTGGTCGAACGACAACAAAAAATTAGCTTATTACCTCATGGACGAAACAATGGTAACCGACTATCCGTTGGTCGACATCGACACGCGCATTGCTACCGTTCACAACATTAAATATCCGATGTCGGGAATGGCAAGCCATCAGGTAAAATTGATGATTTACAACGTAGAAACAAAACAAACTACTGCCATTCAAACCGGCGAACCGGCTGAACAATATCTGACAGCAATCACTTGGAATCCGGACAACAAAAATATTTTTATTGGTCTATTAAATCGCGGTCAAAATCATTTGAAATTCAA
Source organism: Lentimicrobiaceae bacterium (assembly GCA_031262365.1). GTDB lineage: Bacteria > Bacteroidota > Bacteroidia > Bacteroidales > F082 > JAISHW01. The sequence goes on from JAISHW010000108.1 coordinate 21,718, forward strand.
TATGTACAATGTCGAAAATGGCACTTTCGTAAAAACCTTGTTCGAGGAAATAAGCGATAAATATGTGGAGCCTTTACATGCGGCAACTTTTTTGCCTAACAAAGCAGACCAATTTGTTTGGCAAAGTCGTCGCGACGGCTTCAACCATTTATATTTGTATAAAACCGACGGGACGCTCATCAAGCAACTTACAAAAGGAAATTGGGAAATAACCGATTTTATTGGTTTCGACAAAAAAGGAACAAACATTTTTTATGCTTCGACAGCTGTTTCGCCACTTGAGCGTCATTTTTACAAACAAAATCTGAACGCGAAAAACGGAACAAAAATAACCACCGAAGCCGGAACACACTATGTACAACCGAGCAAAAGCGGAAAATATTTTCTCGATACCTATTCGAGTGGCACCGTTCCAAACAACGTACTTGTGCTGAACGAGAACGCAAAAACACTGCATCAACTTTTCGAAGCCGAAAATCCGCTTGCCGAATACAATTTGGGCGAAACAACATTGGTTACCCTGAAATCGGACGAAGGACACGATTTATATGCCCGCATGATTAAACCAGCCAATTTCGATCCGACAAAAAAATATCCGGTTGTGATTTATGTTTACGGAGGTCCACACTCGCAAATGATTTCGAACTCATGGCTTTATGGCGCAAATTTTTATTTAAACTATTTAGCACAAGAAGGTTACATTGTGTTTACACTCGATAATAGAGGCACGTCAAATCGCGGAACAGCATTCGAACAAGCAATCTTCCGCCGGTGCGGACAAGTCGAAATGCAAGACCAAATGACAGGAATCGCATATTTGAAAACACTTCCGTATGTCGACAGCAAACGTATCGGTGTCGATGGTTGGAGCTACGGCGGTTTCATGTCGATTTCGCTCAAATTAAACCATCCCGAAACATTTAAAGTTGCCACAGCAGGCGGTCCCGTAATTGATTGGAAATATTACGAAATTATGTATGGCGAACGTTATATGGATTCGCCTGACGAAAATCCTGAAGGATACGAACTAACCAGCTTGCTCAACAAAGCTGATAAATTGGAAGGAAAACTGTTGGTTATTCACTGCACAACTGATCCGGTTGTGGTTTGGCAACACAGCCTTACGTTTATCGAAGCCTGTATTAAAGCCGGAAAATTAATCGATTATTTTGTGTATCCGGGGCACGATCACAATGTGTACGGAAAGGATCGGGCGCATTTAATTCGGAAAATTACTAATTATTTCAACGAAAACTTATAAATGATTCGTAATCAAATACATAAATATCTTTTCGTTTTTTTATTTTCAATTGCTTTTCCAAACGTAAGCGGTCAATCAGAAAAAACGGTACAATCGGAAGTTGTTATTGAAAAAAATAATTCGGAACAGAAAGACGAAATTGCTTGTAAACGCGACAGTATCAAACTATTTCGCGAAAGCGATATTGTAAAAGCATTGAAATTAAGTCGCGAAGCATACCAAATAGCAACCGAAACACGCAAAGACAGTCTGAAAGCATACATTGTACAGGAAGAGGGGAGGCTTTATACAATTTTACACGATTATATTGAAGCGCACAAAAAATTTACCGAAGCTAAAATACTATTTCAAAAATATCGCGACTACAACGGTTTGGCTGATGTATATGCCGACATTGGCCAGTTGAGTTTTTTAGACGGAAATTTCGACGAAGCACTTGACTTTTTTGTTCGTGCCAACACGATTCTTGTCGAAATCGCTGACGACAAAACACTCGCTTCCAACCAAATGAAACTTGCCGATATGTTTTTTTTGAAACAAGATTATGCGCGAGCTTTGGACTTTTATTTGTCGGCACAAACTATCTGGGAGCAAGAAAAATTGCCGTCGCGACAAGCCGATGCTTTACTTGGTATGGCAAAAGTTTTTCGGCAGACCGATCACTTGACCGATGCGCAAAATAATTTCGAAGAAGCCGAAAATTTATACCGACAAGAAAACGCGCTGTTGCCTTTGGCGCGGCTTCAAATTGCTTATGCCGAAATGCTTTTTCAAGTAAATAAAAACGCGACAAAAGCCTTAGAAAAACTCAAAGAATCAGAAATAACGTTGCTTGAGCAGCAACAGACAACTGATTTAATCGAAAATTACCACATACAACAAGCCATTTACAAACAAAAAGAACTTTACAAAGAGGCACTAATCGTTTCCGAAAAAAGAAATTTGTTACAAAACGACTCGTGGAACCAACGGAAACAACAAATTTTTTCCGAACTGCAAACCCGTTTTCGAACAAAAGAACTCGAGGAAATGATTGTGAATCAACAGATTCAACTACAAGAAGCATCGCGCCGATTGCTCCTAATCAAAATAACAAGCGGCGTGTTAATCGTAACCTTAATTGTTCTTCTGATTTACATTGTGCAACGAAAAAAGAAACCGTTATAATTTAAAATTAATCTTGCTTACTTTAAAATTTAGGATCGTAAGAGAAATGGAATCTTGAAACTTCGAAATCTTGGAATAGACTTGATGCTTGTCTCTTGTAACGAAATAATATTTCGACACATTCAATTGTTTTCCATACTTTTGTATCATTGAAAAAACGAAAGAAATGCTACGAAAATTAATACCAATACTTTTTCTTTTCGCTTCTACCTCTTTATTTTCGCAAACGCCAACGTTCACGCTGTATCAAAATTTGGGTAAACGAATGATCCAGTCAGATGCCGTTTGGATTTCGTCAAACAGACAAGTTGATTTGGTGGTGTTGGGCGAAGATATGAACGCCAAAGGAGCTGTATCAACCTATTATTACAAACAAGGAAAAGGACAAAAATTCGCACTAACAAACGTTGGACTTCCAGCTATTTACAACGGAAGTATTGGTGTAGCCGATTTTAATTCGGACGGTAACCCTGCTATTTTCATTACAGGGAAAAACGCACAGGGAAAAAATATTTCGGGAATCTATTTACGCCAACTAAACGGAACATTTAAAATCGCACCCCACCAAACGTTTATTCCGCTTTCGGGCGGATCGCTGCAAGTTGATGATCTTGATGGCGACGACGATTTCGATTTGCTGATTTGTGGTTTGGATCAAAGAGGAAATCCACAAACATTAGTTTATACAAGCGATCTCGATTCGCTTTCGCTTGAAAACATCAAATTACCGGGCATACACCAAGGAATGGCGCGTTGGGGCGACATCAACAACGACGGTTTTAAAGACATTATCCTGACCGGAAATTCGCTACAAGGACCAATTACAAGAATTTATGTGTATTCAGCGATCGAAAAAAAATACAAACGCTTGCGGCAATCGTTTGTCGGATTGTATAATAGTGCCGTTGCTTTTGCCGATTTCAACAACGACGGACAGCTCGACTTTTTTATTGCCGGAACACAAAGCGACGGAAACCCATATACGCACGTTTTTAGAGGAAATCGCGACTTGACATTTACCGATGTAACACCCTCTGATATGCGCCAACTGAAAAACATTTCGTTCGATATCGGCGATTTCGATGCCGATGCTGATTTCGACATCATCATCACTGGCGAAAGCAACGAACGCCCTTACACCATACTTTACGAAAATTTTGGAAACTTCGTTTTTAAAGATTCCTTTGGCGGATTTCCTGCCGTAACAGAAGGAACCGTTCGTTTTGGCAATTTCGATAAAGATGGCGATTTGGATATTTATATTACAGGAATCGACGATTGCAACGATTTCTACGGCGGTATTTTCCGAAACAACCTGAATCCGCCTTTTACACCTGAAGAAGAATATATCAGCGAAGATGTTATTGAACTACCACTCGAAAATCCAGCAAGAGGACCTTATTATTATTTTGTATTCTCTTCGTGTTATTGCGATTTCGATAATAGCGGCAAGAAATCATACAACGCTTTTGTAAGCAACATTCACCGCGAAAATAATGATTTCGAGCTGACTTACATATTCAACAATCAGATTTTGAGAAACTTTCCGGGCGGACCGCTTATCGATGGCGGACACCGTACCTCGAACGCTTTTATCAGTATCCAAGATGCCGAAGAAGGACGCAAACAAGTCATCGACTCGTACAACTACGACAACTTCAAGGTTCATTATATCAACTGGTAAGCTTGCATATTAAAAAGAAAAGATCTGTTTAACTTTTTTCTGATGAACAAAAAAAAACCGACACTTACCGAGCTGAATGCTATCAACAAAGGAACGATGATGGCATTTTTAGGAATGGAATACCTCGAAGTAAATGAGGGTGAAGTTTATGCCCGCATGCCCGTAACCGAACGAAACCGACAACCGCAAGGTTTGTTGCACGGAGGAAGCTGTGTCGCTTTTGCCGAAACTGTTGGCGGCCTTGGGTCGCTTTATTTGATCGATCACGAAAATTTCGATGTGCGCGGCTCACAAATCAACGCAAACCATATACGAGCCGTTAAAGAAGGATGGGTTTTCGCAAAAGCAACAATTATCCATCAAGGAAAATCGACACATGTTTGGAACATTGACATTTTGAACAAAGCGCACGAAATTGTGTCGACCTGCCGATTGACGAATTTTATTGTTGCGAAATAAAACCAAAACACCATTTGAATCGGATTTCGATTTTTTTACCGAAAAATTGTTGTGTTTTTTACTTTTATGGATTCTTATTTTTTATATAGAAAAGCTTGGATAGCTGCTCATGCACCGCATTTGGGACAAAAACTCAGCACACAACAAAGCAAAAAGTTGTTGAACCGTGGTGGTTTGTTCGTTCGCAATATATACAATTTCGACAATACCGAAAACAAAAACTTTTGGTATGTGATAAAAGATCATTTTGGCGGACTTGACGAACTTTCGTCCAGAACCAGAACAAAGGTGCGTAAAGCACTGAAAACGTACGATATTCGAAAAATAAACAAAGAAGAAATGCTGCAAAATGGTTTCTCCGTTTTTGTTGCCGCAGCGAAAAAATACAAACGAAAAACGCGAACTTTGTCCGAAAAACAATTTTACGATTTAATCAACCAATCCAAAAATACCGACTTTTGGATGTGTTTCGAAAAAACAACACAAAATCCCGTAGCCTTAGCGATCAACAGTTTGATCGACAATACGTGCGCCTATTCCATCTTGAAAACCGACCCGAACTATTTAGGCTCCACCTATCCGAATTACGGACTACTATTTGAAATGAATCGTTATTATTTAGACGAACAAAAAATGAAATACGTAAACGATGGCTCACGAACGATAACCGAACGTTCTCAAATACAGCAATTTCTCGAAAAAAGATTTCACTTCAGAAAAGCGTATTGTAACTTAACGATTCATTATGCAACATGGATGAAACCGATTGTACGTGTTTTGTATCCATGCAGAAAATTCATTCCTTTGCAAAATGTTAGGGATTTGTTGAATATGGAATCTATGCATCGTGGCGAAAAATAAAGAAAACCGAAAATTCTTGATCAAATATTGTTTCGATAAAATAATTGCTTTTTTGAGCTTGATTTTATTAAGTCCCGTGTTGTTCGTTATTGCTGTAATGATCAAACTGAAAATGCCCGACGGACCAATAATTTTTCGTCAAGAACGCATTGGAAAAGACGCTAAACCATTCAAAATTTACAAATTTCGAACAATGATAATGCAACACGATCATTCGCCGGTTTCTGTTTTGGGCGAAAGTCGTATAACGCCTTTTGGTGCTTTTCTGAGACGTTACAAACTGGATTGTTTGCCCGAATTTTGGAATGTTTTGCTTGGCGAGATGAGTTTGGTCGGTCCACGACCCGATGTGCCCGGCTACGCCGATAAATTGGAAGGAGAAAACCGCCGAATTTTAGAAATGAAACCGGGAATCACGGGTCAGGCAACATTGAAATACAAAAACGAAGAAAAAATTTTGGCGCAACAAGACAATCCACGTGTTTACAACGATACATACATTTATCCCGATAAAGTTCGGATAAATTTAGAATACGTCCGAAATTGGCGTTTCTCGACCGACTTGAAAATTATTTACTACACACTTTTTTCGAAATGAAAAACTTTAAAAAACACCTACAGAATACGCGAAACACATTCGATAAACTGTATGCCAATCGTTTTTATCAGCCCTTGGTCGATGTGTCGCTTTTTGCCATATTGATTTTCAGTTTTCATTTTTTATACCATGCTTGGATAAATGTCAATTTCTATCCGTTTCGAGCGCAAATAGATTGGTTGTTTCGCGAAAATTCGGCTTTGCTGTTTGATCAAAGTTGTTGGGTTTTGCAGCATCTTTTCGGAATCGACATTGTTACACACGAACAAACGATACACATTTTGAGCAATCAAAATCAGATCACTTACGTCGAAGTAGCTCCCGAATGTACCAGCCTGAAACAATGGATGCATTGGCTATTTTTAATGCTGTTATTTCCGGGTCCTTGGAAACACAAACTTTGGTATATTCCTTTAGGCTTGATTGTCATACAATTTGTAAATGTAATCCGCATTGTCGGACTCTCGTTGTTATTAATTCCGTACCCAAATTCTTTTGAATTTTTGCACAATTATATTTTTAAAACATTCTTTTATTTCATGATTTTCTTGATGTGGCTCATTTGGGTCGAATGTTTTGTACATCGAAAAAAGAAAGTAATTCATACCTCATAAGCAACAGGGCGAAGTTGAAATTGAAAAAAATAATGCCTTTTTAGCTCAAAAACTACCGAACAAAATTCAGAGAAATTTTATGGTATTTTCCGCCCATTAACCCTATTTTTGTACGGCTATTGAAGCAACAAAAATGGCAGCATTATTGCTGATTATTGACGAATAGAATGATGAGGGCTTCTAAAAATCCCAATCTCTGCGTTACGCTTCTTCAACAAAATGCTCATTTACGCCAAGTAAACGCCGCTTTTGTTTCAGTCGCAAGCCTTGATATTGAAATTTTTAGAAGCCCCCTGATAAAGATTTTAGCATTTAAATGTTATGATAGACGCTCAAATTCTTAAAAATTTTTTTAAAAATATGTAACTTGCTGATATATATGAAAAATATTTTAATATTTATGTATACATGAAAAAATAATGTACCTTTGCCTTTGAAAAATAAGAAAAACTTTCGTGGAACGAGAAAAATTGATAACGCTTCAAATAATCTTTTTCTTATCAAAAAACAAACTTTTAGACACACCAAAAAACGTTTTACATAAATGAAAAAACAAAACAAAGGACTTATTAACGCTATAAAACAGCGATTCTTCAATCGATTCTTGCCTATTTGGGCAGTATTGCTTTTTGACATTACTTCTGTATTTTTACTGTTTTATTTTACTGTTTTATTATTACATAATTTTGGAGACGTAGAATTCGATAAGATTAAAATATTATTTTGGGCACTATTGGCTTCTACTGTCTATCTGATCTCGTTTCTTATTTTTAAACCCTATTCGGGCATCTTACGACACACAGAAATAAAAGATACTATAAAAATCTTTATGGCTACAACCTGTAGTTTCATAATTTTATTGATAATTGTTGCCATAAATGATTTTTTATTAAAAAGCCCTGATTGGATTTTACAACTTTCGATAATTATCATCCATTATGTTACGACACTCTCCTTTTTAACCACAAGTCGTCTTTTAATAAAAATCATTCATTATTATTTTTTAATAAAAGAAAGCGAAATCAAATGCAATACCCTCATTTTTGGGGCTGGTTCATCTGGTTTAATTGCACTTAAAGCATTGCAACAAAACAAAAAAAATCAATTTAAAGTAGTTGCTTTTCTTGACGACAACAAAGAAAAAGTCGGTAAAAAATTCCAAGACATCCCAATCTTATTCCCTCGCGAAGCTTTAAATGAAAAATACATAAAAAAACACAAAATAGAACAAGTAATTATTGCAATTGAAAAATTAAGCCTCACACGTAAACAAAAATTTATCGATAAAGCGTTATTGTTAGGATTGCAAATAAAAATTGTTCCTCCGATCGAAAACTGGATTAATAATGAATTGACGGCGACACAATTACATGAAATAAAAATAGAAGACCTATTAGGTCGCGATCAAATAAAACTGAATAATGAAATCATCGCTCAAGAAATAGAAAATAGTGTCGTAATGGTAACCGGTGCCGCCGGATCGATTGGTTCGGAAATTGCCCGGCAAATAGTAGGTTATAATCCGGCAAAAGTAATTTTACTTGATCAGGCTGAGTCGCCTTTATACGAACTCCAATTAGATTTACAAAACAAAAAAAAATACAAATTAGTTAGTGATCGAATCGTCTGCGTTGTAGCAAACATAAAAGACAAAACCAGAATGGAAGCACTATTTTGCTTATACAAACCGCAGTTGATTTATCACGCAGCAGCATACAAGCACGTTCCGCTCATGGAAAACTATCCGTATGAAGCACTAAAAGTCAATGTTTTCGGCACAAAAACACTTGTCGACCTTTCGTTGAAATACAACGTAAAGAAATTTATTATGATTTCGACCGATAAAGCTGTAAATCCGACAAGCGTAATGGGAGCAAGCAAACGTATTGCCGAAATCTACGCACAATCACGCAATAACGAAACAACACGCTTTATTACTACCCGATTTGGAAACGTTTTAGGTTCAAACGGATCGGTCATTCCCATTTTTAAAAAACAAATTGCATCTGGAGGTCCTGTAACAATAACGCATAAAGACATCACGCGATTTTTTATGACGATTCCGGAAGCCTGTAATCTTGTTCTCGAAGCCGGAACAATGGGTAAAGACAACGAAATTTTTATTTTCGACATGGGATCGCCCGTTCGAATATATGACTTAGCCGAAAAAATGATTCGACTTTCGGGATTAGAACCGAACAAAGACATTCAAATCATCGAAACAGGATTGCGTCCGGGCGAAAAACTTTATGAAGAGCTTTTGACCGAAACAGAAAAAGAAAATATGCTGCCAACATACCACCCTAAAATCATGCGCGCAAAAACCCAAAAACACGATATAAACGCGATAAGCAACCTCTTTCTTGAGCTCCACGAAGCACTCGTTTCTTGCGACGAAACACGCATCGTAGCAAAAATGAAAGAAATTGTTTCCGAATACATTAGCAACAACAGCTCTTTTTGCTCTTTGGATAAATAATAAATACCTTTGACGTAAATTAAACTCCAAAAAATGCGCACAAAAAAACTCCTTCCAATCTTATTGGTACTTATTGCTTTGCCGGCTATTTCTTTTGCTCAAGAACTACTCGTTCCGCTTAACGACGACTATCAGACTGATATTCAACAAGTTGTTTACAGATCCAAATACCGATTTCATACATCAATGCGTCCTTGGATCGAATCGGACATCGCCAAAATAATTAATTTAGACAGTTTAAAAAACACGCGACGGATCGAAAAACGTTTTAATAAACGTTGGAAACAAGAAGCTTGGGACATGGTTTTCAATAAAAACTTTTTGTCGGTTCGCGGAGATGATTTTTTTATCGCTGTAAACCCGAACATCGATTTTCAAGTTGGAAACGATAAAAGAAGCAACGAAACCATTTGGGTAAACACACGAGGCGTAGAAATAAAAGGAACAATCGGAAAAAACGTTGCTTTTTATACCAACGTCAAAGAAAACCAAGCGGTATTTCCACAATATTTAACCGATTACAGCTACGAAAACGAAATCATTCCCGGACAAGGAAAATACAAACGATTTAAAGGTAAAGGATTCGATTTCTCCAACACAACCGCTTACATCGCTTATGCCCCTTCGCACTGGTTAAATTTGCAACTCGGTCAAGGCAAAAACTTCATCGGCGATGGCTATCGCTCGCTTATTTTGTCGGACAACGCTTTTCCGTATCCTTTTCTCAAACTTACGGCAAAAATAGGGAACGTTCAATATACTGTTTTGTATAATCAAATGATCGACTTGCAATCGAAATTTGAAGAAAACATCGGCTACGAACGCAAATATACAACCATGCACTATTTAAGTTGGGCAATAACAAAACGACTAAACATTAACTTTTTCGATGCCGTTGTTTGGCAAGCAAAAGACAGCACCGGACAACGCAATTTCGATTTGCAATATTTGAATCCGATCATTTTTTTACGCCCCGTCGAATTTAGCGTCGGATCTCCCGACAACGCTTTGATGGGACTCGGTGCAAGTTATATATTTGGACAACACACGGTTGCTTACGGACAAGTAGTTTTCGATGAATTTAGATGGAAAGAAATTAAAAACCAAAACGGTTGGTACGCCAATAAGCAAGCATTTCAACTGGGTATAAAAGCATACAACAGCTTTGGTGTGAAAAACTTGTTTTTGCAAACCGAATACAATTATGTACGCCCTTACATGTACACACATTACCAACAAAATTATGCACATTACAATGCGGCGTTGGCGCATCCGTGGGGAGCAAATTTTTGGGAAAGTGTTTCTCGAGTCAATTATCATTACAACCGTTGGTATATGCAATACCAACTAAATTTCGGTGTTTACGGAGGTGATATCGTTGCCGAAGATGGTACCGTTTTAAATTATGGAGGCGATATTTTTAAAAATTATCGCATGTATGTAAATGAGTATGGTAACAAAGTTGGGCAAGGACTTAAAACAAATATCTTGATAAACGATTTGACGCTTTCGTGGCTCGTAAACCCGATTTACAATTTGAATATTTTTGCCAATTTGACCATTCGAAATGTAGAAAACGACCTCATCAAAGAAAATGATGTCATTTTCCGTTTCGGCATTCGAACTTCTCTGGAGCGTTATTATTACGATTTTTAGTTCAAAAAAGGAATACTACTTTTGTCAATCGAAAAATTAAAGCCATTCTAAAAATGCACGTATTTAAACGCATCGCCATTTTGCAAGATTTTTTAGAAACAAAAAGAAAGCAAAAATGCACAATTGGTTTCGTGCCTACGATGGGCGCACTACACGAAGGACATTTAGCACTCATGCGCCGTGCAAAATCCGAAAACGACATTTTAGTTGTCAGTATTTTTGTCAATCCGATACAATTCAACAATCCCGACGACTTACTGCGGTATCCACGCACTATCGAAAACGATTCGAAACTACTCGAAACCGTTTTGTGTGATGCCGTTTTCGTGCCATCGGTCGAAGAAATATACCCGGTACCCGAAACAACAATTTACAACTTTGGCGCAATTGAACAGGTGATGGAAGGTGCTTTCCGCAAAGGTCATTTCAATGGTGTAGCTATTGTTGTACGGAAACTTTTCGAAATTGTAAAACCTAACAAAGCATACTTTGGCGAAAAAGATTTTCAACAACGCGCCATCATTCAAAAAATGGTCGAAAATTATGCCATTCCAACCGAAATTATTTCCTGCGAAATTGTCCGCGAACCGGACGGATTAGCCATGAGTTCGCGTAATATGCGTTTGAATGAAACCGAGAGAACAATAGCTCCACAAATTTTTAAAACGCTAAAAAAAGCTGTTTTGAAAAAACAAGAACTTTCGCCCGAATTGATGCGTGAATATGTCGAAAAACAATTTAAAAAAATCGATGCTTTCAATGTGGAATATGTTGAAATTGCTGACGAAAAACACCTTCAACCAATTAAAACTTGGCACGAAACAAAACACGCACGTATTTTTGTTGCTTTACAATTGGGCAACGTGCGCTTAATAGACAACATAAGAATATTTTAGTACTTTTGTCGCCCAATTAGTTGAGAGATTTCAAATCGGATACATGAAGATGCACATCGACATCCTAAAATCAAAAATCCATCGGGCAACAATTACCGAAGCCGATTTAAACTACATAGGAAGCATTACTATCGACGAAGATTTGATGGATGCTGTAAATCTTATCGAAGGCGAACGTGTTCATATTTACGATATTAACAACGGCGAACGGTTCAACACTTACATCATCAAAGGTAAACGTGGAAGTTGCGTCATTGCTATCAATGGTGCGGCAGCGCGTAAAGTTGCGGTAGGCGATAAAATAATTATTGTATCCTATGCTTCTATGGATTTCGAAGACGCAAAACAATTCAAACCATCTATTATTTTTCCTGACGACAATAATAAAATTGCGCAATAATTGAAAAAGAGGACGTTAAACATCTTAAAAAATCTTTTCTTTCTGTTGCTGGGAGTCGCCCTTCTTTGGATTAGCTTTCGAAATATCGAACTTCAAAAACTTTGGGAAGGCATTAAAAATGCCAACTACATTTGGATTCTTGTTGCAATTGCTTGTGCAATTATTTCACACTGTTTCAGAGCATTGCGATGGAATTTGCTTATCAACGCACTCGATTATAAAACACGTTTCTCAACAACATTTTATGCTGTCATGATCGGTTACATGGCAAATTTAGTTGTTCCTCGAATGGGCGAAATCGCACGTTGTGGCGTGCTGACAAAAAAAGAAAAAATTCCATTCAACGCTCTTTTAGGAACGGTTATATCCGAGCGGCTATTCGATTTGGTCGTATTAATTCTTTTATTGGTAACCGTCATTCTCGTACAATGGCAACTTTTGGGCGATTTAGTCGTCTCGTGGTTCAATCCGCTGATTGAATCAACCACAACAAAATCTGTTTCATTATTTATCGGACTGTTTGTCGTTTTTTGTTTGTTTATTGTAACATTTTGGATCTTTTATCGAAAAAAAATTAAACAAACAACTGTTTATCAAAAAGTTATATCCTTACTTTTAGGTTTGGTCGATGGCATGAAAACAATCAAAACCATGCATCGGAAAGGACTTTTTCTTTTTTATACGCTGATGATTTGGGTGTTTTATGTGTTGATGATATGGCTGCCTTTTTACATGTTGCCAGAAACAAGTCATCTTGATTTGGCTGCCGGAATCACATTTTTAGCAATCGGAAGTTTAGGAATTGTGGCTCCTGTTCCGGGCGGAATAGGTGCCTATCATTTTATCGGAAAAACACTTTTACATGGATTTTACCACATAAGTGAACTCGGAGCCGTTTCTTTTGTTACAATTACACATGCGGCACAAACATTCATGCAGATTGTCGTCGGCGGACTATCTTATTTTTTACTATTTTTCGTCGATAAAAAACCACCGCTAAATGGAAACACAACTACAAATTCTGAAAGATAAAATCATTTCGCCTGATAAATTAGCCTCGCTATTAGCTGTTTTGCGTTTTCGCAACAAAAAAATCGTGTTCACAAACGGATGTTTCGACATTTTGCATCGCGGACATATCGAATATTTGTCGAAAGCCGCCGATTTAGGTCATGTATTGTTTGTTGGCTTAAACACCGATCATTCTATTCGGCGTATTAAAGGCGATTCGCGACCGGTAAACGACGAACAATCACGTGCTATCGTGTTGGCAGCTTTACATTTTGTCGATTACATCGTGCTTTTCGATGAAGATACACCTTACGAGTTAATCAAAACAATTCAGCCGAATGTGTTAGTAAAAGGAAAAGATTACGAAGCAAAAGCCATTGTCGGCTACGATATTGTAATACAAAACGGCGGAACAGTCGAAACAATCGACCTTGTAGAAGGTTTTTCGACAACAACAATTATCAAAAAAATCAACCAATAAATCACGCTATTTATAAAAATCTCAGAAACCATTTTTGAGTTTTATCACAATAATTCATGCTTTTGAAAGCCTTTTTAATGCAATTTTATACTTGAATTCGCCTGCAAAGAAAATCGATTGACAAACCCTTACAAATTCAAAGTATCTTTGCGCGTAAAAATAAGAAGTTGTGAAGTTTTATCCAGAAAAATACCGTATCCCAGACGTATCGATGCAACCATTTATCGATGACAACGAAATTTGGGATTCTATCAACAAAGCCGAAGTAACAAAAGAAAAAGTAGAGCAGATTATCGAAAAATCGCTCAACAAAAACCGACTGAGCTTGTCCGAAGTAGCCGTTTTAGTTCAGGCATCTGATCCCGAACTCGTTGAATTAATCAAACAAGGTGCTCGCACACTCAAAGAACGCATTTACGGCAAACGCATCGTGCTTTTTGCTCCTTTATATGTTGGAAATTATTGTTCAAACAATTGCCAATACTGCGGTTTTCGTACTTCGAACAAAGACATGATTCGGAAAACGCTTACAAAAGATGAGCTGATAAAAAATGTCGAAGCACTTGAAGATAGCGGTCAAAAACGTTTGATTCTGGTTTATGGCGAACACCGAAATTATTCGCCCGAATTTATTGCCGATACGGTTCGAACGGTTTATGACGTAAAAAAAGGTCATGGCGAAATTCGCCGTGTCAACATCAATGCTGCTCCACTAACAATAGACGGCTTTCGCATCGTTCACGAAGCCGGAATCGGCACCTATCAGATTTTCAACGAAACATATCATAACGAAACGTATAAAAAAGTACATCCATCGGGCAAAAAATCCGATTTCGAATGGCGTTTAACTTCGCTCGACAGAGCAATGGAAGGAGGAATCGACGATTTAGGCATCGGCGTACTTTTCGGACTTTACGATTGGCGTTTCGAAGTGTTAGGTTTATTGCGACATGTAAACCATTTCGAAGCGTGTTACAATATCGGACCACACACGATTTCATTTCCCCGAATCAAAGATTATTCGGAAGGAAAAATCGACACTTCTTACTTTGTTTCCGACGAAGATTTTACACGCTTGGTTGCCATTTTGCGTTTAGCTGTCCCTTATACCGGCTTGATTCTTACGGCGCGCGAACCGGATGCGATTCGTAAAGAAGTGCTTTCGTTCGGTGTTTCGCAAATCGATGCCGGCACCAAACTCGAAATTGGCGCATACGCCGACGATTTGGAAAAAGAAACACAAAACCTCAACAAAGAACAATTTAAAATCAACGACGACAGAACATTAAGTGCTGTTATCGACGAACTTCTCGATGGCGATTATTTGCCTTCATTCTGTACGGCTTGCTACCGAAAAGGACGCACCGGCGAGCATTTCATGGAATTTAGTGTTCCGGGATTTATCAAACGATTCTGTACACCAAACGCGCTTTTGACATTGGCTGAGTACATCGTTGATTATGCAAAACCGAAAACAGCTGAAAAAGGATGGCGTTTGATCGAAAAAAATCTGAACCAAATAGATGATTCATTTGTCGATGAAGTAAAAGAACGACTCGAACGCATCAAAAAAGGCGAACACGATTTGTATTTTTAAAACGTAAAAACAAGAAAAATGCAAAGAAAAAACCGAGAAAAACAAATCATTCGAGCCTCTTGGATAGGAATTATCGGAAATACGTTTTTATCGGTTATCAAAATCGTAGTCGGTTTTATTTCGGGAAGCATGGCTTTGGTCGCCGATGGTGTTGATTCGGCAAGCGACATTCTTACGTCGTTGATTACTTTGATAACAGCCCGAATTATATCGAAACCTCCGACCGAAAAACATCCGTATGGCTATGACAAAGCCGATACCATTGCTTCAAATATTGTGGCTTTTGTAGTACTTTTTGCAGGTTTACAATTAGCCACTTCAACAATAGGAAATCTGCTCGAAGGTAAAATTAGCAAAATGCCATCGATGCTTGCCATTATTGTGGTTGTAATATCAATTGTGGGAAAATTGTTTTTAGCTTTATTCCTTTCGAAAACAGGAAAACGAATTGATAGTCCCATGCTTCGCGCTAATGGCAAAAATATGGCAAGCGATGTTATTATTTCGAGCTCTGTTTTAGTAGGCTTGGTATTTACGCATTTGTTCAAAATGCCTATATTAGATTCTATTACAGCATTATGCGTAAGTATTTGGATTATGATTGTTGCTTTGCGCATCATTATTCAATCGAGCAAAGAGCTTCTCGATGGTGTTGATGATGCTGCCATTTACGAAAAAATCGATCAAGCCGTTAAAGCTGTTCCCGAAGCACACAATCCGCATCGGATTCGCGCCCGTAAAATGGCACAGTATTACATGATTGTACTTGATATCGAAGTTGATGGCAACAAAACCATGAACGAAGCCCATGTAATTGCACATCAGGTAGAAGATGAGATTCGAAAACAAATTGATAACGTGTATGATATCTTAGTACATGTCGAGCCTTTAGATTCGGATCGAACGAACGAAGTTTTTGGTGTTTGTTGTAAAAGTTATAAAAACAATCTGTAACCGATTACAAAGAAAAATTGAAATCTTTTCTTATTAAAGTCTCAATAATTTTGTGATTTTCAGACTTATATCTAATAAAATAATTGGTGCATAACCATTACGTTCAATGTGTTTAATGCCATCTTCCATCAAATCACGCATTTGAAGCAGGTTTATCGGTTTTATGAAAGGCGAAAAATTCGTGCTGAATGTTTTTTCGTCTTCAGGAAGTTGTACCAACTCTATTAAGTTATTGTTTAACAACAAACTATTTCTGAAAATTTCGAGTGCATACAACAACAAGCCTTTTTGTTTTTCGCGACCAATCGATTTCAAATTCGCCGTAAAATCAATCAACTCCGGTACAGCAGCCCGAAAACAAAGCCGCATCCATTGCTGAAATGTTTGAAAGTTATATTTTTCGTCTTCTTTGTTTTCTAAATAACGACAAGCCTCTATCCAACTTCCTTTCGCCATAATTGCCGCATCAATGGCTTCATTTTGAGAGCAATTATAATATGAAATAAGTTTTTCTTGCAATTGCTGTTGCGCAATTGGCGGTATTTTAACCAATTCGGCGCGCGATTTTACCGTTGTGAGAAGCTGCTCCTGATCTTCGGCAATGAGAATGAAAAGTGTTTTTTCGGGCGGTTCTTCGAGCAGTTTTAGCAATTTATTCGCCGTTTGAACATTCATTTTTTCGACCATCCACAGAATGGCGATTTTGTATTCGCTTTCGTACGCTTTCAGGCTGAGTTTGTGCAATAATGTAGCAGCATCGCGCACAAAAATTGATCCTTGTTTGTTTTCTATTTCTAGAAAATCGTACCAATTTTTCGTATCAATATAGGCTTGTTTTTGTAAAACAAATTCGCGCCATTCTTCCATAAAAAGATTCGATTCAGGATCTTTTTTTACTTTTTTTGTGGTCGCCGTCGGAAACACAAAATGCAAATCGGGATGTGCCAACTTGCTGATTTTTTGACACGAATGACAAACACCACAACTATCCGATTCGGTTCGATCGGCACAACAAATGTATTGCACATAAGCTAAAGCCAACGCTAATTTTCCGATTCCGCCTTGTCCTAAAAACAATTGCGCGTGACTTACCCGATTTTCGAGAACCGAATGTATAAGTCGCTGTTTGACAGCTTCCTGCCCGATAACATCTTTAAATTGCATGGAATTTGATATTCAATCTTCAAAAATAACCATTCTGAACGGAAAAAAAGAAGATCAATGAAATTATATCAAACTATTTTATTTTTGTAATTCTTGATTTTTAATCACCGATTCATGATCCTTGATTTTCGTACTTCGTATATTTTTAGTTCCTTTGCAAGAAAAAATTTTTCAACGACAGACGGTTCTGATTGCACATGAGCGAACAAATAATTCAAATCGAAAATGTAACTCCTTCCGATCTTTATGGACCAAACAATCTATTTCTCGACACCATTAAGTCGCTTTTTCCGAAACTCAAAATAATTGCACGAGGCAACTTTGTAAAAGTTATCGGCGATCCGGAAGAAATCACTTCTTTTTTGAACCGTTTCGAATTGCTGACGATTCATCTCGAGCGTTTTGGAACGCTTTCGGAAGATATTATCATTCAGATAATGAAAGATGATGACGAAGTCGAAATCAATCAACGATTCAGCAATCCCGATGACATACTCGTCAATGGCGTTGGCGGATTAAAAGTAAAAGCCATTACCGCAAATCAAAAAAAAATGGTGAGTGCCGTCGAAAAAAAAGACATGGTTTTTGCTATTGGACCTGCCGGAACAGGAAAAACATACACCGCTGTCGCTTTAGCCGTTCGTGCATTGAAAAACAGGCAAGTAAAACGTATCATTCTGACGCGTCCGGCTGTTGAAGCAGGCGAAAATCTTGGTTTTTTGCCGGGCGACATGAAAGAAAAACTTGATCCGTATCTACAACCGCTTTATGATGCGTTACGCGATATGCTTCCGCCGCAAAAACTCAATTCGTACATCGAAGACAAAACCATCGAAATTGCACCTTTAGCTTTCATGAGAGGGCGCACACTCGACAATGCTTTCGCTATCCTTGACGAAGCACAAAATGCTACCAGAAGTCAGTTAAAAATGTTTCTGACACGCATGGGACGATCGGCAAAATTCATCATCACAGGCGATATTACGCAAATCGATTTGCCACCGAAACAACCTTCCGGCTTGCTGCAAGCAATAGATGTGTTACAACAAGTCGATGGCATCGATTTTATCATGCTCGATGATAAAGACGTTGTTCGGCACAAACTCGTTACACAAATAATTAAAGCTTACGCACGAAAAGAACAACAACAAACAATAGAAAACACAACAAATAACACGACATCATGAACGCAATCGTAAAAACCGAATTTCAATTTCCAAATCAAAAAAGTCTGTACAAAGGAAAAGTCCGCGATGTATATAATATCAACGACAAATACCTTATCATGGTTGCAACCGACCGTATTTCTGCTTTTGATGTTGTGTTGCCAAAAGGTATTCCGTACAAAGGTCAGGTTTTGAATCAAATAGCTTCATCGTTTTTAGATGCAACAGCCGACATTGTTCCGAATTGGAAAATAGAATCGCCCGACCCAATGGTAACAATCGGGCGTATGTGCGAGCCGTTTCCGGTCGAAATGATTATCAGAAACTATCTGACCGGAAGTTCGTGGCGCACTTACAAAACCGGACAACGGCATATTTGCGGTGTTGCTGTTCCTGATGGGATGAAAGAACATCAATGTTTTTCGGAACCAATTATCACGCCGACAACAAAAGCCGCTCAAGGACACGATGAAGACATTACACGCGACGAAATTATCAAACGAGGTCTTGTTAGCGAATCGGATTACATACAACTCGAAAAAATCACACGCCGTTTGTTCGAAAGAGGCTCAGAAATTGCTGCCAAACACGGACTTATATTAGTTGACACAAAATATGAATTCGGAAAAATCGGCAACACGATTTACCTTATCGACGAAATTCATACACCTGACTCGTCGCGTTATTTTATCGCTGACGAATACGAAAAACGTTTCGCAAAAGGTGAACCTCAAAAACAACTTTCAAAAGAATTTGTCCGCGAGTGGCTTATGGAAAACGGATTTCAAGGTAAAGAAGGACAACCGGTTCCCGAAATGAGCGATGCCTTTGTGCAACAAGTGTCGGAACGTTACATCGAATTGTACGAAAAAGTTACCGGATTGAAGTTTCAAAAAGTAGAAAATGAAAATGTTATCGAACGTATCGAACACAATATTCGTGCGTTTTTAAACAAACATGAATCGTAATGATATCTGATATTTTTTCTATTGCGTTCAAAGTGCGCGATTACGAGTGCGACATGCAAGGAATTGTCAACAACACTAATTTTTTGCACTATTTAGAACATGCGCGACACGAATATTTAAAATCTGTTGGTCTTGATTTTGCCGAGTTAACCAAAAAAGGTGTTTTTTTAGTTGTCAGACGCACCGAAATCGACTATTTATTGCCGTTGCGGAGCAACGATACGTTTTATGTAACATGTGAATTGTTTCGCATATCGCCGTTACGATTTGGTTTCAAACAGGAAATTTTTCGAAAAGTAGACGACAGAAAAGTAGCTTCGGCACATGTATTTGGCACTTCCATCAACAAAGACGGAAAACCTTTTTTGGCAAAAGAAATCGACAATTTGTTTGCAAAAGAGTAGCAATGTTGTGTACAACATTGCACTTTTATTTACGGGTGCCTCTAAAAATCCAAAATACTGCGTTACGCTCACTCGCCAAAATGCTCATTTACGCCAAGTAAACTACGCTTTTGTCTCGGTCGCAAGCCTTGTCTTTTGAATTTTTAGAAGCTCCCTTACATTTTTATCTTCACTTTTTCGGTAATCACATGTTGCAATTCGTCGACGTTGATGCGTTCTTGTTGCATGGTGTCGCGGTCGCGAATTGTTACGGTATTGTCTTCGAGCGTTTGGTGATCGACTGTAACGCAAAACGGTGTTCCGATCGCGTCTTGCCGACGGTAACGTTTTCCGATTGCATCTTTTTCTTCGTAATAACACATGAAATCTTGCTTCAAGTCCGACATGATTTCACGTGCCTTTTCCGGCAATCCGTCTTTTTTCATCAACGGCAAAATGGCTACCTTATAAGGAGCCAAAGTGGGCGGAAATTTCATCACAACGCGTTCTGTTCCGTCTTCTAATTTTTCTTCGTTATAAGCAAAGCTCAACAAAGCCAGAAACATACGATCGAGACCTATTGATGTTTCAATCACATAAGGAATGTAGCTTTCATTCAATTCAGGATCGAAATATTGTAATTTTTTTCCCGAATGTTTTGAGTGTGCCGCCAAATCGAAATCGGTGCGCGAATGAATCCCTTCCAATTCCTTAAATCCAAACGGAAATTCGAATTCGATATCGGAAGCCGCGTTGGCATAATGCGCCAATTTTTCGTGATCGTGAAAACGGTATTTCGATGCCGGAATGCCCAACGAAAGATGCCAACGCATACGTGTTTCTTTCCAGTATTCGTACCAGTTGAGTTCTTCGCCCGGACGCATAAAAAATTGCATTTCCATTTGTTCGAACTCGCGCATGCGGAAAATAAACTGACGTGCAACAATCTCATTACGAAATGCTTTTCCGGTTTGAGCAATACCAAAAGGAAGTTTCATGCGACCGGTTTTTTGTACATTAAGATAATTGACAAAAATTCCTTGAGCTGTTTCGGGACGTAAAAATAGTTCGCTTGCTCCTTCGACAGTCGAACCCATTTGAGTCGAAAACATGAGGTTGAATTGGCGTACTTCGGTCCAGTTTCTTGAACCTGAAATCGGACAAACGATTCCCAAGTCTTCGATTAATTTTTTAATTCCTTCTAAATCATTTTGTTCCATCGATCGATACAATCGATGACCGATTTCTTCAATTTGTTTTTTGTATTCTAAAACACGTGGGTTGGTACTTACAAATTGTGCTTTGTCGAAAGCGTCGCCAAAGCGTTTAGCTGCTTTGTCGATTTCTTTGTTTATTTTATCTTCGATTTTCGCTATGTGATCTTCGACAAGCACATCGGCACGATAGCGTTTTTTTGAATCTTTGTTGTCGATCAACGGATCGTTGAAAGCATCGACATGTCCGGAAGCTTTCCATGTGGTCGGGTGCATGAAAATAGCCGTGTCGATTCCAACAATGTTTTCGTGAAACTGAACCATCGATTTCCACCAATAGTTTCGAATGTTGTTTTTCAGTTCGACACCGTTTTGACCATAATCGTATACAGCACTTAGTCCGTCGTAAATTTCACTCGACTGAAATACAAACCCATACTCTTTGGCATGAGCCGTTATTTTTTTGAAAAAGTCTTCTTGATTTATCATGGCACAAAAGTAAAAATTTGATTTGAAATTTATTCAGTGAGCCTCTAAAAATCCAAAATACCACGTTACGCTTCACCGTCGGTTATGCACATTTCACGCCTGCGGCGTTTCATCTCGTTAATCAACCACAGCAAAACCACACGAACCGAACACCACATTTCTTCATTTTTCATTCTATATTCTACATTCCCTCCCCTTCGGACAATTCTAAAATCTTAGCCTTTTCGTAACAATTTTGAAACCAACCCTTAACATCCGGTCTATACATTTGTCGCATCTCATTAAATAAAAATATATGAAGAAAATGATTGCAATGACAGGTTTACTCTTTCTCTCTTTTGCCGCTGCGGCGCAAGAGGAGAAGACACAACCTGAAAAGAGAGAAACGATCGTTGAAAAGGCGGAAAACAAGTTAAAAATCTCCGGCTACCTGCAAGGTCAAGCACAGTGGGCAGAGAGCAGAGGCATCAAAGCATTTACGGACGGAGGTTCTTTTTCGGGGGCATCCAATATGCGGTTCGGCATACGCCGTGGCCGGATAAAATTCACGTATACCGCAGGGATTGCGCAAGTGGTTTTTCAGCCCGATTTTACCGAAAAAGGGGTGGGTATCAAAGATGCGTACCTGAAAGTAACGACAAAATCGAAAGGTATCGGCGGCCAATTGGGGCTATTTGATCGCCCTTTCGGGTATGAAATCAATTACTCTTCTTCCTTGCGCGAAACGCCCGAAAGAAGCCGTGTTTTTCTCTCTTTGTTTCCGGGCGAGAGGGAGGTCGGTGCGATGATTCAATTAAACGGCAAAGGAATCTTGTCCGATTTTACCTTGAACGCAGGCCTATTCAATGGAAACGGAATAGGGGTTGAAACCGATTCCCGCAAAGATTTCATCGGGCGGTTGGCTTGGTTGAGGAAGAGAGAAAAGAGCGTGTTGGGAGCGGCTTTCTCCTACTACAACGGGGCGGTGATGAATCCGGTCGACGAATCATACGAATACAATAAAAAGACGGGATTTGAAAAGAGAGAGGGGCAAAAATCATCGTACGAGAAAAGAGAATACTTCGGTTTTTCCGCCCAATATAGCCAAAAATGGGCCCTCGGGACTACGCATATCCGCGCGGAATACCTTTTCGGCCAACAACCCGGCACCATTAAATCAAATGCAAACCCGGGCGGATCTTCTTTCGGCGCGGGAACCGAGCCGTTGCACCTGCGAAAGTTTAACGGATACTATGCAATGCTGGTACAAGACCTCGGCTCGTCCAAACACTCGCTGGTAGCGAAATACGACTATTATGATCCGAATACCGAAATCTCTTCCGCCGAAATAGGCCGGCTCAACCGGACGGGCAGCGAAGATGTGGCGTACGCTACGATAGGGTTCGGGTATTTATACCGCATGACGGACAATATCCGCTTGATGGGTTATTACGACATTGTTCAAAATGAGCATTGCCCTGCCCTGAAAGGGTTTGAAGAAAGAGTAAAACAAAATGTTTTCACCGCAAGAATTCAGGTTAAATTTTAAAATGAACGGATGAAAATAGTCCGAAAAAACAACTCGAAAAATAATTCGATTAAATAATTACGTATATGAGACAAAACATTCAAAAATTAGGGTTGATCGTTCTCCTCGGAATGAGTGCTTCCGGTCTGTTCGCACAAAAAATCAAAGGGTCCGACAGTGTATTGCCCTTGGCACAAAAAGAGGCCGAAAATTACCTAAAAAAAAACAAGCAAGCGTCCGTTATCATCACGGGAGGAGGCTCCGGTGTCGGAATATCGGCTTTGATAGAGGGCACAACGGACGTGGCGATGTCGAGCCGAAAAATGAAGACGGAAGAAAAAATGAAACTTCGGAACGCAGGAAAAACCCCGGTAGAAACGGTTATTGCATGGGATGCGTTGGCCGTCATTGTCAACCCAAAGAATCCGGTTTCCAAGTTGACCCGCGAACAGTTGGAAGCAATTTTTACGGGAAAAATTACGAATTGGCAACAAGTCGGAGGCCCCAACCAAAAAATAGTGGTTTATTCGAGAGAAACCAGTTCGGGGACGTATGAATTTTTCAAGGAAAGCATCCTGAAAAACAAAAATTACATGTCTTCCGTCTTATCCATGCCGGCAACAGGCGCCATTATTCAGTCGGTGAGCCAAACACCCGGTGCAATCGGATACGTCGGCATGGCCTACCTGAACAAGGACGTAAAGGCGTTAAAAATAAGCTACGACGGGAAAACATACATTGAACCCTCTTACGCAAACGCCAAAAACAAAAGTTACCCGGTGCTGCGCCCGTTGTTGTTGTACTACACCAAAAACAACGAACAAAACGTAAAACCATTCATTGATTATGTGCTTTCGGCCGAAGGGCAACGCACGGTAAAAGAGATCGGATACATAGATACATTGTAAATGAGAAGATTCATTGAAAAAAGTGTGGAGAAAGTATTGATGGCAAGCGGGGCAATTACCTCTCTTACCATCTTGCTTATTGTTGTTTTTTTGTTTCGGCAGGGTGCCGGCTTGTTTCGGAATTCGGTTGTGGAAGAAAATTATTCGTTGGCAGTCAATAAAACGAATCCGGTTGAGAAACTCACGCCGGAAGAAATAAAAAATATTTTTGACCGCGAAATCGTGAATTGGGCGCAAGTAGGAGGTCTCAACGAAGATATATCGGTCTTTCGGTTGAACGACATTACGTCTTACGTAAGCGAGGAAGCCTTGGGAGAGGAGATGCAATTTCTGTCGCATCATCTTTCCGAAATTGTCGATACGCATCCCCACATCATTGCCTTTATTCCGAATGAGTATATCCGGAAAGATTTTAAAGGCAAAGTATTGGATGTCGGGAAGATAACGCCCTCCGATTTTTTTGCCGGGAAAGAATGGTTTCCGACGGCGCAACCGGCTCCTCTTTTCGGATTGCTCCCTCTTTTGTTGGGAACGCTTTGGGTCTCTTTTGCCGCGATTCTTTTTGCATTGCCTTTCGGATTGGCCGTTGCGATTTACTTGGCCGAATTGGCCTCAACGCGGACACGGGCCGTATTAAAGCCGGTCATTGAATTGCTTGCCGGTATTCCTTCCGTTATTTACGGCTTTTTCGGGCTGGTGGTTGTTGTGCCGTTGATACAAAAGACATTCGATCTGCCTGTCGGAGAGACGGCATTGGCCGGATCCGTCATCCTCGCCGTTATGGCCATGCCGACCATCATAACCATCGCGGAAGATGCCATCCGGACGGTTCCTCGCGCCACGAAAGAGGCCTCCCTTGCATTAGGAGCTTCGCAGATGCAAACCATCTTCAAGGTCATTCTCCCCTACTGCGTGAGCGGAATCATGGCTGCCGTTGTGTTGGGAATAGGCCGTGCCGTCGGTGAAACCATGGCCGTACTGATGGTTACCGGAAATTCGGCGATTATACCGACTACACTCCTCGAGCCTGTCCGAACCATTCCGGCAACCATTGCCGCCGAACTTGGGGAGGCTCCCACCGGCGGTGCGCATTACGAAGCTCTTTTCATGTTGGGGGTCATTCTTTTCCTGATTACCCTGTTCATCAGTATTCTTATTGAAATCATTTCGGCCAAACAGATCAAACAACAACAGTAACGCTGTAAAAAAAAATGAAAAATTTAAAACAACAAAAACAAGCAGCCGTTTTTTGGATACTCCGTATCATGACATGGCTCGTAGTCGGTATCTTGTTTTGGATACTGGGTTTCCTGCTTGTCAAAGGAATGGGCGTTCTCTCTTGGGAGTTTATTACAACCGCTCCGAAGAATGAAATGACATCGGGAGGAATCTTTCCCGCCATTGTCGGAACACTCTGTTTGGTTACAGGCTCCATGTTGGTTGCGTTCCCGATCGGGGTAATGTCCGGAATTTACCTGAACGAATATGCCCGCAACGGTTGGACGGTTCGGTTTATCCGAATTATGACCAACAATTTATCAAGCATTCCCTCTATTGTGTTCGGGCTTTTCGGCATGGCACTTTTTGTGAATACCTTGGGCTTCGGAGACAGTATTCTTGCCGGTTCCCTGACGTTAGGGCTTTTGGTTTTGCCCATTGTGATTCGGACAACCGAAGAGTCGTTAAAAGCCATTCCGGATACGTTTCGGAACGGGAGCCGGGCGTTGGGAGCCTCCCAATTGCAAACAATCTACAAGGTTGTTTTGCCGATTGCATTTCCCAATATTATGACCGGATTAATCCTTTCCATCGGCAGAGTATCCGGAGAGACGGCACCTATTTTATTTACCGTGGCCGCTTATTTTCTCCCGAAATTACCCACGTCGATTTTTGATCAGGTTATGGCGTTGCCTTACCATCTATATGTGTTGGCAACCAGCGGAACCGACCTTGAAGCCGCACGCCCGATGGCCTACGGAACGGCGTTGGTTCTCATCCTGATTGTGTTATTGATGAATATCATAGCCGGAATAATCCGGAGTTTAACGAGTAAAGATTACGTAAAATGAGCATTATTTCAACCAAAAACGTTGATTTTTATTACGGAGATTTTCATGCACTCAAAGGAATCTCCATGGAAATAGAACCGAATACCGTAACGGCATTCATCGGGCCGTCGGGGTGTGGAAAATCCACTTTCTTGCGGTTGATGAACCGAATGAATGATTTGATAGACCACACGCGCATGACCGGCGAAATCCTGATCGAAGGGCAAAACATCTACGACAAAACGGTTCGGGTGGATGAGTTGCGAACCAAAGTCGGCATGGTGTTTCAGAAACCCAACCCTTTTCCGAAATCCATTTACGAAAACGTAGCGTACGGATTACGTGTCAACGGCATAAAAGACAAGGATCTGATAACGCATACCGTCGAAGAATCTCTTCGGAATGCGGCCTTGTGGAATGAAGTAAAAGACAAATTAAAAAAATCGGCGTTTGAATTGTCCGGCGGACAGCAACAACGCCTTTGCATTGCGCGTGCATTGGCCATAAAGCCCCGCATCCTGTTGATGGATGAGCCGGCTTCTGCGCTGGATCCGTTATCGACCTCCAAGATCGAGGACCTGATTTTCACGCTTAAAAACGACTACACCATTGTGATTGTTACCCATAACATGCAACAAGCGGCGCGTGTATCGGACAAAACCGCTTTTTTCTATTTAGGCGAATTGGTCGAATTTGACGATACGCAGCAGATTTTCTTGAAGCCGAAGATAGAAGCTACGCAAAATTACATCACCGGACGATTCGGATAAGTGTTTGTCTATGAAATCGAATCATTCAAAAAATCCCATTTCATCGGGAATATAAACGGAATAAATACTAAAAAACAGAAAACAATGAAACATACCGAGAAAGAGCTAAAAGAGCTGAAAACACACCACATTGAGATGTGGAACCTTGTTCAAAATCAAGTAAGCAAGGCTTTCGATGCGTTACGAAGAGCAGACAAAGAGTTGGCTCGGGAGGTGATTGCCCGAGAGCGGATTGTAAATGCACAGGAGTTGGTGGTAGATCATCACTGTGAAAATTTCATCGCGTTGTTTGCTCCGGTTGCCATTGACCTGCGCTTCGTGATTGCGTTGCTGAAAATTACGAACAACTTGGAACGCATCGGCGATTTCGCCAAAGGCATTGCCGGTTTTGTGCTGTATAGGCAAAATAAGCCGATGGATGCGGATTTATTTGCCCGATTGCAGCTCGAAGCGATGATGACAACATCCGAGAAGATGTTGCAGATGGCAAGGGAGGCACTCATCAATGAAGACAGTGTTTTGTGCGGAAAAGTACTGAACATGGACGATTCCATCGACCGAATAAACGAACAAGTAGTGCCGGTGATGGCTGATTATATTTCAAATAATTCGGTAGCAATTCAAGAAACAATGTACTTGTATGCCGTTATCAGGCGAATAGAAAGAATCGGAGATAGGGTGAGCAATATTGCCGAAGACATCGTGTTTTTTGTAGATGCGAAAGAACTTCGGCACCAAAAAAAATAATAATTTTACAATATGGCAGCACGCATATTGATTGTAGACGACGAATTAGACCTGTTGGATATTTTGGGGTATAACTTGGAAAAAAACGGCTACTCGGTAGAGACTGTTTCTTCCGGAGAAGCCGCCCTTTTGGCGTTGGAAAAAAACGAACATTACGACTTGGTGTTATTGGATGTCATGATGAGGGGGATGGACGGCTTCCGAACGGCTGAGCAGATGCGCCGGAAAGGCTATCAACTACCCATTATCTTTTTGACCGCATTGGATACCGAAGCCGATTTGCTGAAAGGATTCTCCTTGGGGGCAGACGATTATATTTCAAAACCGTTTTCGGTTAAAGAGGTGATTGCGCGCGTCAAAGCGGTATTGGCACGGGTAGAAAAAAGTACCGACAAAATGACGTTTGCCCACATTACCCTCGATCCGACCTCAAAAAAAGTATTGGTCGGCAATGAGCTTGTCAAACTGACCAAAACCGAATACCTCCTGTTGCTAACCCTGATGCAAAACCAGGGCAGGGTGTTTTCCCGGCAAGAATTGCTGGATAAGGTATGGCGCGAAGATGCCTTTATTGAGGCCAGAACAATTGACGTACATATTGCCCGGCTTCGCAAAAAACTCTTGTCTGCCGGATCGCTTATTATTAACCGCAGTGGCTATGGATACTGCATCGAAGAATAACTAAAAAACAGTCGAATATGAGCATACCCTATAAAAGTAAATTATTTCTCTATTTCTTTGCCGTTTTTGCTTTGTTTACGGCGATTGTACTCTTCTATCAACAAATACGGGAGAAGAGATACAAACAAGCGTTGATCGAAACAAAAATGGATATTTACACCCACATTATTGCCGAAAAAGAAAACGAAAAAGAGCAACAAGAAGTGCTTCCCGCCAATCTCAGAATAACGATTATCAACAACGGAGGGAAAGTCCTTTATGATAATCAGGCAGATAGCGTGCCGATTTTGGAAAATCATTTCGACCGGCCGGAAATACAAAAAGCCAAAACAGCCAACGTCGGCTCCGACATTCGGCTTTCCGAATCGCTTGATGTCCCTTTCTTGTATTATGCACGCAAAACGGCGGATGGCTATGTTCGGGTTGCACTTCCATATAATGTTGAGACACAGCTTTTGCTGAAAACAGACAAAACTTTTTTAGTGCTCTCTCTTTCCCTTTTCCTGTTGTCGATCCTTTTCCTTTGGCTGATTGCCCGGCAGTTCGGGTTGGATGTAGAGCGATTGAAAACGGATATAATTCGTCAACAACAAGCCCGTGCGGCGTTAAAAACCGAGCTGACCAGCTCCATTGCACATGAACTGCGCACACCGGTCAGCGCAATAAGGGGATACATGGAAACGCTGATTGATCCGGAAATACCGGACGAAAAAAGAATTGCATTCATTAACCGGGCGCATTTAGCCTCCATCCGGCTTTCCGAATTATTGCAAGATGTATCGTTGCTGACCAAAATGGAAGAATCCGGTCGTCTTTTTACGAAAGAGCGGATTGACCTTTATGAAATGGCAGAGAAAGTACGCGAAGAGTTTGAGGAGTCCTTGCACGCAAATTCGGTCAAAATCGAAAACCTGATTCCGGAGGGGAGCTTCATGTACGGAAACTCGATGTTGATCTACTCCATTTTTCGTAATTTGATCGAAAACGCCATTAATTATGCGGGAAAATGGATTACCATCACGATAGAAATTACCAAAAGCGATGATAAATGCTACTATCTGACCGTGAGCGATACCGGAAACGGCATTCCGGAAGCATACCTTCCGCGGATCTTTGAACGATTTTTTCGGGTAAACGACGGGCGTTCTCGTGAAGACGGCGGTTCAGGATTAGGATTGGCCATTGTTCACCATGCCGTTCTTTACCATGAAGGAGAAGTAACGGCCGAAAACAAATCCGGCGGAGGATTACAGATAAATTTTTCCCTAAAAAAAGCGTAGACTTAATGACATTGAGTGCAAGATAGGCGAATCGCTTGCTGGTGTTTTTCTGGCGACTGCTACCGCAAAGCATCTGAGAACGAATGAAGATTGTTTCAGCAAAATCTTACGCTGTTATTAACCTGACGGTAATATATCGAAAATACTTTGTATATTTGCAGTATGGAAAAGATAGACTTTAGGACGGTTACAGAATCAGCGCGACTTGTACTTCGTGAGCGGGCAATAAGTCTGATAAAGTCGGGCAAAGCAAAAGGCGAAGTAGCTGACCATGTTCTTTGGGCTGACCGGTATATTTTTCCCAAATATCTCGTTTACTACATCCTGAAACCTGAGTTCGGGATAAATTTAACAAAAAAGGGCAAGTTGAGAAGTTGGTTTTTCCACTGAGAATCGGATAGCAGGCTTTTTGTCAAAGAATGAATACGCCGCCAAAGCCGAAATGATGTTCATAAGGAAATTGTGCATAGAACGATGACGGGTATGTTCCACATTGCAAATGTGTCTTGTCCTGAAATAAGTTTACTCTTTTGAACCATTTTTACTCTTTTTGGTGTAAACCTATTTTAGGACAAGACAGATTTTTAGAGGCTACCTAAATTTACTTTGTAATAACAACACCTAAAATAGCATTTATTTGCCGGCGCACGTCTTTGAGTTGTTTGATTTGGATGATAAGGTTGATTTGCTCATCAGAGTCGGTTGTTTCTTTCAGCTGGTTTTCGAGTTTTGCCAAACGTATATTAATCAGCTTTTCCTTATACCGATAAAGCGACGTAAAAACAAGCTGATACAGAATCATTTCTTCCGTTTTAACGTGAATGTTTTTGTTGTTCCAATGATGCAATTCGTAAGTTGTTGCCAACAAATCGGCTGCTAATTGTGCCACGTCATCATCATTGTGAGCTGTAAACAGTTGTGTATTTGCCGGAACATTTTCATTGAATAAATCTTGGAAAATCGAAAATATTTTTTGGTGTGTTTCGTGTTCGAAGACAATCGAATCGGCTACCAAATCCGAAACAAGAAACTGCATCACGGTATCTTTAAATTGTGTCGGATTGCCATTCTCATCAACATCATCGATCAGCATTTCTTCATTACCGTAAAGCAACAACAACCGAATCAGTTCGCGTTCTTGATAAAAACACGAATCAGCTATTATCTTTGGTGTTTCGGCAATGATGGTTGTTTGCGAGGCAAGAATTTCTTCGGATATTGGTTCGTCGCCATGTGTTTTTTTAAATTTCGCACGAAGTTGCTTGTTCAGTTCGTTGACCAAAACTTGTTCTTGCGTGTCGAGCAGGCGGCTACATTCTTTCATATATGTTGCTCTGTAAAGCGCGTCGGGAATTAGCGCGATAGAAGCCACAATTTCTTTTAAAAGTTGCGCTTTCTTAATCGGATCGTTTTGCGTTTCCGAAAGCAACAAAGTGGTTTTAAAGCTGATAAAGTCTTTTTCGTTCGCTTTTATAAAATCTAAAACTTCGTTGGTGGTATGTTTTCGCACAAACGAATCCGGATCTTCGTTTTCGGGCAATACCACAATGCGTACATTCATGCCTTCTTCGAGAATCATATCGGTACCGCGCAACGATGCTTTTATTCCGGCATTATCGCCGTCGTAAAGCATGGTTATGTTTTTTGTATAACGCTTGATCAACCGAATCTGATCTGTTGTGAGCGATGTTCCCGAACTGGCAACCACATTTTCAATTCCTGCCTGATGCATGCTCAACACATCAGTATAACCTTCGACAAGCAAACATTGGTCGAATTTGCTGATGGCGTTTTTTGCAAAATAAATGCCGTAAAGCGAGGCACTTTTGTTGTAAATTTCCGATTCGGGCGAGTTAAGGTATTTGGCTTTTGTTTTGTCGCTCGTCAGAATACGTCCTCCAAAACCAATAACTTTTCCTGTTAGATTATGTATTGGAAAAATCACGCGCCCTTGAAAACGGTCGAACAAACGTTCTTCAGTTCCGGTCGAAAGTCCTACTTTGAGCAACAAATTTTTCGAATAGCCTTTTGCTAAAGCGTTCGTACTGAAAGCATCACGCTGATTGAGGTTGAATCCGAGCTGAAACTTTTTGATGATGGCTTCTCTGAAATCGCGTTCTTTGAAATAACTCAATCCGACCGAGTGTCCTTCATCGGTATGAAATAAGGTTTCCGAAAAATAGTGTTGCGCAAACAAATTCACGTTGAACATTTGTTCACGTTCGTTCTGAAGCACCAATTCTTCAGGTGTTTGCTCGCGCTCTTCAATTTCGATAGCGTATTTTTTTGCTAAAAATCGCAAAGCTTCCGGATACGAATAATGTTCGTGTTCCATGATAAAACGCACCGAATCGCCGGCTTTTCCGCAACCAAAGCATTTAAAAATCCCTTTCGATGGCGAAACAATAAAAGAAGGTGTTTTTTCTTGGTGAAACGGGCATACACCAATCAGGTTCGCTCCGCGTTTTTTTAGGCTCACAAATTCGCCCACAACTTCCTCTATCCGAGAAGCATCGAGAATACTTGCAATAACGTGTTGTGGAATCATAAGCCGGATTTGAACAACAAAAATACAATTAAACAACGAAAAGCAGTTACAAAAATCTTTTAAGAAAGATTTAGCAATAAGCAACCTACTTCTGTGTACTTTTGTTGCAATATTTTTGGTTACAATAGGTGTAACCAACATAAAAACAACGCTTATGAAAAGAGTCATGGTTTTAACCGGCGGAGGTGACTGTCCGGGATTGAACGCCGTAATTCGCGCTATTGTCAAACGCGCACATCAAGAAAAAGATTGGGAAGTTGTAGGCAGTATTCAGGCTTTCAACGGTGTGCTTTGGGAACCTACCGAAATAAAATTGCTAACGCCAGAAATCGTTAAAGGAATTCATTTTCAAGGCGGAACAATCATCGAAACGACGAATAAAGGCGGTCCGTTCGCTTGGCCTGTAAAAAACAACGACGGCACCTATACCACCGTCGATCGTTCGGACGAAATGATTCGCAAAATACAATACCTCGGCATCGATGCTGTAATCAATATTGGTGGTGACGGATCGCAACGTATTTCTCAAAAACTTTACGAAAAAGGGTTGAATATCATCGGCGTGCCGAAAACAATCGACAACGACCTTTCATCGACCGATACAACTTTTGGTTTTCAAACAGCGGTTGAAATTGCCACAGAAGCTGTCGACAAACTCGTTACGACAGCTGCCAGCCATAACCGTGTTTTCGTGGTTGAAGTCATGGGGCGTTATGCCGGATGGATTGCGCTCAACGCTGCTGTTGCCGGCGGAGCCGAAGTGTGTCTTATTCCCGAATTTCCGTACGACATCGATATCGTAAAAGCAAAACTCGAATCGCGATTTCATCGCAACAGAGGTTTTGCAGTTGTTGTTGCTTCCGAAGGCGCACGTCCGGTCAACGGCGAAATGGTTTTCGAAAAAAGCGATGAACCGGGTTACGAAAACATCCGTTTGGGCGGTATTAGCCGACAATTAATCAAACAACTTAAAGATGCCGGATTTCAACACGATATGCGTGAAACTGTTTTAGGACACTTGCAACGAGGCGGCATTCCGATTGCTTACGACCGTGTACTTTCGTCGCAATTCGGCGTAAAAGCATTTGAAATGGTACTTAACAAAGAATACGGGAAAATGGTTGCTTACCGTCATCCGAATTTTGTGGCGGTTCCGCTCAAAGAAGCTATTGCACAGCCCAATCTTGTTACACCCGACAACGCGCTCGTAAAAACAGCTTTAGGACTGGATATTTCGCTTGGTGTCGATTTTTCCAAATTAGCTGATTAGCGTTGTGCCTAATTTTTTTCGATTGTTGCGCTTTTCTTTTTCAAATACATTTATCTGATTTAAAATCAATTTGTTATAATGTATAAAACACCGAAAACTGCAACACGTCGTTGAAAGCACCGTATTTGTTCGAATAGCGTTTTACGTTTCCTTCGACAGCGTGTTTGCGTATGGAATTGATGGAGTTGATGGTACGTAATCCGACTGAAACGCGCTCAGTGATGAAATAACGAATGCCAAATACCGTTGCAAAATTTATGAAACGCCAGTCGTCAAGCGTGTTTTCTTCAAAAGAAATTTCTTCATAATGACCAACCAAAAAGTCTACATTCAGTCCGCCTTCAAACATAAACCGCTTCATCTGATATTGATAAATAAGCGGCAAGCTGATGTACGACAAACGCAGCAAATAAGGAGGATTTTCGTCGTCGGAAACTACCGCGTCATCTGACATATTGTAACGGGATCCTTTTTGCATAAACGTGAGTTCCATTTGCAACAACGAATGGTTGCCTATTTCTAAGTTTACGTAAAATCCTCCTGTTACTCCGGCTTTTTTAAAGCCGGAATGGCGATCGCCGGCTACCTGCGAACTGACACCTCCAAACGTAATTCCGCCACCAAACTTTTGAGCGAAAACGGATATAAAACTGCAACAAAAAAAGGCAATTAATAAAGTGCGTAATAATCGTTCTTTCATCTGCGTAAATTTAATTTAAAGATACCGATAAGTAGTAGTCGTTTTGCAAGTAAAAAAAGGATTGAGAACGGTCTCGCGACGTTTTTTCTAATTCTAACAATCCAAATAACGTGAAATAACCAATCGTTGTATTTCGGAAGTTCCTTCGCCGATTTGCAGCAAACGCTGATCGCGGTAAAAACGTTCGACAGGATAATCTTTCAGCAAGCCATAACCGCCAAATATTTGTACAGCTTCGTCGGCAACTTCGCGAGCAATTTCGGAACAATACAATTTTGCCATCGCAGCTTCCATTCCGAACGGACGATTTTGATCTTTAATCCAACAAGCCTTGTAAAGCAGGTTGCGTGCCAACTCAATTTTCGTTGCCATGTCGGCAAGTTTGAATGCGATACTTTGAAATTTTCCGATTGGCTGACCAAACTGTTTCCGTTCTTTGGCATAAGCAAGTGCCAATTCGAAAGCACCTTGTGCGCATCCCAATCCCATTGCAGCAATCGAAAGTCGTCCGGCATCGAGCGTGGCAAGCATAATTTTAGAACCTTGTCCTACAGCACCAAGCAAGTTTTCTTTCGGCACACACACATCATCGAAAAATAGTTCGGCAGTATCTGAAGCGCGCCACATCAACTTGTCGCGCATTGATTTTTGTTGAAATCCGGGTGTGTTTTTTTCGACAATGATTGTTGTAAATTGCTTTTTACCGTCCGAATCGTTTGTTACCGTTTGAACCGTGCATCCTAAGTTGATTTCCGAAGCACCATTGGTTATAAAAACTTTCGATCCGTTGATGATCCAATTGTCGTTTTCTATGCGTGCGGTTGTTTTTGTTCCACGCGAATCCGATCCGGCTGTTGGTTCGGTCAGTCCGAAACTCCACAAATGTTTGCCGGTGCAAAGTTGAGGTAAGTATTTTTGTTTCTGTTCTTCTGTTCCGTATTCGTATAAAGGACCGATTCCTAAAGAATTGTGAGCGGCTAATGTTGCTGCTTGCGAAGCGTCAACTCTTGCAAGTTCTTCTACAGCAATGATATACGAAAGTGTGTCCATTCCTTGTCCGCCGTATAAACCGCTGATGTGCATCCCGAAAAGTCCTAAATCGCCCATACGGTTGGTAAGTTCCGGCGAAAAGCGTTCTTCTTTGTCAAGTTGTTGTGCTACGGGCTTTATTTCGCGCTCAGCAAATTCTCTAACCATTTTTCGAATCAGGTGATTCAATTCGGATAAATCGTAGTTCATAATTATTTTTCTCCTTTTAGAACAATTAATTGCATTTTCGTATCGACAAGTTGGTTCTCTTTAACGTTTATGTGTGCTACTTTAGCGTGTGTGGGCGAAATAATACTGTTTTCCATTTTCATTGCCTCGATGATCAACATGACGGTGCCTCGCTCTACGATATCACCTTCGTGAACATTGATTTTTATTACTTTACCGGGCAATGGCGAACAAAAATTAACGGTTTCAGAGGTTTCGTCGGCACTTAAATATGTAATCGTTTGGTCAAGCTGATCGGCGCGTGAGCAAACAAAATCAAACCCGCGCAAATGTACGCAAGTATTGTTTTCGCTTGTTTCCGAAACAAAAACCGTTTCGCTACGCCCATTGAGCAGAATTTTTAACTGATGCTTGTTTTGATTGACAAGTTGAACTTTAAACGGTTTATTTTCAATCGTTCCACAAAGATATCCGGGTTGTTTTGAAGTGATTTTAACAAGGTGTTTTTTTTCAAAAACAGCTACAAAAACGTCCATGTGGTAGCGCCAGTAACCAATTGTTTCCCAAATGTTTTCAGCGCGATCGAAAAGTTGTTTTTTATTGAAATCATACAGCAGAAAAACGGCTATAATAGCTGCAATAGGCACTTTTTTTCGCGCTTCTTCAATTGCGTACAGAAGTGTTTTTCTGTGCGAATCACAAAAAAAAGTATCCATATTATTGGTAATAAAATCGGAATTTGTAAGCAAAACTTGTAAAAACGCATTGTTGGTGTCGATGCCTTGAATAATGTATTCCGACAAAGCTTGTTGTGCTATACGAATACTTTCATCGCGATTTTTTGTATGACAAATTAACTTGCTAATCATTGGGTCGTAATGCGGACTCACAACGGTTTCGGAATCGATACTGCTATCAATACGAACGTTTCTCTTTTGTGGTTCGTGATAGAGTGTAATCGTTCCTGGCGACGGAATAAATTCGTTTTCAGGATTTTCGGCATAAATCCGACATTCAATTGCATGACCGTCAGCAACAAGGTTTTCTTGACTAATTTGCAGCGGGTTATTCGATGCGATATGAATTTGTTGTTCGACAATGTCAATTCCTGTAATCATTTCCGTAACAGTATGTTCTACCTGAATACGCGTGTTCATTTCGAGAAAATAGAAGTGTTGATTTGCATCGACCAAAAATTCAACCGTTCCGGCATTTTTGTATCCGATTTTTTCACAAATACGTTTTGCCGTTTCGTACATCTTCGAACGTGTTTCGTCCGAAATAGATACCGAAGGTGCTTCTTCAATAATTTTTTGATACCGTCGCTGAATGGAACATTCGCGGTCGAACAAATGCAAAACCTTGCCAAAATGATCGGCTAAAACCTGCACTTCGATATGGCGCGGCGATTCGATATATTGTTCGACAAAAACACGGTCGTCGCCAAAATAATTTTTTGCTTCACGTGCCGATTTTTTAAGCGCGCTTTCTAATTCTTCCGCTTTTCTGACTATCACAATGCCTTTGCCTCCACCGCCAGCAGCGGCTTTTATCAGCAAAGGATACGAAAATGTTTCTGCTTTCTGTAAAATTGTTTCGAGACTTCCCGTAAAACCCTCAACGACAGGAATGTTGTTTTCAAGTGCAAAAGTCCGTGCTTTGATTTTGTTTCCCATCACACGCATTGATTCGGAATCGGGACCAATAAAAATAATGTTGTTTTGAGCGCAGGCTTCCGCAAAAAGTGGGTTTTCGGACAACATTCCGTATCCGGGATGTATGGCTTGTGCTCCCGAATCTAAAGCGGCATCGATTATTTTTTGAATGTTTAAATAGGTGTCTTTCAGTTCACCTTCGCCAAGCGGACGTGCTTCATCGGCAATGCGGCAATGCAACGAATGGGTATCGTTATTATCAAATACAGCAACCGAAGTAATATGTAATCTTTTCAACGTGCGAATGATACGAACAGCAATTTCGCCTCGGTTGGCAATAAGGACTTTGTGTATGTTTCGTGTTTGCATTGATGCGGTAAAAAATATTTTTTGGTTTATACCATCCATTTTGGTTTTCGTTTTTCGAGGAAAGCACTCATTCCTTCGATGCCTTCGTCCAATCCGCGTTGTTTAGCAATTGTTTCGACCGTATACGAAAATGTTTCTTCTTGCGGAAGCGAGGCAACGGTTCGGATTAATTTTTTACACGAAGCCAGTGCATTAGGTGCTGCAGCAAGCAAATGATTGACATAAAATTGTTCGACATCGGTTTTTGTTTCGTAAGTAAACGTTGCATTTACCAAATGGTATTTTTCGGCTTCCTGAGCGGTAAATTTACGTGCGGTAAGCATCAATTCGGCAGCTATTGTTGCGCCGCAACGACGAATGATATAAGGTGAAATTGTCGCCGGTGTAATGCCCATTTTCACTTCCGTAAAAGCAAATTGGGTGTTTTCGTCGGCGAGTACCATATCGCAAGCTGCCGTTAGACCGTTTGCTCCTCCGAAAACATTACCATGAACAACGGCAACAACCACTTTAGGACATAAAAAAATATCATAGAAAAGCGTTGCTAATTTGGAAGCATCAGCCAAATTTTCTGCCTCGCCAAACGAAGCGATTTCGCGCATATAATTTAAGTCGGCACCCGAACAAAATGAAAGCCCGTTTCCTTTCAACAGAATCACACGTATTGCTTCGTTATCTTTTAGTGTATCGAAAACTTGTGTCAATTCCTCAATCATCAACGGATTCAGCGCATTGTGCTTTTCGGGACGGTTGAGTCGTATTGTCGCTATTCGGTGTTCGATTTTTAATGTAATGGTTTCGAAATTCATGTTGTTTTTATACGTTTTTCTTGATATCACATTCTAAAAACACCAAATCGTTGTGCCGGAAACGGTTTGTTCAACGAGCTGGCAATTCCCAGAGCAATGATTTTTCGGGTATCGACAGGGTCGATAATGCCATCGTCCCAAAGGCGTGCCGTGCTGTAAAGAGCAGCTCCTTCGCGATCGTATTTTTTGAGAATTTCCTGACGTATTTTTTCTATTTCTTCAGCTGGCGGTTCGATACCTTTGTTGAGGTATTGTTCGTTTTTGACGGTCGTCAATACGCTAGCGGCTTGTTCGCCTCCCATTACCGAGATTTTTGCATTCGGCCACATGAACAGAAGTCGCGGACTGTAAGCTCTTCCAGCCATTCCGTAGTTTCCGGCACCAAATGATCCGCCAAAAATTACGGTAAATTTAGGCACATTAGCATTCGAAACAGCGTGTACCATTTTTGCGCCGTCTTTAGCAATACCGCCTCTTTCGAATGTTTTTCCGACCATAAATCCGGTAATATTTTGCAGAAAAACAAGTGGAATATTCCGCGAACAACACAGTTCGATAAAATGTGTTGCTTTAAGTGCTGATTCGGAAAATAAAACACCAAAATTGGCAATAATTCCAACCGGAAATCCCATGATATGCGCAAATCCGGTAACAACCGAAGGCGCATAACGCGCTTTAAATTCCTGAAAACGACTTCCATCGACCATTCGCATGATGATTTCGCGCGGATCGACGAGTTTACGCAAGTCGATAGGTGCTATTCCGTAAAGTTCTTCCGGATTGTAGAGTGGCTCTTCGATCGGGAGTATATCAAGTTTTTGACGTTTTTTTATTTTTAATGTTTTAAAAATATTGCGACAAATTTGCAGTGCATGTAAGTCGTTTTCAGCTAAATGATCAGCCACACCTGAAATGGAAGTATGTACATCGGCTCCGCCAAGTTCTTCGGCAGTTACAATTTCGCCTGTTGCTGCTTTTACAAGCGGCGGACCGGCAAGATAAATCGTTCCTTGATTGCGAACAATAATGGTTTCGTCGCTCATTGCCGGAACATACGCGCCTCCGGCGGTACACATACCCATTACGATAGCGATTTGCGGAATGCCTATTGCCGACATTTGCGCCTGATTGTAAAAAAAACGTCCAAAATTATCGCGATCGGGGAAAACGGTATCTTGTTCAGGCAAATAAGCACCTCCCGAATCGACCATATACACACAAGGCAAGTTGTTTTCCATTGCAATTTCTTGTGCACGAAGGTGTTTTTTAATCGTATATTGCATATATGTGCCGCCTTTTACGGTAGCATCGTTGGCAATAATGACCGTTTCACAACCTTGGACAATCCCAATTCCGGTAACGATTCCTGCCGAAGGAAACTGATTGTCATACAAATTGTAAGCAGCCATAGGCGAAAGTTCCAAAAAAGGTGTATTGCGGTCGATAAGCATATCGATTCGTTCGCGAGCCAGCAGCTTGTTGCGTTCTTTGTGTAGCTGAATAGCACGTTTACTACCGCCTTTTGTACTTTCCGACAAAGACTGACGGTAGGTTACCATCAAGTCGAGATACGCATTTTTGTTGCGAATAAATTCTTCGGAACGTGTATCGATTTTTGTTTTAAGAACTTGCAATTCGTAATGATTTGATTGTTATAATGCTATTACCTGTATATAAAGTACACTGTTTTGCAAAAATACGTCCTTTTAACAAAAGATTCTTCTGAAAATAGACTTTTTGCGCTCAACGAATGAAAAACAAATGATCGTTTTATTGCGTCGTTTTTTTAAATTGTCGTATTTTCGTTGTTGAAAAAATCGTTTGTATGTTAAACCAAAGATTGCAGCAGAAACTGCTTCAGAAGCTCTCGCCACAGCAAATTCTGCTGATGAAATTGCTCCAAATACCCTCTGTTTCCTTGGATCAACGTATTAAACAGGAAATTGAAGAAAATCCGGCATTAGAGTTAGACAACGAATCGGATGTTGATGACCAGAACGACTCGCTTTTAGATGATAACGATTCAGATGAATATGATTCGGACGATAATGACGACAATTCGGACGATGAATTTGACTTGAGCGATTACCTCGGCGACGACGATGATGACTCGTACAAACTCAAAACAAACAATTACAGTGCCGACGACGACCATTATGAAACACCGTTTTCGAGCGCACAGACATTTCAAGAATTTCTAATTCAACAACTTGGATTTCGTAAGTTAGACGAAAAAAAATATAAAATAGGTCTTTACATTATCGGAAATATCGATGACTCGGGCTATCTAACACGTCCTGTCGAAGCGATTGTCGATGATTTGCTTTTTTCGCTGAATATTAACACGACAAAAAAAGAGATTCTCGAAACATTGCATGTCATACAAGATTTTGAACCTTATGGTGTTGGCGCACGAAACCTTCAAGAATGTTTGCTGATACAATTGCAAAAACTACAAGAAGAAAATCCTGAAAAAGATTTGACTATCGCCATTCTGATTATCGATCGTTATTTCGAAGAATTTACAAAAAAACATTACGACAAAATACTGAAACGCGCCAATATTTCGGAAGAAACACTAAAAGAAGC
This sequence comes from Lentimicrobiaceae bacterium, assembly GCA_031262365.1. GTDB lineage: Bacteria > Bacteroidota > Bacteroidia > Bacteroidales > F082 > JAISHW01. Next base: position 62,319 of record JAISHW010000108.1, read on the forward strand.
TGTTTTTGAAATATTAAAACTCAACCCGAAACCGGGCAACTCGATGAGTGAAACAGTAAAATCGAATCAGTATATCGTGCCTGATTTTATGATTTTTAACAATAACGGCACATTGGAATTAAGTTTAAACAGCCGAAACGCGCCCGAACTGAAAGTAAATAAAACCTATACGGAAATGCTTGAGACATTTTCCGAAAACAAAAAAAGCCGCGAAAACAAAGAAGCTTTAGCTTTTGTAAAACAAAAAATCGACTCGGCACGCTGGTTTATCGATGCCATCAAACAACGTCAGAACACACTTTACACAACGATGGAAGCCATCATGAACTACCAAAAAGAATATTTCATGACCGGCGACGAAACCAAACTCCGACCAATGATTTTGAAAGACATTGCCGAAATTGTCAGCTTGGATATTTCGACCGTATCGCGTGTAGCAAACAGCAAATATGTGCAAACAGCATTCGGAACATTTTTGCTGAAAGATTTTTTTAGCGAATCAATGACAACCGACGATGGCGAAGAAGTTTCGACACGAGAAATCAAGAAAATCTTAAAAGACTGTATCGAAAACGAAAAAAAATCGAAACCGCTGACTGATGAGCAACTAACCAAAATTCTAAATGAAAAAGGTTACAACATTGCCCGTCGAACCGTTGCCAAATACCGCGAACAACTGAATATTCCTGTTGCGCGTTTGCGAAAACAACTTTAATTTTATGTCTTCAAAACAAGCGCAACTTATTGTATCACAGTTTGTTTCAACTGTTTTTCATCCGCTTTTACTTCCTTCGTTGGCTTTTTTAATCTTGATTTTACAGCAAAATGTGTTGGAATTAGGCATTCCACCTTCGCTAAAATGGTATTTGCTTGCCGTTGTGCTGATAACTTCGTTTTTAATGCCCGCTTCGATCATTTTTTTAGTTTATAAATTAGGATTTATCAAATCGTTACAAATGGAAAAACGTTCGGACCGTGTATTGCCGCTCTTGGTTACAGCCGTGTTTTTTCTACTCACATTTTTTTTGTTAGGACACTTTTCGATAGCACCGATTTTTTTGTTCTATTTGATTGGCGCAACAATGCTGACGTTGTTTGTTCTCGGAATATCGTTGTTTTGGAAAATCAGTTTGCACGCCACCGGTTTTGGCGGCTTTACGGCGGCTTTGCTGCTTTGCAATTGTTTTTTTTCGACTGATTTAATGTCCTATATTGCTGCAACAATTTTGATTGCCGGATTGGTTTGCTCGGCACGTCTGCTATTACACGCACATAAGCCGTCGCAAGTATATGTCGGTTTTCTGACCGGATTAGGATTTATTTCCGGACTTTTCTACGTTTCTTTTTTGCTGTAAAAGGATAAGGTGTTGCTTATTTGTACAATGGATTCCGTCCTTCGCCGGAATGACTCCTGACTTTGACACTTGGGCGACGCATTGATGAAGTCAGGAGGAGTGCCAAAAAATTAAATTAATAAATTCCATTTGCTTTCGTGTTTAATTTATAACTTTATCGAAATTTAAACAAGCACTAAAAAAACAAAAATAAGCGATGGAAATCTTTAACGAATTATTGTTTAACGCTTCGGTATTAATTGCATTTGGTATTTTTTCAGAAATTTTATTGTTGAAATTTGACCTAAAACCTTCTGTGAAGAATAGCATACAAGGGGTTGTGTACGGTCTCATTATCATTATTTTGATCTTTTTTTCTTACTCAATTACCGAGGGTATTTTTGTTGATGGCAGGACTGTGGCAATCATTATCTCCACTTTATTTTTCGGTCCGCTTGCCGGTTTGATTACTTCTGTGATAGGTATTGTCGGACGCATATTAATGACCGAAAATACAGGAACTAAGTAATCAATAAAATTTAATGACGTATTTTCCCCCAATATTGTTTAATACCTCATCTAAGTGTTCTTTGAGATTTTGGAAGTTAGTAAAAGCATCAAAAGTTAGCCACTTATATT
>JAISHW010000097.1 GCA_031262365.1 Lentimicrobiaceae bacterium
CGTAGCGGAATTGCAAGACACATCAAAAACATTTTTGCTGACGGCGAGTTGGACGAAAATAGCACATGTGCATTTTTTGCACATGTGGGTAACGACGACAAACAGACCTATCATACAAAGTTTTACAACCTTGATATGATTATATCTGTCGGCTATCGCGTCAATTCCAATCAGGCAATTAATTTTCGCCGATGGGCAACTTCCGTATTGAAAGAATTTGCAAAAAAAGGCTATATTATAGACCGCAAACGAATGGAAAACGGACGATTTTTTGACGAAGACTATTTTGAACACCTGCTTGCCGAAATCCGAGAAATACGCCTGAGTGAAAGACGACTGTATCAAAAAGTAACTGATATTTACGCAACCGCCTCCGATTATGATGCTCTTTCGCCGACTACAAAACGCTTTTTCGCAATGGCTATGAATAAACTTCATTGGGCGGTTCACCACAATACTGCCGCCGAAGTAATTTATTATCGTGCCAATCACGAAAAAGAGAATATGGGCTTAACTTCGTGGGAAAATGCGCCCGAAGGAAAAATCGTAAAAACCGATGTTTCCATTGCCAAAAATTATTTGACAAAAGACGAATTGGAAAGTTTGGGCAGAATCGTGAACGCATATCTTGATTTGGCAGAAGACCGTGCAAAAAAAGGCATTCCAATGACCATGCAGGACTGGGCAAACCGTTTGGATAAATTCCTACTTGCCGACGACCGCGATTTGTTACAGAACGCCGGAAAAATTTCAGCGCAAATAGCCAAAGACAAAGCCGAAAGCGAATTTGAAAAATATCGTGTAAAACAAGACCAACTCTATAAAAGTGATTTCGACCGTTTTTTGCAATTGGAGGCAAATACGAATGAATTAAAATCTAAAAAATAATAACTTTACCGAAGAAAAATATTGAATTGCAGAAACAACAAATTATAACCTTGCAACAGGTAAAGGATTGTAATTAAAAAAATAATTTTTATGGAAAATATTGAAAACTCGGATATTTCATACGTTAAGAGCAATAATATTTTGCAAGATGCACAACAAATTATTGAAAACTCCCGTAGTTTTGCTTATCGTGCAGTAAATGTAGCGTTGATACAGAGAAATTGGTTGCTCGGTAAGCGTATTGCCGAAGAGGAATTGCAGGGAAAAGAACGAGCCGAATATGGTGCGGAAGTTATAAAAACGCTTTCGGCGCAACTGATGCAAATTTATGGGAAAGGCTTTGATAAGACTAATTTATACACATTTACAGAGTTCTATTCTGCTTTCCCAAACATTTTCCACACAGTGTGTGGAAAATTTGAAAATGAGAATTCAAATGACTACACACCAAATTTGAAATCAAACATTTTGGAATCAGTGAGTCCAAAATCAGAAACCTCAATTATCCAATCACCGATTGGAAAATCTTTTTCGTTGCTGACTTGGAGTCATTATCGAACGCTTTTGCAAGTAAAAGACCCCGAAGCGCGTGATTGGCATGCAAACGAAGCTGCGCAACAGACTTGGAGCAGAAATAGAAATGCAGAAAAAATTATTCTATCTCCAACAAAAACAATCAGATTTGGAAAAACATAAAAATTATTAACTTTGTGGAAAAATTTATTGCATAGATTAGCATTTATATTGTGAAGGAATCAGCACATATCACCGAAAGCAGCAATCGCCTTTTGCAAGGCATAGAACGCTTGATTGAGCAGACAGGCAGGCAAGTTGCCGTTGTGTATCGCGACGGCGAAAAGTTCGCGACACTGTCGCGAACTTTGAGTTGGAGTCATTGTATCGAACTCGTATCTATTGAGGACAGCACAATATCTTACCGTTTTGCCCAACAAGCAATGGTTTTATCGATAAACATAACCGTTCTATTACCATTGCGAAGGACAATGTGAAAGAGTTAAATTCGAAAAAACAATGACAAAACTATCCGAACGAATACTATCCTCTATTGAAGAGAGTTTTGCCGACAAAGAACACAAACTTATCGGCAACTACGATTTTACCGATGATGAATATGCGACAATGGTAGATGCAGTAGAAGATTTATGTCAAAAAAACTGTTTTCAGGTAAATGACCACAAACTCATATTTCTTACACTTGTTGAAATAACCAAACGATGGAAAGATTCGGACACCTTTGAAGACAGCGAAGAGCATAGTGGTTTTTGGCGTTTCGTATGCAAAACATTGACCGGCATTGATGAAGACAATCAAACCCTATACAGTCAATTTACCCATTTGATTTCCACAATGGGAAAACAAAATCAAATACCGGTTGTAGAAGCAGGTAAAAAATACTATGCAACACTAATGATGCATGCCTTTGCACCCAAATCAAGTATACATTCGTTTTTCGACCTCTGTTACAATGTTTTCAAGAAAGATTTAGATTTTGGTTTTACAAGCGACGACGAATGGCTATGCGAAATAGTTGCCTTGCAGATTAAAAATGTTTTACAATATGGTTATAGAGAAGATAAAGCCGTTTCTATCGGCTCAAGTGCGTATTCTTTAAAAATTGGCTTGCGCTCTTTTGCAATCAATGACGATTTATCAGAAAATTTCGTAAAATTCATAAAAGATACATTTTATCAAATTAATCAATTATTTAATAGAGAAATAATTGAAAAAAATACGAGATTAAAAAGATATATTGTTGAATGGTGGAAAAATAAAAAGGAAAACGAAAAAGTATCAGATAGTGCAACTCGAAAGAAAAGAATTGCAACGGTTTCAAAAGAAAACATTACAGCCAAATACATTCGTAATGAAGATAAAATTTTACTTTGTATCCCACCGATAAGATTAGATAATGAAAATAACATAATGCGTCTTTCTGTTTATGTTAATGGTAAACAGTGTAGTTCGGAAGAAATGCGAACAAAACGAGGCGAGTTAGTGGTAAGTACCAAAGAAAAAGAAATTGATTTGAATGACTTATTAAAATATTCAAAATCAATAAATATTCGAATACAACTCACTGATAATGGAGTTGACTTATATGATTCTAAAGAAACGCTAAACAGAGAGTTTATTTTATTTGAGGATGAAAAAGAGGTGTTGAGCCAGATAAATAAGCCGTCCAATTATTTTGTCTATTCTCGTAATATAGATGCCCTAAAAAATACTCCAACCGATTTAACAACATACGGCACAAATCTTTATAATATCTATCCAAAAGCAGGGGAAACTTTGACCGGCGAAATAAAACAGGTGATTTTTGTTGATAAAGAAAAGGTTTCAAAAAGTTCTAATACTATATGCTTACTTGGAAATTTGCCTGACATAGAATGGATTTTAGACGACATTCATTGTTTTGTATATAAAGACAGCGTAAAATTGATTGTTCCTGAAAGCACCAATCTGAAAGCTTTGGAACTGAAAATAGATAACAAAGTCTATAAATTAGATGCGTTTGATAATGTGAGGTTGGAAAACAACGCTTATATGTTTGGGCTGTTAAAGTTAGGATTGTTAAAGTCAAACGAGCCGATAGACATTTCTTTATATTCCTACGAAAAACAAGCAACGGTCTTGACCGAAAGGTTGATAGTACTGCCTGATGTTGAAATAAAGTTCAATAAACCTGCATTTTATGGAAATAGAGAAAGAAAAGTTACTATTAGCAACAATGGACTAAGTACTGATTTTTCGTGGTCTAATCAGGATAACGAGATAAATTGTCCATTATGCGATGGAAATTTGTTAATAAAAATTCCATATTTGAAATGGCGAATTGCAAATAAAGAATGGCGCAATGAGCCGATAAACAGAAAATTATGGTATAAAGATTTTCTTCAAAACGGCGACTTGTTGGAAATAGATAATCCAAAAGGAGACGAAGAAATCAAACTTTTCGTAAAATCAGATGGACAAAAAAATGAAATTCCAAAAAATCAAAGTGGAAAATTTGAGATAGGACGAGCAATTTATGCAAGGCAAGGCAAAAAGGATATTTTTGTGTACCTATCAAATGAAAATGACAAGTTTGAACTTTTTACCGTTGCTACAAAAGAACATTTTACTGAAAATCCGATACAATACATAAATGGAAAAGTACTATGGAATGTCGAAAATACTTTTGTTGGCGACAAAGACAAGGAGTTTTTCCTTGCAATAAAATCAAAAGATAATAATCTGCGAACTCCAATCAAAAACGCAAATCAGGAAATTAAAAATCTGTATGAAGATATTTGTAAGGTTCAAGTAAAAATCAAGGATAAAAACATCTTTGCTGAACAAAAAACTTGGAATCTCATTTATGAAGAAGATGAATTTATTATTGGGAGAAAAGAACAATTTAGATTTAAGGATAAATGTATTTGCATCGACTATATTAGTTCGTCATTGGTAAGCGAAGATAATTGGATAAAACCTTGTGAAAAATATGCAATATATAATCTGAAATTTGTTGAGGAAATAGACGAAGGAACAAAATATGAATATTATGAAGGTTCTTTCGGATGTATCAATGACAATAAAATTACTGAAATTCATTTCATGGAAAATGAGAATCATGAGCAAGAACGAATCAATCCTGTCCGTATAGAATTACGAAGTAATAATACATTTTGGCTAAAGGCAGGTTACGATAGTGAAGGGGATTTTTACAATGAAAATCTTATGATTGATAATTCCAACGAACTGTGTTTTAGCAATACAAAGAATAATAAAGTAGTAAATTTGTATAAATTCAAAGAATTAAAAATAGAGTATGTTTAATCCGGCACAAGCAGCAGAAAGCATTAAGAAAGAGTACATTGGTTATATCAGTACTACTTTCCATTTTCGCAATCAAAATCTGCAAAAGAATTTGATTAAAGAGTTAGAACAAACGGTTTCTAACGGACCATTTGTTGAAATCAAAGATTCTTTCCGTTCAGGAAAGACCATTGATGAATTGATAGAAGCAGGTGTATTATCGCCGCTTTTTCGAGATTTGGAGACGGACAAAACTTATCCGCCCAAACTTCCTATTGCTCGACCTCTATACTTGCACCAAGAAAAAGCAATAGAAAAAATTGTTGCAGGTAAGAATGTGGTTGTTTCAACAGGTACGGGCAGCGGGAAAACAAACTGCTTCTTAATACCCGTAATCAATGAGTTGTTGCGAGAAAAAGAACAAGGCAAACTCAATGACGGCGTGAGAGCCATATTCATTTATCCTATGAATGCTTTGGCAAATGACCAAATAAAGGGTTTGCGTGAAATCTTGATGGCTTACCCTGATATTCGTTTCGGTGTTTATAATGGCGGCACAGAAAATAGAGAAACAGATGCTATCAAACTCTACGAAGCAATGTATGCCAACGAAAAATACCCTGAGTTGAGAAAACGATTGCCAAACGAGGAACTTTCGCGTGATGAAATGAAAAAACACCCGCCACACATTTTATTCACGAACTACGCTATGCTGGAGCACATGCTGTTTCGTCCGGGCGATGACACCATTTTTTCTAATTCCAATTTCAAATTTGTAGTATTGGATGAAGCACATGTTTATGCCGGTGCTACAGGTATAGAAACTGCTTTTCTTATGGGCAGGTTGAAAGGCAGAATTAGTTGTGAAAGGAAACCGCAATTCATTCTGACCTCAGCAACTTTGGGAGATGGGAGTGATACAAGTAATAAGCGTGTTGTAGAATTCGCTGAACGCTTAACCGGTTGTAATTTTACAACAGATGACATTATTACCGCGTATCGCGATAACTCGCAAAAAACTCCTACGGCTTATAAGTATCCCATTTCATTATTTACTGATTTAGCCAATGAAGAAAAATTCTTTGAAGATGTCTTATCCGCTTATAAACTGAACTATGAATACACACAAGACAAAGAAAGAGAAATACTCTATGATATTATTGCTTCTTCTGATTTATATGTAAAAATGAGGAGTTTGGGCAGTTTAATTACCCTTTCAGATTTTGTACAAAAACTTGAAATTACGCAACAGCAGGCAGTCGCATTTGTTTCTTTGTGTGCAAAAGCAATCAAAAGCGGCAAGCCATTGGTTGATATTCGTTATCACTATTTTCTGAAAGCCTTAGATGGTTGTTATTTAGCACTTGACTACGATAACAGTTTGTCGCTAATCCGAAAAGATTATTACAAGGTTGATTACAACAACGAGCCAAAAATGTTCGAAATTGCTGTTTGTGAAGATTGTGGCGAAATGGCTATTGTTGGAAAAATTGAACGAGACAAATTAGTCAGAGCAAGCGGATTAGATGAAAGAACTTTTTTTCAACATTGTTTCGATGAAAACAACGACAAAACTGATAATGACGCAAAAATTTATCTTTGCAAAAATTGCGGAGCAATAGTAGCCGAAGATGAAGCGCATAACAGTTGGTGTACTTGTGGCAATACGCAAAAAATCAAACTCGTAAAAGTGGAAAAAGAAAAATGTCTTAATTGTGATGGAACTTTGAGGCGGTTCAATTTGGGATACGATGCTGCAACGGGTGTTGTTGCAACCTCACTTTATGAACAAATTCCGGAATATACTTTTACTTTTGAGGATAACACGGAAAAACAGGCAACAAAAAATCCATTTTTACTACTGCCCGAAAAGAAAAAGAACAAATCCAAAACAGGCAGTCAGTTTTTAGTGTTTTCTGACAGCCGCCAAGGTGCCGCAAAATTTGCCTGTTTTCTCGGAGATATGTATAAACAATTCTTGCGCCGTCGTGGTATATGGAATGTTGTCAATCAAGAGGAATCAAAATATCCTAATGGTGTTTGTATAAGTGATTTTGTCGGACTACTTGACAATTATTTTTCTTCGCTTAAATTATTCCGAAAAGGTAATTCCGACAATGCAGAATCTTCAATAGTAGAAAATCGCCGCAATGCTTGGGTTGCGGTATTAGATGAATTGTATAATTGCAACCGTGATACTTCACTGGTTTCTTTGGGTAAAATTTCATTTGATTATCTTGGGAACAGTGCCGATATTGTAAATGTGCTTGTCCGCGACTATAAACTTTCAAAAGAAGATGCAAAAAATTTCCTCAACTATCTTGCTTTTGAAATCGTGCGCACGGCTGCTATTGTAACAGACAGTGAAACAGATATTAACGACAGCGATAGAGAATATTTGTATTTTACTACTATACAGAAAGTCATAACTAAACACAAGGATAACACTTTATATGCTTCACAAGGTTATATGCCAACTCCATACACTTTGAAAAGCGGAGAGAAAAAATATTATCGTTCTAATAAATTGAGCATTACTAAACAGATTCTCAATTTGGATGATGAAAAAGCAATTGAATTTTTAAGTAATTACTGGGATTATTTGATTTCAGACAGTAACAAATACAAACTTGAAACTAAAGACGGCAAAGGTTATTTTGTGCCTGCCAAATTTTTTAATGTGAAATTTGGTAACAACGCCACACTTTGGAAATGTAAAAAATGTGGCAAAGTAACGCAATTCAATATAGGAGATAATTGTATCCAAATAGGTTGCGAGGGAAAATTAGAGAGACTTAACTCTGAAGAATTTTGCAAGGATAATTATTATGCTATGCTTTACAAAAGTGAAAAAGTTTCGCCGTTGTTTGTCAAAGAACATACAGCGCAACTTGCCAAAAAAGAAGCGTTGGATTATCAGCAACAATTTATTCGCAAGGAAATCAATGCCTTATCCTGTTCCACAACCTTTGAAATGGGTGTAGATGTCGGTGACTTGGAAACTGTATTTTTACGCAATATTCCGCCGCTTGCTTCCAATTATGCTCAAAGAGTTGGGCGTGCCGGTAGAAGCATTAACGCAGCCGCCTTTGCATTGACTTTTGCACGATTGAGTTCTCACGATTTTACATTTTTCGATAGTCCAAAAGAAATGATTAACGGAATGATTTATCCGCCAAACTTCACTTTGGAAAACGAAAAAATATTGAAGCGACATATTTATGCAGTTGCCATAAGTTTATACTTGCGCCAAAATCCGGAACTATATTCAGGAAACAATGCAAAAGTATTTATCAATGAAAAAGGCTATTTGAAGTTTATTGAATGGTTACAATCCGAGCCGCAAGAACTATCTGACTTACTAACACATTCAATATTAATTACAAATAAACAACTCAAGGATAAATATGTAAATAGTTTTGAGTGGCTTGAAGAATTTTGTGGCGAACAAGGAATTTTCAAGAAAATAATCAATGAGTTTGAAACCAATGTGGATTATTTGAAGAAAGAATACGAAAAAGCCATGCGAGCACGAGACGAAAAAACGGCTTCCGTTTTCAATCGCAAGTTGGAACGCTATCAAAAAAACGATTTGATAGATTTTCTTGTACGTGGCAATATCTTACCCAAATATGGTTTCCCGATAGATTCGGTTGAATTAACCCAAAATATTGCAGCAAACAATTTCAAATCGCTTAACCTTAATCGCGATTTGTCGGTTGCCATTGCCGAATACGCACCTTCGGGAGAGGTTGTTGCCGACGGCGGTTTATACACAAGTCGTTATATTAGAAAACCCATTGTGAATAAAACAGAACTCGGTGATTTTGAAACGGCATATCTTGCACAGTGTCCGGAATGCGGTAATATCAATTTTTCAAACATGCCTATTGGTAGTGATGGTAAAGAGTGTGTCATTTGCGGACATATTTTAAAATCCAGAGATTTTTATAAAAGTATTGAGCCGAGAGCCGGATTTATAGCCGAAGAAGAAGTAAAAGATGTACCTCTACAATCACAAGAACGAAAGTATAAAACAGAGGCTATCTATATTGGCGATAAAACCGCATATCCTATTAGTCAATACAATTACAATTTTGAAAACATAAATATTGAGGTTGAATCAACCGGAAATGATTCTCTTGTGGTTAAATCTACAGAATTCTTTTATGTGTGTCCGAAATGTGGTTATTCCATTGCAAGTGATGAAACAAGTAAATTGAAGGATTATGAGGATTTCCATGATGGTGTTGCAAAAATAGAGCGATTGAAAAATGCAAGGAATGGACATAAAAACCCATTTGGAAAAGGAACTTGTAGTTGTACAACCCTACATAAATATTGCTTACATCACGAATTTAGGACAGATGTAGCTAAAATTTCTTTTGGCTGCGACACTTCCGACCAAGCCACAATGTTGTCTGTAATGTATGCGTTGCTGAATTCGTTTGCCAATGAACTTAGCATTGAAAGGCGAGATATAAAAGCGTGCTTGACATACAAGAAAGAAAGTGGCAGAATGGAGCACAAGATTATCATTTACGATGCCGTTCCCGGTGGAGCAGGTCATTCCAGACGACTTGTAACCGAGGATGGTGCTGTATTAAGAGCCGTAATTAAAAGAGCTATAAATTTGTTGGAGACTTGTGAATGTACGCCTTCTTGTTACAGGTGCTTGCGAAGTTACGAAAATCAAAGAATACATGAAATTCTTGATAGAGAAAAAGCATTGGCATTTTTGAAACAGTTAGATAAATCAGAAAAATAAAATACTATTATGCCCGAATCTCAACCCCATAATACAATGTCCATTCCCACATATAATATTGCCCCTCGTTCCATTGACCTTGTCGCTCGCATTGCGGAAAAGGTTGGCGAGTTGAAAGGTTCCGGCGAATATAGCCGCAATTTGCGGTTGCGGAAAATCAATCGTCTGCGTTCTGTTCAGTCGTCGTTGGCGATTGAAAACAATACGCTTACGCTGGGGCAGGTTACGGATATTATTGAGGGCAAGCGGGTACTGGGGTTGCCGCACGAGATTCAGGAAGTGAAAAATGCGTATCAAGCCTACGAGCATTTGCTTGAATACGACCCTTACAAAGTAAAAGATTTTTTGAAAGCTCACCAATTGATGACTACTCAATTAGTGAAGGATGCCGGACATTTTCGTTCGCAAGGCGTTGGCGTTTTTGAGGGAGCAAAACTGGTTCACGAAGGAGCAGGTTATCAATTTGTGCCGCAATTGATTACCGATTTATTCGCTTGGGCAAAGAAAACGGATGTGCACCCACTTATAAAAAGTTCCGTAGTACATTTTGAAATAGAGTTTATCCACCCGTTTATTGCTGGTAACGGTAGAATAGGGCGGCTTTGGCAAACGCTCATTCTCTCAAAATGGAACGAACTATTTGCTTGGCTATCGGTAGAAACCGTTGTTTATGAAAATCAACAAGGCTACTACAATGCGTTGGCTATTTCGCAGAAAGCCGGTGATTCGGAAACGTTCATTGAATTTATGCTCAGCGCTATTTTGCAGGCACTGGAAGAACTACCCACTCGCAAAATTACCGATATATTTACCGATATAAATACCGATAAACTCACGAAAGCAGAATTAGAATTTTTGGAACAGATTGCCGGACACCTCGATAAAAACGGCGAAATAACCAACTATCGTGCTCAGCTACTGACAAATAAATCAGATGTGAGCGTGAAAAAATATTTTGCTAAATTTGTAGAACTTGGCATTTTGAAAATTGAAGGAAAAAATAAAGGCAGAAAATATTTGATTAATAAAAAATAAAATAATACTATGCCCGAATCTCACAACATAGAATACAAATCCTCGTGGCACGAGGAATATTTGGATTGGATTTGCGGTTTTGCCAATGCGCAGGGCGGTAAAATCTATATTGGCAAAGACGATAAGGGAAAAGTCGTTGGCGTTGCCGACTATAAAAATTTGATGGAAAAAATCCCCAACAAAATCAAGAATCAGTTGGGCATTACAGCCGAAGTCAATCTTTTGCAGGAAGACGGCAAACACTACATTGAAATTGTTGTTACGCCTTATTCCGTGCCTATTTCGTTGCGCGGCAGGTATTTTTTTCGCAGTGGTAGCGTAAAACAGGAGCTCACCGGCGCAGCGCTCAACGAGTTTTTGTTAAAACGAATCGGCAAAAAATGGGATAGCGTGCCTGTTCCCAATGTTCAGGTAGAAGATTTGAAGTCCGAAACTTTTACTTTTTTCAAAGAAAAGGGCATTAAAAGTGGTCGTATAGATGAAAACAGTCGCAATGACACGTTCATGCAGGTTCTTGAAAACCTGAAACTTACTGATAAAAACATGTTGAGCCGCGCTGCTGTAATGCTTTTCCACCCCGACCCTGAAAAATTTGTGTCGGGAGCGTATATCAAAATCGGCTTTTTCCGTACCGACAGCGATTTGCTGTTTCAGGACGAAATACACGGCAATCTGTTTGAGCAAATCGAAAAAACAATGGATTTACTATTGACAAAATACACCAAAGCACTGATTTCATACGAAGGACTTACGCGAGTTGAGACATACGAATATCCGAAAGACGCTTTGCGCGAGGCGTTGCTCAATGCCGTTGCCCACAAAGATTATACGGGTCCGTATCCGATACAAATAAGTGTGTATGCCGACAAAATAATGATTTGGAATTACGGACGATTGCCCGAAAATTGGACGGTTGAAGATTTGCTGGACAAACACTCGTCGCAACCTCGCAATCCCGATATTGCAACAGCCTTTTTCCGAAGCGGTTATGTTGAATCGTGGGGGCGCGGAATGGACAAAATGAAAAACTTGTGCATTGAAGCTAAAATCCCTGTCCCTCAAATTTCCTGCAAAGGCAACGATTTTTGGACTGTTTTCCGCAAAGATATCTACAATAAAGAAGAATTGAGTAAGTTTGGGTTGAATGACAGGCAAATAAAAGCGGTGTTGTATGTGAGAGTTAATGAAAAAATCACCAATCTGCAATATTTAGAAATCAATGAGGGGATAACAGATAGAACGGCATTGCGCGATTTAGATATTTTAGTTGAAAAAGGTATTTTTCAACGCATTGGCGAGAAAAAGGCAGCCTATTACGAGTTGGCAAATGTCGGATATGTCGGATAAATGTCGGATAAATGTCGGATATGTCGGATAAATGTCGGATATGTCGGATAAATGTCGGATATGTCGGATAAATGTCGGGAATGTGTCAGACATTGCCGAGAAGGTCGGTGAGTTGAAAGGCTCCGGCGAGTACAACCGCAATTTGCGATTGCGGGAAATTAAATTGTATCAAGGCAGAAAATAGTTAATTAAAAAATAATATGGAACGCAAACTAATGTCCTCACTTATACAATGGAAAGACAGCAAAGGCAGGAAGCCGCTTTTGCTCGAAGGGGCGCGGCAGGTGGGGAAAACATGGCTGCTCAAAGAGTTTGGCAAGCGATATTTTAAGAATGTGGCGTATGTGAATTTTCAAAATCCGAGTGCGGAAATAACGGAGTTGTTTGATGGCTCTATTGAACCGCACCGAATTGTGGGAATGCTTGAACTGTATTTGGATATGAAAATTTCGGCAACAGACACATTGCTATTTTTTGACGAGGTGCAGGAAGTGCCACGTGCATTGACTTCTCTTAAATATTTTTATGAAGATGCCCCCGAATATCATATTGTTACAGCAGGCAGTTTACTTGGTGTTTTTCTGCACAAAGGCACTTCGTTTCCTGTTGGAAAGATAGATACATTACGATTAGAGCCGCTTGATTTTGAAGAATTTATTTGGGCAAACGGTCGTGAAAAAATGCTTGATTATATCAAAGAACATCCTTTTGAAAACAAGTTTAAGGAAGTGTTTTACGACCTTTTCAAATATTATCTTTTCATAGGTGGAATGCCTGCTGTGGTTGCCGACTGGATAGAAACGCACGATTTTGACAACGTAAAAATCAATCAGGAAAAGATTTTGAATAACTACCGCAATGATTTTAGCAAACACGCCGACCATACTTCTGCAATTCGTATCCGTCAGGTTTTTGAAAGTTTGCCTGCACAGTTTGCCAAGAAAAACGATAAATTTATGTACGGCGTAGTTAAAGAAGGTGCACGTGCAAGAGAGTACGAACTGGCAATAGAGTGGCTACTTGATGCGGGCATTGTAAGGCGTGTGAACAATGTGAAAGTTGGCGATAAAATTCCTCTTAAAGCATACGCAGAGTCTTCGGCATTCAAACTATACTTTGTTGATATTGGGCTATTTCGTTGCCTTGCCGATATTCCTTCCGATGTAATTCAAAATAAAGACGCTGTTTTTGACGAATTTAACGGTTTGCTTGCCGAACAGTTTGTGTTACAAGAACTTACGCGATATAATATCTTCTTTTGGACAAGTGAAAAAATCAGCGAAGTAGATTTCGTGATACAGTACGGAGCAAATGTAGTTCCTATTGAAGTAAAAAGTGGCACAAATGTGAAAGCAAAGAGTTTAAAGCAATTCAGGGATAAATACTCCCCAAAAATCAGTGTCCGTTTTTCGTTAAAAGACACCCGATTAGATGATGATTTGCTGAATATTTCATTGTATTATAGCCCGATATTTGATATGTTGGTAGCGTATGCTCCGAAAAATGTGTAAAATAAAATGATTATTCGTAGCAAAAATGCGTAAAATAAAATGATTATTCGTGGTAAAAATGTGTGTTGTTTTAATTAAATCATTGTATATAAACACTATAAAAATATTATCAATACCAACCATAGAAAACATAGAATACAAATGCCCACACCAACATATAATATCACCCCACACTCCATAGACCTTGCAGCCAGCATTGCCAAAGGTCGGCGAGTTAAAAGTCTTCGGCGAATATGTGCGTAATTTGCAGTTATTAAAAATGCAGTAAAATGGGCAGACAAGCGGATAGACAAAACAAAGGAAGCGGAGGAAAAGGAAAAGTGATATAAGAGAAATGGCAAAATACAACTCACCTTCAAAAACCGTAATTCGTAATTCGTAATTGAAAAAAATTCGTAATTAAAATGAAGTTATCAATAAGATTTTTCAACAACCGTGAAGTCAGAGCGGTTTGGGACGATGAAAACAACAAATGGTTTTTCAATGTTATTGATGTGGTGGCTATTCTCAACGACCAAGACGACTACACAAAAGCGAACAACTATTGGCGTTGGTTAAAAAAGAAACTTGCAAGTGAAGGCAATCAACTTGTGAGTGCTACTCACGGTTTTAAATTTGTAGCAGCAGATGGAAAACGGCGTTTGTCCGATACGCTCGATAGCGAAGGAATTATTTCGCTTGCTAAAAATATGCCAAATAACAAAGCAATGAATTTCCTCGATTGGTTTCTATATAGCGACAACACTATTGACGGACAAAGCAAAAAAAAGGCTTATGACCTGTTTGCAAGCGGTTTGCTCAAAAGTTTGGAACCCGGGACAGTAAAATGTTTACAGCAAATTCACGCTTATATTTTTGGCGGACTTTATGATTTTGCAGGACAAATACGCAATAAAAATATCAGCAAAGGTGGTTTTACGTTTGCCCCTTGCCAATATTTCGGAACAACTTTGCCAACCATAGAGCGAATGCCGGAAACTACAATTGACCAAATAATTGATAAATATGTGGAAATGAATGTTGCGCACCCATTTATGGAAGGCAACGGCAGAAGTACAAGGATTTGGCTCGATTTGATGCTCAAACGCTCACTAAAAAGAGTTGTAGATTGGAGTAAAATTGAAAAAAACGATTATTTGAATGCAATGATTATCAGCCATACAGATAGTACGCAAATTAAAGAATTCATAAAAAACGCTCTTACAAAAAAAATAGACGACCGCGAAACTTTCATGAAAGGTATTGACTATTCTTATTATTATGAGGAAAACGAATAAACAATTACGAAAACAGAATTAGAATTTTTTGACAATTTCCCGCAAAGATATTTACAATAAAGAAGAATTGAGTAACAGAGGATGGCGGTAAGCCATGCAAAAATCAGTTGTTAAAAATGTGGTAGAATGAACAGACAAGCGTATCGGGAAGACGAAGGAAGCGGTGGGAAGGAAGAAAGCGTGAATTGACATGATAAAATGCCATTCATTCACGGAAAAATCAAAATAATTCGTGAATTGACATGATAAAACGCCGTTTATTCACGGTAAATTGTTATCTTTGCGGCGAAATAAAACAATATTTGTATGATTAGCCAAACAAAAAAGGATAAGATAAAGGCTTTAAAGCAAGAATATGAGCAACTGCGTGCTACACACGATGATTTGTTGAAGATGATTACCGAATCGGAATTGCCCGAAATGGTGTATAACTCCAACGCTATCGAAAACTCTACGCTCACGCTCAAAGAAACCGAAAAAATATTGCTTGAGCAAGCACTTATGCGAGAGGTGTCGTTGCGCGAAACTTATGAGGCTACGAACCTTGCCCGAGTGATAAAATATCTTTGGGCTCGCCCGAATTACGAGCTTAGCATACAAAATTTGGAATTGCTGCATCAAATGCTTCTTGGCGGGATAAATGACGACTATGCCGGACGGGTGCGCCAAAGTGGAGAATATGTGCGGGTTGGCTGGCACATTGCGCCCGCACCAGAGCTTGTAAAGCCATTGCTCGAAGATTTGATAGTGGATTACAACAGCAACGGCGACAACTATTTTTTGGAAAAAATAGCCGAATTTCACCTTCGCTTTGAAACAATACACCCCTTTTGCGATGGCAATGGGCGGATGGGTCGCGTGATAATAAATATGCAGCTTGCCGCGCTTGGCTACCCGCCGGTGATAATTCAAAACAAAGGCAAACGCGAGGAATATTACCCGATTTTTGAGCAATGGCGAGATAGGCATAAGTCCGACAAATTTGTCGATTATATGTATCTTGCCCTCTCCGAGTCGCTCAACAAGCGGCTTGCATACCTGCGCGGGTTGGAAATAATGAAACTGTCCGACTACATAAAACAATCCGGATTAAATGCCGCTGCCACCACCAACGCCGCCAAACGCCAAACCATTCCGGCATTTCGCCAAAGTGGCGTGTGGAGAATAGGTAAAGAAGTGAAAAATTGCACAACTAAATAGGATACCCGAAGCCCAAATATAACATAAAGATTTACTATGGAATGAAAGTTAGTGACTGAACTCACAAAACGGAAGAACTACCTATTCGTAAAATTACCGATATATTTACCGATATAAATACCGATAAACTTACGAAAGCAGAATTAGAATTTTTGGACAATTTTCTGTAAATGCCCAAACCAATACATACTATTACCCCGCATTGCAAAAAAACTCGGCGAACTGAAAGAATCAGGCGAGTGTGGGCGTAATTTGCAGTTGCGAAAAATTAATTTGTATCAAGGAAGAAAATAGTTGATTCATAACGAAAATAAAAATTAGAAATAACTTATGCTCACCTCTCAAAACACATCAACTCTCATTGAGCGAAAGCAGTATATGCAAACGCTACGCAATCTGAAAGACCAAAATATAATAAAGGTCATTACGGGAGTTCGGCGTTGCGGAAAATCCACATTGCTTGAAATGTTTGCAAACGAATTGTTGCAAAACGGTGTTGAGCAGGCACAAATACAATTCTTGAATTTTGAAGATTTGGATACGCTTGCTATCGGCGACATCTATCAAATTCATACGCATATAAAAGAACGGCTTGTTCCGGACAAGATGAACTACATTTTTCTTGATGAAGTGCAAGCCGTTAAAGAGTTTCAACGGCTTGTCGATAGTCTGTATATCAAGAAAAACTGCGATGTATATATCACCGGCTCAAACGCTTATCTGCTTTCGGGAGAATTGGCAACCTTGCTTACCGGAAGATATATTACAACCTCAATTCTCCCATTGCAATTCTCTGAATATTATGATTTTATTGCTTCTAAATCCCCAAACTTATCAAAATTCGACACTTTGGGGAATTATGTTATTGAAGGCGGCATTCCGGAATACTATAAGCAAAAGAATATCAGTCAAAAACAGGCAGATGGTTTTGTAACAAGCGTGCTGAATACAATTGTTGAAAAAGATATTTTTCAGCGGTTGAATGTTAGAGATAAGCACGATTTCAATAAGATAATTGATTTTGCCTTTGATTCGGTTGGCTCATTCGTTTCTCCACGTTCCATTTCAGATACCATTCGCACACACGGAACGGTAATTGATCATAAAACTGTTGCAAGATATTTAGATGCGCTTTGCGATGCGTTTTTGCT
>JAISHW010000009.1 GCA_031262365.1 Lentimicrobiaceae bacterium
GCGTTTAATTCCGCTTTGCGGTCTTTTCCTCCTCGCGGCTCAGCATAATCCGCAAGCGGCTTCTGCTTTCGCTCCGCAACGTCGGTTACTTGGCGTAAATGAGCATTTTGGCGAGGGAGCGTAACGTGGTATTTTGGATTTTTAGAAGCTCCCAATAATTAATTGTTAAGTCTGATGATTGCGGCAACCTCGGAGGCAATTTGTCGGTTGTAATCAAAAGCCAATGATTTGTAATTCACAATATCGACAATTGTTCCGATCAGACACAAACCACCTGTAAAAACATACAGCAATCCCATGCCTATTTGACCCAACATAAAACGTTGGATTCCTGCTATAAAAAAAAGTCCAAGCAGTGCCAATAACAAAACCATTTGCGGATCTTTACGGCGCGAGCGATAAATAGTCGCAAAATCGCGCATTTGTTCCGGAGTGTAACCGCTCGTTAGGTTTTGAATAAAAACCATTTCTTCTCCCTCTATTTCAGGAAGATAATCATAAATCCTTGTCATAACTTTTTTGTTTAACTTGATACTGAAAATATTTATAAAATAAAAAAAATGATCTCCAAAGAAGAATTGCAATAGCCGGAATTCCAAGCAGATGCAGTTGAAATGAATGTAAAAACTGTCCATGAAATGCAGCCGAAATGGCGTGTCCTAAACCGCATCCGGGACATCGTTCGATGCCCAAATGATGCCACGCACAAAGCGTTTGCTGTGTCGAATCGGGCGGCATAAAAAACAACAAAAGCAAAGCTGTAAGCCAAATGAAAGCTTCTAAATTTTGTCGAAAAAAACGCCATAAATCATTCAACCCGAATGTTTTCATCGAAAAAAATTAATGTACAATACTAAACAATATTTACCTCCGGTTCGATTTTCAAACCAAACTTTTTTTGCACTGATTCCTGAATTTTTTGTGCTAATGCAATGATTTCGTTTCCTTTCGCTTTTCCATGATTCACCAAAACCAGTACGTGCTTATCGTAAACACCTGCATCGCCTTCACAATAGCCCTTCCACCCTGTTTTTTCGATCAACCAAGCTGCCGCTATTTTTACGTTTCCACGCGCTTCTTCGAAAAACGAAACATCAGGAAATTCAGCTTGAATTTGAAGGAATTGCTTTCTGTCGACAACCGGATTTTTAAAAAAACTTCCGGCATTTCCAATCGTTTTCGGATCGGGAATCTTCGATGTTCGAATCGAAGAAATAATCTCACTCAGCATTTTCAGGCTCGGATCAGTGATTTGATTTTCATTCAAATACGCACGAATCGCACTATAGGAAAGATTCAATGGCGCATTTTTTTTCAACAGAAAATCAATAGCATAAATCAGATATTTCCCTTTTAACTCGTTTTTGAAAATGCTGTTGCGGTACGAAAAACAGCATGCTGCATTTGTAAATTCACGTGTTGTTCCATCTGATAGATTCACGGCAAAAGCACGCAAAAAAACATCTTTCAACTCCGCGCCGTAAGCCCCAATATTCTGAACGGGTGCTGCGCCTACTTTTCCGGGAATACCCGTTAGATTTTCAACTCCAAAAAGTCCAAGAGCAACCATTTTATCAACAAATGAAGGCCAATCTTCTCCGGCTTGCACACGAACAACGCATTGTGTGTTTGTTTCTTCGATAATTTCGATTCCTTTGTTATTGACATAAAGCACCAAACCGTTGTAAAAATCATTCTGAAACAATGTATTACAACCTCCGCCAAGAATCAAATATTGTTTTTCTTTAAATACCGGATCGACAATGATTTTCGAAATAGCATCAACCGATTTTATTTCAAAAAAATAAGAAGCAACAACATCTAAGCCAAAGCTATTCAACGATTTGAGTGAATAATTCCGTTTCAAACTTTACTATTTTTTCAATCAAATTTACGACAAAAAATAATATTGACTACTTTTGCCGCCTAATAATCGGTTGTAAAAACGCAATCAAACAAAAAAATCGAAATAGAAAAAACGCGCTCTTGAAACACGCAATAGTCTCTGTAATAAACGATTTGATAACAGATAATCGTGTTCACAAATCATGTCTGACACTTCAAAAAGCCGGTTATGAAGTGTTGCTTGTGGGACGTGTGCTGCGCAAAAGTCCTCCAATGAACGAGCGACCATACAAAGTCAAGCGTATGAAGTTGCTTTTTGAAAGCGGACCATTGTTCTATGCAGAATTTAACATCCGTTTATTTTTATTTTTGTTATTCAAACGCTGTCAATTGCTACTTTCGAACGATCTCGATACCTTGCTTCCGAATTTTCTCATCTCGAAATTAAAAAATATTCCTTTGATTTACGATAGTCACGAATATTTTACCGAAACACCGGAATTAATCAATCGTAGGTTTGTTCAAAATATTTGGAAAAAAATCGAATATTTTTGTTTATCAAGATTAAAAGAAATGATTACGGTAAACGAATCGATTGCCGAACTTTTCAGAAGCAAATACGGTATCAAAGTGTATGTGATTCGGAATATTCCGATGCAATTAAAAAATTTTGAACGAAAATCGCGTGAAGCAATCGGACTTCCAACAGATAAACATTTGTTGGTATTGCAAGGTGCCGGAATCAATATCCAACGCGGAACCGAAGAGTTGGTGAAGGCGATGGCTTTTCTCGACAATTGTTTTTTGATGCTTATCGGTAGCGGCGATGTGCTTCCTAAACTCAAAAAAATGGTTGCTGAAATGCAGCTCGAAAGCCGCGTGCGTTTTTTTCCGCGCATGCCATACCTCGAAATGATTGCTTATACACAAGTTGCCGAGTTGGGTTTTACGCTCGACAAAGACACAAATCTGAATTATCGCTTTAGTTTGCCTAATAAATTATTCGACTACATTCAAGCCGGGGTACCCGTAATTTCGAGTCATTTACCAGAAATTGAGCGTATTATACGACATTACAATATCGGTGATTTTGTCGAAGATCATCGTCCTGAAACAATTGCAACTACAATTTCTGAAGCCCTCGAAAACAAATCGCGTTATCAAATTTGGAAAACAAATCTGTTGCAAGCAAAAGATGAACTTTGTTGGGAAAAAGAAGAAAACGTACTGCTTGAAATCTACAAGCAGTACGCCTAAACTTTTACTGCAACGCTTCGATGGCTTTACGTGAAGCATCTAATAGCGGTTGAGCCGAAATTTCGGTACCGACCGCACCTTTCATCCAAAGTTGCGGAATCAGTCTTCCTTGCGTGAAAGCACGATAGACTTCGGTAGCAAAATTTTTGTCTTTGATATATTCACCGAACTGAAATTCAATCAATTGACCGATCGGATAAGCTGACAAATAAAGCGGTGCATCAATCATGTGCGAATAAATTGCCAGTATAGGCGAATCTTTTACACCAAAAACAGGATAGAAATAAGTGTTCCACACATCAAGTGCAATCGAAATAACAGCATTTTTCAGTTGCTCTGAACTGGCTTCAGGATGTGCGTAAAGCCATTTCCAAACACGAATATCGACTAATGAAACGCCCATAATTTCCATATTCGACCATAAATTGTCTAAAACAGCCAAATGACGTGTCATTTCGTTGGTATTTTCCATTCCGAGCAATTCCAAATCGCGTGCTTGAAAAACAAATGCCAAAGCTTCTGTAAACGAGGTGTTTGGAACGCCATTCATTATGTAATGATCGACATTATGCAACGAAATCGTTTGTTCTACATTATGTCCAAATTCGTGAATAGCAATGTTATAACCTTTATAATCCATGCCATTTTCGGTAATACGCGTACGCAAACGCGCATTGTCTTCTTTCATCATCGCTCCCCAAGCGTGTCCTGCTCCGCGTGATGGATCAACCGTGATTTTCGATGCGATAAAAAGCGCGTCTTCTTTTGCAAATCCAAATTGCATCAGAATGTTCGATAAATCATCTTCAAACACTTGTTTATCAGGATATTTATCCTTCAACAAAGCATCAATTTTTTCGACATTTAAAGTCGAGCGTGTTTTGAAACCATCATACCAGATATCCCAAGGCTGTAAATCGCGTCCTAAACGTTTCGAAATAATTTTTCCAACTTCGATCAACTCCTGACTTGAACACAAATCGGTAAAAATACGTTCGACATCGGCTACCGGAATTTCCATTTCTTCGTCAAATTTACGTTCGATGTAATTCGGCGTATTCGGCGAATAATCGTCGATTAATTCGTTGGCTTTGAACAAATTCAATAAATGTTGGTAACGTGTATTCGGCTCTTGCTTGCCGGCAATTTTAGCACCATCTAAAAACAATTCGTTTGTGTATGGATTCCATTGATAACGATCCGAATCGATCACTTCGAGTGGAATATCTTGATTGATAATGTGTAACATCACATTGTAAATCATTTCTTGAGGTATAAATCCGGCTTTCGATGCATAATTTGATTTGATTTCGTCGCGCAATCCCCAGTGTGAAATCAATTTCATGTCTTCCGGAAAATATGTTTTTCCTTCCGAATCAATTAAATTTCCAACATAAATATTATAATCCGAAATATACGCATCTGCATCGGACGAAATTTGTGCGTAATGTTGTAGCACATGCGCAGGAATACGCGATTTGTACACATCGCCCATACGTGCATAAGCCCATTCCAAACGCGACCAGTTTGTTCCATTGTTCGTTTTTTCAGTCAAGGTATAAAACGGAAAATTCAAAATAGTGATAAAAGCCAATTTATTTTCGAAAAAGTCGGCACTAAGGTGTGCGCCCGGACTGTAACCGCCAAAAATGCGGTCGATATCAATAATTTTGCCTTCATCAACATGAAGCGGAATTTTCAAGCCGACTTCCATTTTGTTGAAACCGCCCCATAAAATCTCGAAATTGGTTTCCAAACGTTCAAAAAGTTCCTTTCTGTCTGCTTGATTTTTTGTTGAATAAGCAAGACAAAATTCGTGAAAATCAGCCGAATTACCATCTGATTCGAACCATAAAGCAGCTACTTGACTTACCGCTTTTTCGATGCGTTCGTGCTGGTCGGGAGTAGCTTGTTTTTTCAACTCAGCAATTGTCGTTGCAATTTGTTCTTGACTAATTTTTTGTTCTTTCTTTTCGCATGTGCATTTGACACAAAACAATGCCATCACTATAAACGACAGCATCAGCGCAGTTTTCATTTTTGTCATAATTTTAGTTTTAATCATAAATTTATTTTATAGAAATTTTATTTCACATTGAATGCGCACACTTTTTCGTCTTCGAGAAAAAGTTCCAGATGATCGTCTATATGAATGTTTCCCACGCCACTTGGGGTTCCTGTAAAAATCAGATCGCCCGGACGCAAGGTAACATATTTTGAAACATGGGCGATGATTCGGTTAAAATCGAAAATCATGTCCGAACTTTTTCCTTGCTGTTTCCATTCACCATTGATTTTCAATCCAAAACGAATGTCATTAGCATTTTGAAGCGCATCTATCTTTTTGAAATTTCCGACCGGTGCCGAAAAATCGAATGCTTTGGCTATTTCCCACGGATTGCCTTCTTCGATGCATTTTTGTTGCAGGTCGCGTGCCGTAAAATCAATTCCGACACTGATTTCGTCGTAATATTTTCGTGCAAATTTTTCAGCTATATGCCTGCCTTTGAGTCCAATTTTTAGTACCAATTCTGTTTCGTAATGAATATCGTTTGAGAAATCGGGATAGAAAAACGGATTGCGTTGCGGCAATAAAGCGGTATCGGGCTTCATAAAAAATAGCGGTTCTGGCGGAATCTGATGATTTAACTCTTCTGCATGTGCTTGGTAATTGCGTCCTATACAAACTATTTTCATCTCTCAACAATTTATTTTCAAAACAAAGTTACGAAAGTGAACGCGAAGTTGGAACAAGTGAGTAAAAATCTAAAGAAAAAATCTAACCTCAAAAGTAATAAGAAGTTAGATTTTATTTAAAAGTGACTCCGAAGGGACTCGAACCCCCAACCCTCAGAACCGGAATCTGATATTCTATCCATTGAACTACGGAGCCGTGTACATTTTTGTTCAAATTTTCTTTAAAAAACTGATTTCCAAATGTTTATAGTGGAGCTGGAGGGGGTCGAACCCTCGTCCAAACAAGGAACAATCAGGCTTTCTACATGCTTATTCTATTGTTGTTTTTCGTGCCAAATCAGGGAACAGACACCCAAAATTCGACCTTATCTTCTAAATTTTCATTTTGTGATCGAAGCATTCACAAAATTATCCCGAATTTGATTAGCACCTCATGATCGAGCCGGAATCAGGCGTGTCCACTCGTGAGATGTCTCGTCCTCTCACCTTGTGAAAGGATGAAGCTTGTCTACTGTACTTCGACTAAGCAGCGAGAGCAAAATTAGTTTCGCCAATTAATGTTTACGATCAAGATTAACGAGCGTCATCGCAAGGCTCGGCATGCTTACATAACCACTCATCTTGCTGTCAAAACCGAACAGCCCCGTGTAGTTTGTACTTTGAAGCGATCAAAGAACGATTCGTTCGTTTTCAAAAAACGAGCCGCAAAGGTACAAAAAATACCTCAATCCTTTACGTGTGCAACGGGCTTGCATAACGTTGCACGTTTTCTTTCGTAATAACGGCATCGCTTAGGATTATCAGACGTTCGACAGCATTGTGCAATTCTCTGATATTTCCTGTCCAGCGGTATTGTTGCAGTTCGGCTAAAGCTTCATCGGTGAAATTAGGCGTTTGTTTTCCCATTTTTTGTGAGATAGTAGCTGCAAAATGTTGCACCAAAATCGGAATATCTTCCTTACGGTCGCGCAATGGCGGCACGGTTATCACAATAACACTGATACGATGGTAAAGATCTTCTCGGAAACGTCCTTGTTCGATTTCTTCTTTTAAGTTTTTGTTTGTCGCGGCAAGAATGCGCACATCTACCGAAATTTCTTTTTCCCCTCCTACTCTTGTGATTTTATTTTCTTGCAAAGCACGCAATACTTTTGCCTGTGCCGAGAGACTCATATCGCCGATTTCGTCTAAAAAAAGTGTCCCTCCGTGTGCCAGTTCAAAATCGCCTTTACGCAATTTGATAGCCGATGTAAAAGATCCTTTTTCATGACCAAATAATTGACTTTCAATTAATTCAGATGGTATAGCGGCGCAATTTACTTCGACAAACGGGCAATGTGCACGTGGACTCAATTCGTGAAGTTGTCGTGCTACAAGTTCTTTTCCGGTACCATTTTCACCCGAAATCAAAATACGCGCATTGGTTGGAGCCACTTTTTCGATCATCAATTTGATTTCTTCGATTGCTTGCGATTCTCCAACGATAATATGTTCTTTTACAAGCACTTTCTTTAGTTCGTTGGTTTGAGTCAATAGTTGCGATTTGTCCATCGCATTGCGTAATGTAACCAGCAATCGATTTAAATCAGGCGGTTTCGAGATGTAATCGAATGCACCAAGTCTAATCGCTTTAACTGCCGTATCGATCGTTCCGTGTCCCGATATCATCACAATGGGTGTGTCGGTAAGTTTTCGTAGGGCTTCCAGCGTTTCGATTCCGTCCATTTGCGGCATTTTGATATCGCACAAAATGACATCATATTCTTGTTCTTTCACTTTTTCGATTCCGATCATTCCAGTTGCGGCTTCATCAACTTGATATTTTTCGTATTCAAGTATTTCTTTCAGTGTTCGCCTGATGGCTACTTCGTCGTCAATAATTAATATTTGTGGCATTTTGTTGTATTTTTTTTCTTTACTCGGAAGAATGAAGTTCTAAAACCAGCTTTTTTCGTTTGAGGTGTATTACCGCATTTTGAGCAACTAATATGTCGCTTCCTAAAACACAATCGATTGCAGGAAGATTCAGCATTGCATAAACTTCGTGAATATTTTGCAAATCCATTACGGCAATTTGGTAATTTTTTAATATAAAATCGCCTAACACAAGCATTTCGATTCTTGTCTCGGCACTTTCGAGTTCATTCGATCCCAAACCCGCAGCACGTCCTTCTCTTTCTATAATGTTTTGATTATCAGTAAATTTACGCAATGCTGTTTTATCTAAAACGGTTCGAGAAGCACCTGTATCGATTAAAAAAGAAGCCCCGATGCCATTCAGAAATCCTTTTACCATAAAATGAAATCCATCTTCTTCGATAGAAAGAATTTTGATTGGAATCGCTGTTTTTGGTTTTCGCATCAGAAGTTAGGTTTAAGTGCGTATTTATTGTAAAAATCTTCGATAATTTTTACGGCTTCTTCGGAAGTTTCTACTACCGAAAAAATTTCTAAATCTTCTTCTTTGATGAAATTTTCTTTCAACATTGTTTCTTTAATCCAATCGATAAGCCCTCCCCAGTATGATTTTCCAATCATTACAATCGGAAATTTGACAAGTTTATGCGTTTGTATCAATGTAATTGCTTCGAAAAGTTCGTCCATTGTACCAAATCCACCCGGCATAACGATATAGCCTTGTGCATAACGCATGAACATGACCTTTCGCACGAAAAAATAATCCATTTCGATGTATTTATCGCTATCGATATACGGATTCGGGAATTGTTCGAAAGGCAAATCGATATTGATGCCGACGCTTTTTCCTCCGGCGAGTCGCGCACCTTTATTTCCGGCTTCCATAATTCCGGGTCCACCTCCTGTAATGATTCCAAACCCTTTTTTAGAAAGCATATAAGCAATTTCTTCGGTAAATTGATAATAAGGATGCCCCGAAATTGTTCGTGCCGAACCAAAAATAGCCACACAAGGACCTATTTTAGATAATTTCTCGTAACCTTCGACTAATTCCGACATAATTTTGAAAACCGACCACGAATCGTGCGCTTTCATCTCGCTCCAACTACGCTGTTTATTAAGTGCTTTTCGAATTCTTTTTTCTTCCTGTTCCTTATTATTTTCTTCCATTTGTGCAAATTTATTTTTGAATTGTAAGGCACAAATTTAAAGATAAAAACACACGGAATTGCTTTATTTACGCCCATTACGACGATTTAACACTTCTTTTCAAATTATTCTTGTCTGGCAGCTCTAATTCTATTACGCCCGCAATAATATTCCTCCAAGCACACTTTTCGCCTTTTTTGCAAAAAAATTTACGCAAACCATTGCGGAAATCATTTTTTTAAAATGAAAAGCTATCAAAAATGCTACTTTTGTGGTTTTAAACTCAAACTTCTGCACGAAAAATAAAACTTATTCAATAATGGCAATAAACATTTCGAAAATCAAAAACGATATTGCCTCTTATGGCATTTCCAATGTACAAGAAATTTATTACAACCCCTCGTTCGAAAAACTTTTCGAATTTGAATTAGACGAAACACTCGAAGGCTACGAAAAAGGTATTTTAACCGATTGCGGTGCTGTAGCTGTTGATACCGGAAAATTTACCGGACGCTCGCCGAAAGACAAATATATTGTCGAAGATGAGATTTCGCACGACACTGTTTGGTGGTCGACACAAGGCAAAAATGATAACCGCCCGCTTGATCCGAAAAAATGGGATGTTTTGTTGAAAATTGCCACCGACGAGCTTTCGAGCAAACGGCTTTTTGTCGTTGATGCATACGCCGGTGCCAATCCAAATACACGTCTCAAAGTGCGTTTCGTTGTCGAAGTTGCTTGGCAAGCTCATTTTGTCAAAAATATGTTTATTCGTCCAACAGCAGCAGAACTTGAGCATTTCGAACCTGATTTTGTTGTTTTGAACGCTTCAAAAGCTACCAATCCGAATTGGAAAGAAATGGGCATGAACTCTGAAAATTTTGTCGTGTTCAATCTGTCCGAACGAATGGCTGTTATTGCCGGAACTTGGTATGGTGGCGAAATGAAAAAGGGCATTTTCACGATGATGAATTATTATTTGCCGCTTAGAGGAATTGCCTCAATGCATTGCTCTGCAAACGTTGGAAAAGAAGGCGATGTAGCAATCTTTTTCGGACTTTCGGGAACCGGAAAAACAACACTATCAGCCGATCCAAAACGCGATCTTATTGGCGATGATGAACACGGATGGGACGACGATGGAATTTTCAATTTCGAAGGTGGATGTTATGCTAAAACCATCAACTTGAGTAAAGAAAACGAACCCGACATCTATAATGCTATCCGTCGCAATGCATTGTTAGAAAATGTGGTTGTAGACGAAAATGGTGCAATCGATTACGCTGATAGCTCGAAAACCGAAAACACACGTGTTTCGTACCCGATCGATCATATTCGAAATATCGTAAAACCGGTTTCGAAAGCCGGACACGCCAAAAAAGTAATCTTTTTAACAGCTGACGCTTTTGGTGTATTTCCTCCGGTTTCGATTCTCAATAGCGCACAAGCAAAATACCATTTCTTATCCGGATTTACCGCAAAATTAGCCGGAACAGAACTTGGAGTAACGGCTCCACAACCGACTTTTTCGACTTGTTTCGGAGCAGCATTCTTAGCGTTACATCCTACAAAGTATGCGATTGAATTAGTGAAAAGAATGGAAGCTTCAAATGCCACGGCTTATTTGGTAAATACCGGTTGGAACGGTACAGGAAAACGCATTTCGATTAAAGACACACGTGCTATCATCGATGCAATTTTAGATGGAAGTATCGACAACGTTGAAACAAAAAAAGTTCCTTATTTCAACTTGCACATTCCAACAAAAATCAACAATGTAGCCTCCGAAATTCTCGACCCACGCAACACTTACGAAAACGTTTCGGAGTGGGTTGAAAAAGCACAAGATTTAGCCAAACGTTTCATCAATAACTTCGAAAAATACACCGACAACGAAGAAGCGAAAAGACTTGTGGAGGCAGGACCTTCTTTAGGACACCTCTAAAAATTGATTTTTCTCTTTAGGGAGCTTCTAAAAATTCAAAAGACAAGGCTTGCGACCGGACTCGCTGTCATTCCGACTGCGGGGAGGAATCTTCTCATTCTCGTTCGGCGACCGACTATTTTAATGCTTCAATTTCTTCAGGCGACAGACCGGTTATTTGGGAAATGGTTTTTACCGGTAAACCTGCACGTAAACTGTTGCGTACAATTTCAAAACGTTCTTCAGCTTTTCCTTCAGCTTTTCCTTCAGCCATTCCGTCGGCAAAGGCAGAGGAAAGAAACATTTTTTCGGTGCTGATTATGTCCCAATAATGGTCATAAGCATTCATTTGTGCTTCGGTGTATGCGCCTTCTTCCAAATATCCGAGAGCTTCGCGTGTATCCGCTTCGTCGAACAATTCTGCGGGAACGTGTACCGTGGCATCTTCTATGTTCAAAAAATCGAGCCACAATTCGTGCAGTTTCTTTTCGCCTTTGTTGCCCGGTTTGAATTTTGGTAATTCTATAAATACAAACTCCAAGCCTTTGATTTGTTCGTTTGTATCTTGAACGTTCACTATTTTGTAGTGATGATAATATTCTTCGGGTTTTGTAGGTTCAAAAATTTCATTCACAAATGCCAACGCATACACCGGCTGCAAATATTTGTAGTCTTTCCCTTTTGTCAATTGCCGTACATAAGCTTTTGAGGCATTGAACAATACACGGGAAGTAAACGCATCTGTCCAGTACATTTGCATTTCTACGATAAATTGCCTGCCGTTCTGGTCTATGCAGCGCACATCGACGATTGAATTTTTGTTTTCGGGAATTTCGGGTGTCAATTCTACCGGCAAATATTCAATGCTTATGATAGGCACGTCCAACGGCAATATGCTGTTAAGCAAACTCATGCACAGGTGTTTGTGTTCGCCGAATATGCGTTTGAAGGTTAAATCGTTTTTTGGGTCTAAGTAGCGAGGCATAAGCAGGTATAATTTGCTGGTTATTAATTAGGTGCAAAGATAAAATAT
>JAISHW010000022.1 GCA_031262365.1 Lentimicrobiaceae bacterium
TTCTAAAAATTTCAATATCAAGGCTTGCGACTGAAACAAAAGCGGAGTTTACTAACGTAAATGAGCATTTTGTTGAAGAAGCGTAACGCAGAGATTGGGATTTTTAGAAGTTCCCAATATTTATTTCAACGAAATTTTCAACAGTATTGGATTGTGATTGCTCGATTCAAATTCTAAATTAAGAACTTCGATATGAATAATTTCGATGTTTGGCGACACAATAAAATAATCAGTTGTTGTGGTATATGTTTTTGATTTAGAGAAGGGCGTGTTCGAAAAACGACTTGTCGGAACAAGATTGCTATACGCAAATTGCCACCCGGTCGGTATCATGTTTTTTGGAAAAGACAGATCTGTTTTTTTGTACAAATAATCGTATGAACGCGATGGTTCGAAGTCGGGCGGATTGACATTCCAATCGCCGCCAACAAGCACAAAATTTCCTTTTTCGTATTCTTTAATCATTCGTTTGCGAAGTACATCAATCTCTAAATCAATGTTTTGATCGTCTTTAACAAAATCGGAATTATGCGTATTGAAAACCACCAATTCGCCTCCTTCTTTTATCGGATAACGGGTTTCGATGACGCAGCGGTCGTGCAAAAACAGACGACCCGGCCACAAAGCAATTTGCGGATACGAAATGCGGCGGGCTGTTTTCGAAGCAAAACGCGACAACGTCATTTGTCCTGAATTGACTTTTCCAAGCGGTTTTGTCAACGGTAGCGGCACATAAGGCACGCTGTAATTGAGCGCAAAAACCGATTCGTGAAAAAACATAGCGTTCGATAATGCCGCATATTGATTGATGAAATGGGTTCGTTTCGAGTCAAAATCGACTTCCTGCAGCAAAATAAAATCGGTATTGCGTAACGACAAAACCCGCGATACAATTTGCTCGAATCCGTTTTGTGTTGCTGATTTTGTTGCGCGAACTTTTTTACCACTTTCGTTAAAAAACGCCATTGAATTTCCCAAGTTGCCATGTCCGATATTCCAAGTCAGAAAACTCAATTGGCGTTGCTCAATGTATTCGGGAATCAGGCGTTTTGAAGGATGCAATTCTTCTTCCATCAAAGGCGCAAAATCGACGTGGTTGAGGTAAAACAAAAACGTGCCGATAAGAAAAACAATTCCAACGAAAGCGATAGCAGCGATTTTTACCGCTTTTTTTGCTTTCTGCCACAAAACACCGTCTCGATCTATTTTAAAACCTTCGAAAAATTCTTTAATTTCCACCGATTGCATATATGCTGCAAACTTACGAATTATCAGCTGTTAAAATTTGAGACAACATGCCGTTCGAACGAATTTTTATTAACATTTTTTACCATCGAAAATCGCATTTGTGCGTTAGAACTCAATACTTTTGTTCGCACAATTTTCAAAAAGTAATGTTACGCCGGTGTTTGTTTCTGTTGTTTCTCGTTTTTATTGGTGAGATGCTCTATGCGCAACGCGATTTGATGCGAATTGAAGGTTATGTGTTGTCGAGCGACAGCCTGAAACCCATTCAAAACGCACATATAATCAGTAAAATAGCTTCGCGTGGAAGTATTAGCGACCGCGACGGAAAGTTCTCACTTGTTGTTGCGACAATCGACACCTTGTTGTTGACTTCTATTGGTTTCGAACGAAAATTGCTTGCTTTCGATAAACAACTTATTGAAAATCAACAGCAATTAAGGGTTTTGCTCAAAAAAGAAGTTTTTTTGTTGAACGAAGTCGTTGTGAAACCGTTTCCCGACTACCGCACATTTAAAGAAACCATTATCAAGATGGAATCGAAATTGCCTCAAGAGATTACGCTTTTTGAGAAACCGAAAAATTTTGGCGAAAACAAGTCGCGTTTGTTGCCTCCCGCAGGAGGACTTATTCAAATGTTTTACAATATTTTCAACGAAAAAGCAGTTCGCGATCGGCGACTGAAACGTAATCGTAAAAATTACAACAAAAACCTTGTAAAATCTGGAAGAGAAGAAGAACAAATTCCGATCAAACTAAATATTGACAACTGAGAAACAATTTGAAAAGTGTCAAAGTCAAGAACGAATGAAACTTCGTTTTGAAACAAATGTGTTAGAGGTTACTTTCCGCGACCTTGTAAAACAATTAAAACCGTATAAATCAGAATTTTAATATCAACGGCTAAACTCATGTTTTCGATATACAAGATGTCGTATTTCAATCGCTCGATCATTTCATCAACGTTAGAAGCATAACCGAATTTTACTTGTCCCCAACTTGTTATTCCCGGTTTTACTTTCAGCAATAGCCGGTAATGTGGGGCGCGCTTAATGATTTGGTCGATATAAAATTGACGTTCGGGACGTGGTCCAACAAGCGACATATCGCCTTTCAGAACGGTAAAAAATTGAGGAATTTCGTCGAGACGCACCTTTCGCATAAATTTTCCAAAGCGTGTGATTCGCGGGTCGGAATCACTCGAAAGTTGCGGTCCTGTATCTTCAGCGTTTTCATACATGCTCCTGAATTTCAGCATTTTGAATTTTCTTCCATTATATCCGATACGCTCTTGCGAATAAAATATAGGACCAGGAGATGTACAACGAACAATAATTGCGGTAACTAAATAAACCGGAAGTAGCATTAAAATTGCCAGTAACGACACAACAACGTCCATTATTCTTTTTATAGATTGTTGCCAAGCGGGCATCAAATCGGGCGTGATCTGTACTAATGGTGCGTGCCAAATTCCAGATATTTTGACCGATCCGAAAAGAATATCTTGCATCAAAGGAATTATTTTTATCACAGCCGGTGTTTCTTCTAATTCTGCGATGATTTTATCAATTGTATCTGTTTCCGAGCGTTCTATAGCGATAATTACTTCTTCGATGTGGCGGTCGGCAATGATTTTTTTTATGTCTTTATAAGAACCTAAATGGGGTAAGTATTCGCTAATTCGATAATGATCTTTGTCGTAAACATTGACAAAACCAACGAATAGATTTCCTGATGGAACTTCTTGATTTTCTATTTCATTATAAATCTGAATCGCGTTGCCGTTGCTACCGATAATAAGTGTATTAAATCCGATTTCTTTGTTGTGGATTTTACGTACAATTATCGAAGTAAGAATCAAGCGTCCGGTGTATGTAAGTGTAAAATGCAACACAAACAACACGGTAAACGACTGGTAGTAATAAGTATAAGAAGGAATTAGATCGTCTAAAATAGCCACAAAAAACAGCACTGTAACACCAATCAAGGTAACAATAAGTGTTTGACCAAATTCTTTTAAGCGCGATTTATAATAGATTTTGCGGTAAGTGCCAACAATACCATAAAGTATCAGCCAACCAATAGGAATTCCTATAATGCCAATCCACAGATTAGCGTCATTAAGGATATCCATCAAATTGTTTATAAAATCCGGATCTTCGGTGTTTTTCCGGAACGAATAAAACAAGCTCCATGAAAGAACTGCCGTAAACCAATCGACAAGTACGTATTTTGTTACCTGTAATTTTTTATTCATTATAACCCAACCTAATCCTTATTGTAAATCAACTTAATATTGTCGAAATAAAATGTTGCAGTAGGATCGTTCCCTAAAGCGCCACTAAAATATACTTGAAAATAATCGACGTTATTGATGTTTTCTGATACTGTTGGAGAGAGGTTGATGTATATTTTTTTCCATTTGTCGGTTGGTGCTACGTTAATCAAAGGGTAATCTGTTGCGCTGCTACCTGTTGCTACGGCAAGCATACCAACCATAAAAGGCTGTGTGCATTTGTAATCGATTTCTAGCATGACATACGCTCCTAAACCAGGTAAATCGGCAAATTTATCGAACGAATACAAATCGAAAGATTGATGTTCTTCGTCTAAATGTACAACGCCCGAATGAGCCGAATAAGGCGATTGCCATGCGTTCGGATCGTTTGCCGGTGTTTTGCTAATCATCGTATCGCTGGAACTTCCGCGCGTGAGCGAAATGTCGGCTCCTTCAAAATCTTCCATCCAAGTAATAAAAGTTGTTGAAGTATAGGTTGTTGTTGGATGTATTGTTCGGACGCTGTCTTCTATCAATTCAAAATCGGCAATTTCGAAATTGCTATAAAAAGGGTACCACACGCGGGTGGACGAAATACCATTTAATTTGATTCCGGGACGAACCGTGATTTTGTGTTTTCCTTTTTCTAGTACAGGAAACGTTGCCGGAAGTTCATAAGCACCGACAATATTATTATCGATATAAATCCAAGCATCGGTTATGTTGCTTGTCGCAGCACCATGCGTAAAATAATCTGTTGATAAAACAATTGTATCGATATGAATGTAAGCCGGTATTGTTTGGTCGCCCTCGAATTTGTTACAAGACCAAAAAACATTTCCGAAAAATAAGGCTACAAAAAAAACGGTAAAAAAGTGTAAAAGATGCCTCATGCTGAAGTTTTTGTTCATTGACGTAATATTAATTTAACGAAACCGAAATATACTTATTGCAACCGATTGCAAATATTATTTGATGTTTTTTACCGATTTATTTACCTCTTTTAAAATGTCGTGTGCTAATTGCAGCACGCGAACACCATCGTGAATCGTTACGGCAGGCACGGTGTCGTTTGTAATTGCCTCGTTAAATCGCTCCAACTCCGTCTTTATGGCGTTAATAGGAAATACATCGGGTTTGTCGAATAGTATTTGACGCGATTTTCCATTTGGAAGATCGAGAACCATTGCCATTGGGTCGTTAGTTGTCTCGTTGTCAGCATCTTTTATGCGAACAATTTCGGCTTTTTTATCTAAAAAATCGACTGTAATGTACGCATCAGGTTGAAAAATCCGTGTTTTACGCATGTTTTTCATCGAAATACGACTTGCCGTTAAGTTTGCAACAGCACCGTTTTCAAATTCGACACGCGCCGTTGTAAT
The DNA here is from genome assembly GCA_031262365.1 of Lentimicrobiaceae bacterium. Taxonomy (GTDB): domain Bacteria; phylum Bacteroidota; class Bacteroidia; order Bacteroidales; family F082; genus JAISHW01. The sequence continues at coordinate 4,906 of JAISHW010000022.1, forward strand.
ATCGGGCGTATCGCTGACAACAGCCACGCCGTTAGCACAAATGCTTTTAACAGGCGATTTGATGATGCTCAGCACAATATCCAAATCGTGAATCATTAAATCCAAAACAACAGGAACATCGGTGCCACGCGGATTGAACAACGCCAAACGATGCGCTTCGACAAACATTGGGTTTTGAATGCTGTTTTGCACCGCTAAGAAAGCCGGATTGAAACGTTCGACATGACCCACCTGAACTTTTACATTTGCTTCTTCGGCAAGTTGAATCAACGCATTTGCTTCTTCGGGTGTTGTAACAATCGGTTTTTCGATAAAAACATGTCGGCGTTTTTTCAAAGATTTCGAAGCACATTCAAAATGCGCAATCGTTGGTGTTACAATATCAATTACTTCGACGGCATCGATCAGTGTGTCAATGGTATCAAAACTTTTTATTCCAAATTCGGAAGCAACTTTCGCCGCTGTGTTTTTGTCGGGATCGTAAAACCCAACCAATTCATATTCAGGAATTTGTTTGATACAATTAATGTGAATTTTTCCTAAATGCCCGGCTCCCAAAACGCCTATTCTCAACATATTTGAATCTTTTTGGCAAAAGTAATTTTTTTTGGCTTCATATTCTTAATTTAGCCGTAAATTACGACACAATCAAACGGCTTTCGTTTACAGTTATTTAGAATGTTGGAACGCGATAATTACAGACACAAAGGATTACGAAAACAACTTGTTGAGGTTTTACGAAGTAAAAAAATAACCGATGAGGCGGTGCTTTCGGCTATTAATGCCGTTCCGCGGCACCTGTTTCTCGATTCGTCTTTTTTAGAATTTGCTTATCAAGACAAACCTTTTCCGATTGGATCCGGACAGACGATTTCCCAACCGTATACCGTTGCTTTTCAGACCGAATTGCTTCAAGTTAAGAAAGGAATGAAGGTGCTCGAAATTGGTACCGGTTCGGGCTATCAGGCTTGTGTTTTGGCCGAAATGGGCGCAAAAGTTTTTAGTATTGAACGGCAACGAAAATTGTACATCAAGACAAAAGCGTTTTTGCTGGAAATGCCTTATGTGATTAAAACTTTTTTGGGCGACGGAAACGAAGGATTAGCTATTCACGCGCCATTCGACAGGATTTTAATTACAGCAGCCGCGCCTGAAATTCCACAAACACTTATTGATCAGCTAAACCCTGACGGTATTATGGTTATTCCGCTGAGCGAAAACGAAAAAGAACAGAAAATGTTACGCCTTATAAAAAATAGCGACGGCTCGCTGACGACACAAGAACACGGTTTTTTTCGATTCGTTCCGTTGCTTGAAAATATTGGTAACGACAACTAATTCGCGTATGTTTTTGTTTGAAATAGGATAAAAAACAAAACACCGATAATTGCCCTACCTATGATTGCGATTACCGATGCTTTATCTTGTAACTAAACCCCTATTCTCCTATTTGCAGCAGGAGTAACACAACTGACATAGCGATTACACTACTACAAATCCTTTATTTTGAGTGCTCCCCCTGCTGGACTTGAACCAGCGACCCTCTGATTAACAGTCAGATGCTCTAACCAACTGAGCTAAGGAGGAATTTTAAACCAAACAAAACCAATTTGAGGCTGCAAAATTACATGTTTTTTCTTTCGACACAAATTTTTTACGTAGAAAAATGTAACAAATTTCATTTCCGTAACGCATATAGGTGGATATGAAATTACTATTTCGATGAAACAACAATTTTTTAGCAAAAAATAGACTTTAATCACGCAAAAAAATGTAATTTTATCGGTTCAAACCAATTATAGACAACTTACGCCTATGAAAAAAATAATATTTATACCACTACTATTTTTTTTCTTACTGGTTTTCAGTCTAATAAGTTATTCGCAAACGCATAGCATTGAGGATTTCGTTATTCGAATAACATTTCACGAAAACCCCGGAGAAAGCCTTAAAGTGTACAAAGCCCCTTTAAAATACAACAAAGATTTAGCTTTGGTCGTACATCTCGACAATAGCAGCCCTGTGCTGAACAATGTTATCATGCCGTTTTTCAAAGGACAAGACAATTATCCCGGATTGTTTTATTGTGAAGGTCCTGCGGGAAGCGACCAACCGTTTAAGATGGATGCCGTTCAATATTGTTTCAACGAAAACGATGAAGATATTCACGCTTTCAACGAAACGTATTTGAATTGGGACGAGTTGATTAACCTGAAAACGGGCGAATTTGGTGTTGTGAGCAACGGATTAAAAAAACCTGCGGACGAAGATCCCGCTATTCAAGTAATGCGAGGTGCAAGCTACACAGAACGAATGACACACAAATCGTTTTACAAAGGCATCGACATGAAAACATACGTGGCGCAAGAAAGTAGCGAACAAGAAATATCGAATGCTAAAATGAATTTTTTAGGTGTTTATTCGCAAGCGGCAACAGCCTTGGCAAATCCGATTAATCCAATGCAAATTAGTAATTTTCAAGGTGTTGAGTTCAGCAGGACACTCATGCAAAGTAATTTCTTCGACCAAGTGGCATTAGTTGCCGAACAAAGCAGTCCGAGCAATCCGCTGATTGCGAGTTTTTACGCTGATGCCTTTTCGTTTTCGGGTACATCGTTGAATAATTTTTTACAACAAATGACACGAATAGCAAGTACTTACGGAAGAGATGGCGAAGATAAAATCTGGTCAACTTCGTCGGATGAGCTTTTCGAATATTTACGTCTGAACGAATATATTTACATACAACAATCGCTTGTCGGAAATCAATTGGAAATTCGTTTCACGACAGGTGCCGCAATACCAACAGATTTTTCGTTTTACGCATCGACAATTGTTGTCGAAAGTGATGCTATCATTACCGATGTTACGGTTACGCAACCGGAAAATATGTCGACTTATTACTACCGCGACGGAGAGGCTTTATTCAATTTGAAATGGCGTGGTGCCGTTGAAAAAGATATTGTAGAAGAAGCAACATTAGCCGTTGAACACGCCGAATTATATCCTTCCGAAGCACACGCGTTAGTAGCGATGGATAAAGTACTGATGCTTCCCGAAAGCACAACACAATTGAATTTGCGTAACCGTTTGTGTCAGTTTTATCAGTTCGATTATGAAACCGGTTTTTGTCCCGAATCAACATTTTTAGGTGAAGACACCACCGTTTGTCTGAATACTGTTCTTTATCTAGCAGCTCCCGAAAACGCATACGAATTTTTATGGAGCACCGGAGATACAGAACGTTACATCGCTGCTGTTTGCGATCAAGATACCACATTTTGGGTTCAAGCAACGATGTTCGGAGGCAATGTCGTTAGCGATACAATTCATATAAACACGTTAGAATTACCAACAATTGACGTATCGCCACGAACAGCGACAATTGAGCCGGGCGAATTTATCACATTGACCGCCACGGGAGGTGTTTCCTATTTATGGTCGACCGAAGAAACAACGCCATCTATTACGCCAGTTCCAATGACAACAACAGAATACATTGTTGAAGGCGCAAACGAATACGGTTGTGTTGATACCGCACAATGTCTTGTCGATGTGTACTATAAAGTAGATGTCGATTTTTATCATAATATCGTTTGCATTGGCGACACAACCTATTTTGTCGCTAACACCACAACGCTCGACAGCATTTTTGCTATCGAATGGGATTTGAATGGTGATGCAATTTTCGAAACGGTTGTTTTTGAAGATACTATTTGGCACCGTTTTGAAGAAACAGGCGAGCATCTTGTGGGTATTCGCGTAAAAACGATGTCGGGAAACATTGCAACACATTATAAACTTGTTCCGGCGGCGGCTTCTCCGGTAGCCGAATTTAGCGCATCGCAGTTGTGTACAAATTCATCTACTATTTTTACGGATAAATCAACGATTGACGACGGAACAATTTCGCAATGGTATTGGGATTTTGGAAACGGGTCGACATCAACCTCGAAAAATCCTTTGGTCGTGTTTTATGATGCCGGTGAATATCCTGTAACACTTGTCGTAACATCTAACAACGGTTGCAGCGACACCTTGACACGCTATTACACACTCAATACCACGCCCGATATTTTGTTGCAATTAAGCGATGGAACAATTGTGTTTGAAAACGATGAAATCGAACTTCCAACGAGTGGTAGTTTGACATTCCAAGTGTTGAGTGCGTTTGATCAAATTTTGTGGTCGACAGGAGGCACCGAGTTTAGTACAACAATCACACAAGAAGGGTTTTATGAAGTTTCTGTCATGCTTAATGGTTGCATGAACAGCCTGTATTTTATGGTAGAAGGAGAAGGAACAAACCCCGAAGAACCAAGTAACGATTTGATGAATTTCATGACACCTAATGGCGATGGCTATAACGATACGTGGTCGATTGGCAATCTTTCTTCGGCAAAACTACCTGCTAAAGTTGTTGTTTATAGCCGTGCCGGAAAAAAAGTGTACGAAAACAGCAATTACGAAAACGACTGGGACGGTACTTATAAAGGCAATTCGCTTCCGGAAGGACCCTATTTCTATGTAATAGAAATGAATGACGGAGAAGTATTAAAAGGCACAATCAGTATTCTAAAATGATGATGAAAAGGAAATTTATATACTTGTTGCTCCTATGTTTTACTTGGATTGCAACAGAAAGTCAAGCCCAACAACTGCCTCTGACTTCGCACTATATGGTCAATCAATATGCGATTGATCCTGCATTTGCCGGCACATACGAAAGAGCCGCTGTCATGCTGAATTACCGTAGAGACTACACCGGTATTCCAGACGGACCGAATACTTTTAGAGCAAACGGTTTCGGTCGCATCTACGACAACATGTACTTGGGCGGCAGTTTGATGAGCGATAAAGTAGCTATTTTTCAGCGTTTTGCTGTAAATTTGAATTATACCTATCGTTTACAAATGGCCGAATCGCAATATTTATCATTCGCCCTATGGGGAAGTTTCTATCAATCGATTTTTTCCATCGATGAGATGATAGGTAATATGAACGATCCTGTTTTTTCGGATAAAAGTGATGTTACACGTTCCAACTTCAATGCAGGATTTAGCTTGCTTTACAACAATCCGTATATAAAAATTGGCATTGGAATGCCCTTGTTGTTCCGTATTAGTGGTAACGAAGGCAATGGCACAACCGGAGAAAATATTTTCGAAAGAGCCTTTATGATTCACGCTTCGAATAAGTATCGAGTAGGTACACGTTGGCAATTGCAACCTTTTATTTTGTATCAAAAAACGGATAAAGAGCCCGGCGTAATTGACATCTCTGGAACCGCAATCTTTAACGAACAATTTTGGGTTACGATGCTTTACCGAAACAGCTACGGAAGTCGCATATCGCTCGGCGTTGGAGCTGAATTAATCAAAGATTTCATTTTGAATTATTCTTATGAATTCGGTGCATCGTCAAAAAGTGCCGCTTTAGGTGGGTCGCACGAAATAACGTTAGGTTGGCGACTTCCAGCAATAGAAACAGGAAGATATGCTAAAGACCCTCGCGTACGCGCCGTAAACCAACAAACAAAACCAAGATGGGGAGATGTTACTCCCGTAGAATATGATAAAAGGAGGTTAAACCGATGAAAATAATAAGCTACCGTTCTTTTGTATTGTTAACAGGTTTGTTGCTTTTCGCCTCAATAGCAACAGCAAACGTAACAAATGAGCCCGAAACACGCGCCGATTGCGATTTCGACTTAGGAGCCGATTTCACAATTTGTAGAGGCGAATCGGTAACGCTTACAGCTCCTGTGGCACAGGGAAATACCTATTTATGGAGCACCGGAAGCGCCGCCTCTTCGATTACCGTATCACCAATTACAACAACAACATATTCGGTTACCATTATAACAGCCGATATGTGCACCGCATCGGACGCGATCACAATCAGCGTGAACACATCGCCGGTATTTGATTTTGGTGCCGATATCGAAGATTGCATAGGCGAACCAAAACTAATTTCGGGACCATACAATGCGAATTACCAGTATCAATGGTATTTAAACGATGTCATACAAACAAACACAGCATCGGTGTTAAACATTAATATGCCGACATCACAAACCGAAGTAAAACTCCTTGTAACAAACATCACAAACGGATGTTCGGCATCGGACAGCTTGTTGTTAAAACCTTATACTACACCAATCGTTGACCTTGGCGGTGATGTATCGGCTTGTGTGGGCGAATTAGTAACTTTATCAGGACCTATCGGGACAGGATTTTCTTACAAATGGTATGTAGGTGGACAACTTCAATCAACATCAAGAGAATATGCTTTCAGAGCTACAACACAATTAATCGTTTCTTTAGAAGTAACAGGACCTTCGCCTCATTATTGTGTCGGAACAGATGTTGTAACCGTTTATATGCTCGAATCGCCAACTTTTGATTTAGGCAATGATTTAACACTTTGCGAAGGCGAAACCATTACGTTAAGTGGTCCTACAGGAACAGCATACTATTACCAATGGTATGTTAACGACCAACTTATCACGTCGGCTACAAGCGAAAACTACAACTATACAGCCACCGAAAACGCATGGGTGAAATTAGAAGTTACACCACTAAGTGGTTGTATCGCTAAAGACAGCGTGTTTATTCAAACTCAGGAATCGCCCGCCGTCAATTTGCCCGAAACACTTTTGGGATGCACGGGTTCGGATATTACATTACAAGGTCCGACAGGAACAAATTACACCTATGAGTGGTATATAAACGACGTATTACAAACAGCTAACAGTCAGTTTTTTACCATTAATATGGAAACACCAAACGTGTTGAACATAAAACTTGTTGTTTCGACTCCAAATAGCTGTTCGGACGAAGATTTGTGTGTTGTAACGATCGTAGAAGCACCTGAATTTGAGTTTGATGAACACGAAATCGAAGCGTGTATCGGTTCTACCCTGACATTTACAGGTCCTACAGCAACGAATTTAAGTTACAAATGGTTCGTTAACGGCGAAGAATATGCGACAACACAAAACATTAACCTATTAATTCAAGAAAACACCTCGGAAGTAGCACTAGAAATAACAGCAACAACAAGCAGTTGTTCGGTAAGCGATGCCATAACAATCATTCCGCACGAAGTACCTTCCGTAACGCTCCCCAACGATATACAAATCTGCCAAGGTTATTCGGTAACTTTAGAAGCTCCTGAAGGAGAAGAATTTACATATCAGTGGATTGTCGGAGGAACTATACACGAAAACCAAACTTCGATTTTAGATATCGTCATAACAGAAGACACCAACATTACACTTGTTGTTGCGAATGCCTATGGCTGTGAAGCAACCGACGAAATAAATATCACCGTACTGGATAGCCCACAGATAGAAGTAACTCCCGATTTGGTTGATCTTTGTTTCGGAAGCAGCGTCGAACTTAGCTATACAGGTATGTATGGCGACACCTATACATGGTTTAACGGGTCTACCTCACAATCGCTTATTTTTGAACCGACAGTTATTGATACCGTTTATTATTTATGGGCTGAAGCCGTTCATTTTAACGGCTGCACGGCTCGCGACACCGCAATCATCAGGGTTTTAAAAGATGTCGATGTCGATTTACTTTCGACTTCAGGATATAGTGGTGTTTGTATAGGCGAAAACATCGAAATAGAAGCAACAACATCAGGCTGTTTTGATGGCGAATTTATCATTTGGGACAATGTTGATACAGTTTATTTTAACGGACAAACAACCTTATACCGTACTTATACGCCTCAAACCAGTATATGGGCAAAAGCGCGAATTGTTTCGGCTGATGGCTGTTTCGAAAAAGATAGTTTATTTATTACCGTTATTCAGCCTCCTGTAATTACATTTCTTGACGCACCAAGTGTCATTTGTAAAGGCAATTCGGCAACAATCCAGGCAGAAGGCGCATTCTATTACACATGGTACGAAAACGGACAACCGATAGCCGAAGGACATCGCGTAACGCTCTCGCCAACAGAAACAACAACCTATGTCGTTTTAGGACAATCTGCCGACCCTTATTTATGCGAAGGAACAGCCGAAATTACAATAGAGGTGCTGGATCCTCCAGTTGTAGAAATTACAAGTAATTACGATCCAATTTGTTATGGAACAGATGTCGTGCTGACGGCTTCAGGAGCCGACATATTCGAATGGAACACCGGTTCGTCCTGGTATCAAATTTATGTGCATGCAACAGAAACAGCTACATACGAAGTTATTGGAGTAAATGCTGCCGGATGCACCGATACAGCAACATTCTTCATGGAAGTTTTGCCAGCTGTCGAAGCGTCATTCACCGGAATATTACCCGTATATTGCCTCAATGATGTCGAAAGTTTATTGATAGGAACACCTGCGGGTGGAACTTTCTACGGACCCGGCGTAACGGATACCTTATTCAATCCAATGTTAGCAGGACCGGGAACACACACAATCAATTATATTTTGTTGAACGAAAATGGCTGTCAGACAGGAGAAAGCGTTACCACGAGCGTATTCGGCGAAACAACAACAATTGATATCGGTGAAGACCAAATACTTTGTCCGGAAGACTCGTTAATTATCAGTGTGATAGACGGTTTCGACAACTATTATTGGTCGACAGGTGACACCACACAAGTATTACAAAAACTTTTGTCGAGTTCCGATTATAAAAGAGGCGAAACGTACGAAATATCGCTTATTGGTACACTTCGAGGCTGTACTGCTTACGGTGCAATGACTTTAACCATTGATGAAAATTGTCCTTCGTCGCCGGGATTTGAAGATTACTTTATAGGACAACAGCTTTCGATTGTTCCGAATCCAACAAAAGGAATCGCCACAATAACAACTAACGAAAACGACCCTATAATAGCCGTTGAAGTATACGATATTAGGGGAAGCAAAATTTTGTCGCAAATATTCGATGGGACAACTCATTCGCACACATTAGACCTTTCGACAGAACGAAACAAATTGCTCATTATCCGCGCATTGACAAAAGATTATAGCTACTACGGAAAACTCATTGTCGAATAGTGGCAATGAGTTTTCTTTCTAAAAATCATAAATTTATTTAACTTACTCAAATGGAAAAAAGAATTCTCGGCATTGGCAATGCTTTGGTTGATATTTTAATACAAACAGAAAACGATACCATTCTCGACCAACTTCAGCTTCCCAAAGGAAGTATGCAGTTAGTTGATTCCAAATCTTCGGAAAAAGTGAACGAAAAAACAGCGCATCTCAACCGTACCAGAGCTTGCGGTGGGTCGGCGGCAAACACCATTCACGGATTGGCAAAATTAGGCGTTTCGACAGGATTTATCGGACATGTGGGCGAAGACGAAACAGGCGAATTTTTTAAAAAAGACCTTTTGGCTGCCGGTGTCGAACCAAAATTATTCAGTAGCACTACACTTTCAGGAATTGCTCATGCTCTGGTATCGCAAGACGGCGAACGCACTTTCGCAACACATTTAGGAGCAGCAATCGAATTGTCGGAAAAACACCTGACTCCAAATCTTTTCGAAGGATACGACTATTTATATGTCGAAGGCTATCTGGTTGCCAACAAACCACTCATTATCAAAGCGATCAATTTAGCAAAAGAAGCCGGATTGAAAATCGTATTGGATTTAGCCAGTTATAATGTCGTCGAAGAAAATCGCGAATTCCTGCTCAATTTAGTCAAAGAAAAAGTGGACATCGTATTCTGTAACGAAGAAGAAGCCAAAGCGTTAACCGGAAAAACACCTCAAGAAACGCTTGATTTTTTGGCACAATACACCGAAATAGCCATTGTGAAAATCGGAAAAGAAGGATCGTTGATAAAAAAAGGAGGTGAGACCATTCGTGTAGCAGCATTCGATGTAAAAGCTTCCGACACAACCGGTGCCGGTGATATGTACGCCGCCGGATTTCTTTACGGCTTAATCAACGGAAAAGATTTACATGAATCCGGACGCATCGGAACGCTATTGGCAGCAAACGTTATCGAAGTCATTGGTGCCAAAATGGACGAATCGCGCTGGAAAAAAATTCGCGCACAGATAACGATGCCTTAAATCCATCGGACTCTTAATATTCTTTTGAAAGTCAATTTATTACCAACTATTTTATCGGCGTGCAACAAATTCGTATGCGATGTTAGCTTTATTGTGCTGAATTGCTTACATTTGCACCCATTATTTATTCGTTCTTAGAAAATCTAACAGTTTAAAATTACATGAAAATATTTCAGACAGACGAAATCCGGAACATTGCTTTGATTGGTGCGGCAAAATCCGGAAAAACCACCTTGAGCGAAAACATGCTTTTCGAAGGAAAGATGATCAACAGAAAAGGAAGTGTTGATGACAAAAATACGGTTTCCGACTACCGTCAAATAGAATTAGATCGTCAAATTTCGGTGCATCCAACGTTGATGCACACCATTTTCGAAGATAAAAAAATCAATATTCTCGATGCCCCCGGTTTCAGCGATTTCTCGGGCGATATTCTTGCCTGCATCAGTGCTGCCGACGTAGCAATTTTTACAGTAAACTCACAAGCAGGTGTTGAAGCAACAACCGAAAATGCGTGGAAACATGCTGCAAATGCCGACAAACCGGTTGTATTCTTCATGAACCAACTCGACCATAACAATGCAAACTTCGACGAAACAATTCGTCAACTAAAAGAATATTTCGGCGAAAAAGTTACCTTAGTTCAATATCCTGTCAACTCAGGCGAAGGCTTCAACTCGGTAATCGACTTGATGCTGATGAAAATGCTTGTTTACAAAAACGGAAACGGAGCTCCTGAAATCGTCGACATTCCTGCCGATGAACAAGATAAAGCCGAAGAACTACACAGAGCATTGATTGAAAATGCTGCCGAAGGCGACGAAAGTCTGCTCGAGAAATATTTCGAAAACGACACATTAACACTGGAAGAAGCCCGCTTGGGTGTTCGTAAAGGACTTATACAACGCGGCATCTTCCCGGTACTTTGCGGTGCCGTGAAACATGGAGTCGGTGTATATCGATTGATGGATTTCATCGTCAAATCGTGCCCATCGCCGGCTGATACAAAACCCCGTAAAACCACTTCAGGAAAAGAATTTCATAATAGCGCGAGCGAACCAACGGCATTATTTGTTTTCAAAACAGCAAACGAACAACACCTTGGCGAAATTTCGATGATTCGCGTATATGGCGGAACAGTTGTCGAAGCACAAGACCTTATCAACCCACGTACAGGAAACAAAGAACGCATTTCGCAACTATTTGCCATCGTAGGTAAAAACCGTGAAAAAGTCGATAAACTTGTTGCAGGCGACATCGGTATCACCATCAAATTAAAAGATGTGCGTACAAACGACTCGTTGATGGATCCTAAAGTAGCCGACGCGCCTCTTGAACCAATCGTATTCCCTGAACCAATATTCACAACAGCGGTTAAAGCTGTTAACTCGACCGATGATGAAAAACTAGGTAGCGTGCTTCAAGACATGCGTCGCACCGACCCTACTATCATTGCCGGTTTGTCGCGCGAATTACGCCAACTCATCCTTCAATGCCAAGGCGAATACCACATGAATACCATCAAATGGTATCTTGAAAATGTATACAAATTAGACGTTGAATTCTACTCGCCAAAAATTCCATACCGCGAAACCATTACTAAAGCGGCTCGTGCCGATTATCGTCATAAAAAACAATCAGGCGGCTCGGGACAATTTGGCGAAGTACACCTGATGATTCAACCGTATTTTGAAGGATACACAGACCCAACAGACTTTCCTGTTCGTGGAAAAGAAGAACACAATTTGAGCTGGGGCGGAAAACTCATTTTCTGCAACTGTATCGTTGGCGGTTCGATCGATGCGCGTTTTATGCCGGCTATCTTAAAAGGTGTTATGGAACGTTTGGAAGAAGGTCCGCTGACAGGTTCTTATGCACGCGACATCGTTGTTTATGTTTACGACGGAAAGATGCACCCGGTTGATTCAAACGAAATCTCGTTCAAACTTGCCGGACGGCAAGCTTTCAGTGCTGCATTTAAAAATGCCGGACCAAAAATCTTAGAGCCGATTGATGATTTAGTTGTTCGTATGCCGGAAGATATGATGGGAGCTGTGATGACCGACCTTCAAGGACGTCGTGCCATCATCATGGGAATGGATTCGGACGGAAAATACCAAATCATTCGCGCAAAAGTGCCGTTAGCTGAAATGGATCGTTATTCGACTTCGCTTAGCTCAACCACTTCAGGTCGTGGTACATTCACCATGAAATACGCTGAATACGCACAAGTACCAACAGATGTTCAAAACAAACTGTTGAAAGAATACGAAGAAAGACTCAAAGAAGAAGAATAAATTATTCTATCATTCTACAAATGAAAAGCCATCTTTAACTTGAAGATGGCTTTTTCTATTTTTCCTGACTTCATCAATGCACCACCCAAATTGTCAAAGTCAGGAGTCATTCCGGCGAAGGCCGGAATCCATTGTATAAACAGGCAATACCCTTTCCTTTACAATGGATGCAGTCCTCCGACGGCATAACGAAAACACTCAACGGGGTAGTGCTTTGTGTGCCGATGATGTACTGCCTTTCAGGCAGTTTTGTAGGGGGTATTTTCTGCCGCAGGTCGTCGACCTACGGTTATGAAAGTTTGGCTTTTCAAGCCATGCACTTGTTGCTCTATACCGGTAGCCCGAAGGGCTTAACCTTTCGTAACCGCAGGCGAGCGAAGCGTTGCCTGTGGTAGCGTGAAAACGCTAAACCGCTGCCCGAAGCGGCAGTACATACCGTGTAAAATTCCCTGAGACTTGCTTTTAACTATGACGAAGCGAGACGCTTCGCCAAACAGCGGGGTCAAAGCCAGGAGGAAATGTTTTTTTAGTTCTGACTGTATCAAAAAAAATCAGGGCTGACTTCCATTGCTGAGCCAGCCCTTTTTGGTTATACTTGTTGTGGACAAACAGAACCTATATAACCATGGGTAAAAGTACAGCTCTTTATCGAACAGTATGAATCCTTTATCTACCTTTCATTTTTTTGAATTCCGAAGTTTTTCTAAACCTTCGAAGCTCTTTAACCTTTAATAATGCTTGGGTTCCATCTTTTCGTTTGTCATATTTAGATGCGGACTTTGAAAGTAAATTTATTGCAGGCTTATTCTGAATATAGAAAGTTTGTCCTCCATATTCACACCTAAGTGTACCATCTTCCATCCACTTATTTCCCAGTATTTGGTATTTCCCATCAGAGAGTTTGTAGAAGTTAAGATATTTGTTATTCCCATCTTCAAAGGCTACCTGAACAACATAAGTTGTTTTACCATCATTCAATGTAGATGAGTGAGAGCTAAGACAAACGCCTGTTGTTCCTGGTGTTAAGTTAATATACGAGTCATGTTGATGCGTTTTTACCAACACACCTTTGTCTTTTTCCCCAATAAGTTCTGATTCTTTTTTTGTGTCAACACGTTTTAGTGTTACAGTTCTATCTGTATAGAATTTCAAACCATCAGAAGTTAAAGGGATTCCTAAACGTTCATACTCTAATCTTTTGCTTTCAGTAAAGTAAACGGAACCACACGATGAAAAAAATAATCGTGTATAAAATTAAACTAAAAATTTTTCTCATAATTAAAATGTATTAAAAAATAGTGCCATGTCCCATGACGATTATTGGATTTTAATACATAAAAAAACGTGGGACAATACCTTTTATCTGCTTTTCGAGGTCTACCACAACCTTGCTGGCAAAATAATAGAGTAAAGCCCACGATAGTGGGCGTTTACGCTTTATTCTATGCCAGCATTGAAACGTGGTAGTTTCGAAAAGCAAGAATGAAAGCTAACGCTTTTTATGTTTTGTTTAAGTTAATTTCCTTTTTGTAGTTACTTCATAGGCAATGTTTTTGTAATCAATACACAAATGTACGAAAAAATTCGATGTTTTAGTGATGAAATAGTATAAAATTCCTCAAAATGGTATAAATTATAAAAATAACTTCTAAGATTTTCTTACACAACGCCCGTTGTTTTTGAAGCAGTCGTAAGCTATTTTCGAATCAACTTCGAGTAACCGGTTTTGTTTCCTGCCACAATGCGACAGAAATAGATGCTTTGACGAAACCTGCTCATATCAAGATTCATCGTGTTATTTCCTGCTTCAAGTTGTTGTTGCATGCTGTGAACCTGTTGCCCTTGTACGTTGAACAATTCTATCGTAACCATCTGCTTCGATTCGAGTTGCAGTTCGAAACGCACCGTTTCTTCAAAAGGATTCGGATATAGCTTATAAGCAATTTTCGCATCGGGTTCGGGCAACGAAATAATGTCTTCGTGAATCATCGCAACGACGGTTGCTTCTTCCCAATCGGTTCCAATTAAAATTTTGTTTGCGACGTAATCTTTAGCAGGGAATAAGTCCGTAATCTTTATTTGAATTTCAACACGTTCGTTTGGTAAAATGGTAAGCGGCAATACGGCTTCGATAGGCGTAACATTTATGCCTTCGACCAACGAAATTTCTAAATATTCCGGCACGGCATTTTCTTTAATCGTGTTGATTGTAATTTCAGTTGTTGTTTCGTTTCCAATGAAAAACGATTGCGTTTGTGTTGCTTGTTCGAACCACAATGTATCATGACTTATTGTCAAATAATAATCTTCGTTTTCCCAATATTCCATCGTAAACCGGTGCGGATCAAGAACGTTCATATAAGGCTGCGTCAGACGGCGACCCGATTCGTCTTTTGCAAAAACATAATACGAAATTTCATCTTCCGAATCAAAACCTTTGATATAGCCGGTAAACTGGTCTGTTCCACTTTCCGACATCGGTGCCGTTTGATAAGCACCACCATTGATACTGTAAAAAACCAAAACCGAATCCGATACAAAATCTTCGCCCGAATACGCAATGATTTTACTCGTAATAGCAATGGAATCTTGTTTGGTTTGCTCGCCAAACAAAGGTCGGTGATCGATAAACAACATACCCAAATCGGCAATACCTTTTGAGCGACAATGCAACGCATCGCTGTTCAGCCAGTCATTCCATGTGATACCAATAATTTCGTATCCGGGCATGGCTTCACGATAAACTTCAAGTGCCGCCGCATCATATTGTGTTCCTGAAACCGGAACAAGTACTTTATGGTTCAAAATAATAGAGTTTGTATAGGGCGTAACTTGATAGTTGCCGGGTTCGAAAACACGATAGACTTGATAGGGATAACCGTACGAACAATTCGTTGTAGCAAAATAATTTGCCACATCTTCATAATCCTGATAGCGTGGATCGCTTTGCGGTATTTCTGCAATTAAAATTTTATCCGGAGCAAGATATTTTCCCCAACAATCAATATGCTTGATATAATCGCCAAGCGGATCGATAGTTACATCGTAACGTGTAACACCAAGATAATCATTTACTTTTTCGAGCACATCGGCATGATTCGTGTTTTCGTCATAAACCAAATCAGTCGAAGCCGCCATGCCTCTTCCATCGACCATCATATTGCCTCCTGTATGAATAAGATTCATTCCGTACAGATCAACGCCTAAATGAGGCGCAATTTTTTCGGGAATCAAGTTGTCGTTCGGACGGTTACGATCGTAAACAAAATCAACTATTCCGGGTTGTTTGTTGCCATCGAAAACAAACCAAGGACCGTAATCACGCACCCAATACGAATCGGAATTAGCAATCAAAAACGAACAATTAGCCGTATTAACACCGTTATTGGTGTATTGATTTAATACGGTTGTTTGTTGCGAACTACTTGAAACGATTGTGATTACGTGTAAATCTTTTGCCATTTCAATAATTACCGACATCGGAATCCCAAAAGGATAACGAATCAAAACGGCTTGCATGGGTTCGAACTCAGCTACCATGCGCCCGCCGCCTTCGGGAGGATCGGTTTCGACAAAGTTAACAGCATGCTCAATAGGCATGTACATCTCTTCTTCGGAAAGGTAATGAAGTTTGCGCCAATCCGGTTTTTTTTGTGCTTCTTGAGCGAAAATAAATGTCGAGCAAAGTAAAATAAGGGTCGAAATAAAAAATAAACGTTTTGTCATGATTTTTTCTTTGATGCAGTGCAAAAGTAATTATTCTGTCAAATAATAGCGATGATTCCTGCGCAAAAACCCATTTCTTTCAGCAGCAAAACCTGTTTTTCGTATTTTTGTCGCTGTTTCAATGAGTTGTAAAAATGAACAAAACAATGTTGATAAATCATTGACTTTTACATGCTCAAAAACAGTATAAAATTGTTTGTTTAAACAGCATAAAAACGTTCGTTTAAAAACGTTGTTTTTGTAAAAAAACACAAAGTAGTTGATCGTTTTACAAAACACTTGTTGCTGTTATTTTTTTGAATAAAATGGATGAATAAAATGAAAATAAAAAAATCATTGTTGCTTTTAGTCTTCTTGTTGTTTATGGTTTCGCTTTCTGCGCAAACAGAAAAGAAGGCAAAGGAAGAAACAAAAACAGAAAAATTATCTGATTACGTACCTCAAATCGAGCAAGCAATCGAAGATACAACGGATATTTTTATCATTGATATGATTCCCGAAATAGCGAACGACGACTTTGATGCTGTTTTGCAAGATAGTTTGGTGTTTATGACCGAACAGGTTTTCGAGGCACAAAACTCTGGCGAGGCATTTATGGATTTAGAAATGGTAAAAATGCTCGACAGCCTTTACAATATCAACTATTTCGAAGGTGTTTTTTTGCTCGATTCAACGCGATTGAATGTGTATGGTTATCCCTCGAACGAAGTACCTGTTTTTCACGATACAATCTATGCGCAACGCATCGAAAAGCTGAACCGCGAAACAACAATTCCGTTGACATTCAACACACACGTAAAATCGTTTATCGATTTGTATGCTTCGAACAAAAGAGAACTAACCAGTCGCATGTTAGGCTTGTCGTATGTTTATTTTCCAATGTTCGAAGAAGTGTTGGATAAATACAATATGCCTTTGGAGTTGAAATATTTAGCGGTTGTCGAATCGGCTTTAAATCCGACAGCCGGATCGCGTATGGGAGCAAAAGGTCTTTGGCAATTCATGTATACTACCGGAAAAGTGTACAAACTAAAAGTAACGAGTTTGGTCGATGATCGCTTCGATCCGCTCAAATCGACCGAAGCAGCGTGCCAACACATGCTCGATCTGTACAATATTTACAACGATTGGTTTCTTGTTTTGGCTGCTTACAATTCGGGTGCCGGAAACGTAAACAAAGCCATTCGTCGCGCCGGAGGTATAAAAGAATATTGGGCAATTTGGCCTTTCTTGCCGAAAGAAACACGCGGTTATGTGCCGGCATTTATTGCCGTAAATTATGTAATGAATTATTCGTCCGAACACAATATTTATCCCATACATCCCGGAAAAATGATGCACGGAACCGATACGGTTGCTGTGAATGAATTGTTATCATTCGATCAGATAAATGAAAAACTCGGCGTTCCGATAGATGATATTAAATTCTTCAATCCGCAATACATCAAAGGAATCATTCCGGCTTCTTCCGAAAATCCTTGTTTTTTACGCTTGCCGTTGGAATATGTGGGTGCTTATGTGGAAAATGAAAAAGAATTATATGCCTTTAAAACAAAAAAAGGTATCGAACTTGAAAAGTTGCAAGAAGAAGTCAAAAAAGTCAGTGATAGAAGTTTGCATATTGTGAAAAGCGGCGAAAATTTAGGTGTTATTGCACGCAAATACAACGTAAGTGTCAATCAGCTGAAGGCGTGGAACGGCATGAAAAAAAACACCATCTATCCCCGTCAAAAACTAATTGTTTACACTTCAGGTGCTCCGATGGCGCAAGCCGGCGAAAAACCGGTCATGCGTTCGACAACTTCGAGTACGCATACCGTAACTTCGGGCGAAAGTTTATCTTCGATTGCACGAAAATATAAATGCAGTGTAACCGATTTGCGCGAATGGAACAGCTTGAAAAACAACACTATTCATCCAAAGCAAAAACTTCGCGTATATCCTCCTGCAACAGAAACAGCACAATCCGGAAAAACAGGTACAACAATATATACCGTTAAATCGGGCGACACCTTGTGGGACATCGCTCGTAAATTTGATGGCGTAACAGTAGATCAAATAAAAAAATGGAATAATCTCAATTCGAAAAGCACCATTAAACCGGGTCAAAAACTAAAAATAGCCCCAACAAGCTAAAAATCAACGGTAAAATAAAAAGTTAAAGATGAAAAAAACAAGTTTTTATATCGGGATCATATTATTTATTGCCGCTTTTGCTTCTTGCATATCCGATACCGAAAAAAAGATAGATAAACCACGCTCGGTTGGCGGCACTTCAGAACTCTTAGTCGTTGTTCAGAATCAAGCTCAATGGAATGGCGAAGAAGGCGAAGCTATTCGAAACTTTTTCGAACAAGAGCAATACGGCTTACCGCAACCCGAACCAATTTATAAAGTTACGAATCTGTTGGTATCAGGATTTTCTGATATGTTTAAAAAACACCGCAACATACTGATTGTAGAGATAAATCCGAATCTCGAAGAAGTAACCGTAGAAGCGTATGCCGACTTTTGGGCGAAACCGCAACATGTAATCAAAATAGCAGCACCAAATGATCAAACATGGGTAGAAACTTTCAATTTGCGCAGTCAGAGTTTTTTAGATCTTTATATGGCTGGCGAACGCGAACGAATGATGAATGTGTATCGCCCAACAATTAATTCGAAAATTACACAAGCATTAGAAAAAGACCTCGACATTTGGATGGCTGTTCCCGAAGGATTTTATGTGGCAAAAAGTGAAAAAGATTTTATTTGGATTCGTAAAGAATTGATAGACATGAGTCAGGGAATTATTGCATATACAATTCCTTATCGCGACACGCTCGACCTGACACAAAATCGTCTTATTGCTGTTCGCGATTCGGTTTTAAAACGTCATATTCCAGGTCCTTTAGACGGAAGTTACATGACAACCGACAAAGAATTTATGGTGCCAAAAATATTTAATACCGGAAAATTTGTAACTGATTTTGCTGTCGAAAGCAGAGGAATGTGGAATGTTGTAGGTGATTTTATGGGCGGTCCTTTTGTTGCGTACACCGTTGTTGATCAAGAAAGAGGTCGTTTAATTACCGTCGAAGGTTATGTTTACGCCCCGAACCAAAACAAACGAAATTATCTTTTACAATTAGAATCGATTCTTTATAGCCTGAAAATAAGAACTTTCAGTAGAAAATAATAGCAATAGTAAACATGGTTTTTTGTAGTAACGAAATCACGTTGCGTTAGAATTTCAATTAAAAAAAACGACAGAGCGATGCAACTTGGAACCTTTCTGTCGTTTTTAAACGGTTAAAGCGGCGATTTTGATTATTTCTTTTTATAAACACCGTTGGGTGGGGAGCCCGAAGGGATTTCCACCCAAATACTATCTTTGAAAAGATTTTTTGCAACGTTTTAATGCACTTCGGCTTTGTAAAAAAATCAAAAAGAAAAAAATCAATTTTTAGAGGTGCCTTATAATTATATGCAGTTAAAAAACAAATTATGATAAAGATATTAAATTTTTTAGAAAACAAGGTATTGGAAGAATTATGGAGCAAATTAGAAGATGGCAACCAAGCTATTGACTATATTATTGAGAAGGTTGATGCTGTCAATGACAAGTTAGATACAATCAGATATTTGCCATTTTCATCTGCTATGACTTTCTTGCGTGAAGGTGATATTCCAAATTTTAGATTAAAAATCATAGATGCAAAAAATATTGATGTTTTCAATCTTGCAGCACAGCTTGCTTATTAACCCGACGTTCATTAAAACGTATTTTATTTACATATAATACGTTTATATTAAGCGAATTATGTTTCTTGATATTATCGATTAATTAACGTCTGGTTAATACATTAAATTGCTTATGATGGAAAAGAAATACAATATCATCATAGAAGAGTATTGGAATATAATGGATAAGTTTGGCTGTTTAAAAGACATCGTTCCTGATGGATTAATAGAACTTTATAAGGAATATAATTTTAAAGATGTACACATCGGTAATCAGCCGATAAGGTTGGTGCCTGGACATTATAATGATGATTTATTAGGTAGATTCAATGTTAATGAGGTTTGTCTGTCAAGAAATATTTTTGCAGTTCACTGGATTAAACCTAAAAGCAGTTGGTTTTTATTTTCTCCTAATCATTACGACCGTCATATCGTAACAGTAAGATTTGCAAACAGCTCCAATGAACTTAATTTTATGGATAAGGATGCCAAAATAATTGCTGTTACAAATAAATATGTAGCATTGATGATTAATTATAAGGCTGTATTATTTGATTCTCAAGGCAATCAGATTTCTACAATCAATCAAAATCAATTCAATGAGTTGTTTTGCAAAACGGAATCGTACAATAAATTTATTATTTCGAAAAACGAAAAAAAACTTTTAGGAGACATCTCTATTTCATTAGGCGTAGAATGTAAAGAATATACAGAAATTAATCCATATTATCCGGATTCCGGTTCTGATACAATAGATAAAAGTTTTGTAATGGAAACGGTTGATATTAGCACCATAAGTGGTATGCGATAATTTATGTCTCGTCCTAAAATAGGTTTACACAAAAAAAAGAGTAAACTTATCACAGGACAAGACATGCTTTTGAAACAGTCTCTTTTCCATAAGAATATCTTGTTTTTATTTCCGCATTTCAATCAAAATATCGAGCATTATTGATGAACAAAACCGAAATTTTAATATGAATTTAGCGGTTGTAATCGAATTGTTTTTCTCTTTACGAGAAAATATAGACGTTTATGATTAAACGTATCCTTGAGAAATCAATTTTGGACGACCTGCAAAAAAAGAAGGTCATTGCCTAACGCGTTTCTGTTAACGATTAAAATTTTTTGCAAAAAATCCGAGCATACATTTGTAAAGTTCCATTCTGTTTTCGTCGCGGCTATAACCGTGTCCTTCGTTGTATTTCACCATATAAGGAACGTCAAAACCTTTTTTGCGAAGTTCGGAAACAATTTGGTCGGATTCGTTGATATTTACGCGCGGGTCGTTTGCGCCTTGCACAACAAAAAGCGGTTTTTTGATTTTATCTATTTGATAAACAGGCGAAACCTCGCGAGCAATTTCTTCTTCTTTAAGATCGGTATCGTACCAAATTTCTTTTAGCATTGCAAGAAATGGTTTCCAGTATTCCGGAATAGATTTCATAAATGTAAAAATATTGGAAACACCAACGTAATCAACGCCGCAGGCATACAAATCGGGCGTTTTTATCATGCCCATAAGCGTTGCATATCCGCCGTGGCTTCCGCCGTAAATTGCAATTTTGCTTTCGTCTGCCCAGCCTTGAGAAATCACATATTTTACGCCGTCTTCAACATCGTCCATACATTTGCGACCAACTTGCTTGAAACCTGCGGTAAGAAAATCTTTGCCGTATCCTCCGGAAATTCTGAAATTTACTTGCAAAGTTGCATATCCGCGACTTGCAAAAAGTTGTGTTTCGGGATTGAAACCCCACGAATCGCGCATGCCTTGCGGTCCGCCGTGAGGATTAACAATCAGCGGAACTTTTTTGCCTTCAACGGCTGCTTTTGGCAATGTTATGTAGCCGTGAATGGTTAGTCCGTCGCGGCTTTTGAATGTTATCGGACGCATTTCAGCCATGTCTTGCTCTTTCAGTTGAGGCATTAAATCATAGAGCAATGTAAATTTCTTACTCTTGTTGTCATATTGATAATAAGTTCCATATATTTTATCACTTGTAACAATTATAAGGAAAGTATTTTCGTCGTCATCTTTTCCAACAACATAAGCTTCTTTATCTCCGAATTGAGCTTTCATTCTTGCGCTTAAATCCTTATAGAATGCGCTTTGCGGAACAATTACATTTTTTTCGCCTTCGTAAGCAAAATAATCTATTTCGTAGTTGCGCTTGCGCGAAGTTGACATACTCGACACATCATAATCGGGATTTGAAAATACTTCTTTCACTATTTTTTCTTCTTTGAAATCGTAAAGCACGATGCGGGCTTTGTCGCTGTCGAGATTGGTTACAACGTAGAGCTGGTCTTTGTTTGGCGAAGCCGAATTGAAACCTGCAATTCCAAAAGTGTCGTACCATTTCATTTTCTTTACCAACTTAAATTCGCCGGTTGCCAAATCTTTGTAATATAGTTCGCTTTCAACGCCGTTCACTTGTTTGGTATAAGCGCGCAAATTTCCGTCTTTGTCAAAATCATAACCTATAATTGGATTTAGAATATCTTTGTTTTCAAATAATTGCTCCATTTCGCCGGTAACAACATTTAGTTTGTAAGGCTCAAAAACCTGCTTGTTGTTTTTGTTTAGTTGAATAATTATGTAATCTTTTTGCTCCTTCAACATGTTGGAAATATTAGCCTGCACGCCTTCAAAAGGAGTTAAATCTTTGTTGTTTGTTCCGTCGAGATTTACTGCATAAATGTGATAATTTTCGTTTCCGCCATTGTCCATCATATAAACCAAACGTTCGTTGTTAATCCAGCCGTAGCCGCTTATCAGGTCATTTTTTTCTTCGATAACTCGTTTGATTTCGCCGTTTGCAAGATTTTTTACGTAAACATGATTTTTTGTATTTTCATCTTTTTCCTTATACGACATATATTTTCCGTCGGGCGAAAGTTGAAAACTCGATTGTTTTGGTCGGGCAAAATAATCTTCAACTTTGTATTTGTGTTCGCCTTTATCAAAGGCAATAAGCTCGGCAAGCTGTTCGGGCGACGATGGCAATGAAGTATCGCCGGGCAGTTTGCTCACAAATTTGCTAAGTTTCAAAGGTAGTTTCATTCCTCCTTGTTCAAAATTTCCTTCTATGGTTTCGCCTTCGGCTTTTCCTGAATACGAAAATAGAGAAGAAACCAAAGAAAGTTCTCCGTTTTTATATTTCACAGAATCGAAAGCAATTCCCGATGCTCCTTGCGAAGGAATATCCATTGTGGCTGAATAAACTCCGTCCGCGTTAGTGATATGGAAAATAAGTTCCATTTCCATTCCGGATACAATAAGCGTACCCTGCCAGTCGCCGTCAATTTGTTTTGGAGATTGCTTGCACGAGCCAAGTCCTGCAACCAAACACAAGCACAGCGAAAACTTTAAAAATGTTTTTGTCGATTTCATGTAATATTAGGTTTAATGTAACTTTAGCAGTTTAGATATAAACTTTTTGAGCAAAGTTAAGTAAATATTTTTGGTTTCAAAATGGTATTTATTTGCGAGCCGCCTTTGTTTTTTCCAACAACCTCAAAAATTAGAGTTCCGTCAATCGTGAAATCTCCATTTTCTGCCGTATTTACTCTGTGTTTTGTACGCAGTTGATTGGCAAAAAACGTTTCACGTATATTTCCTAAATTGATATTTTGAAACGCCAAAGAATGGATAATATTGGTATTATCAAGATACACTTTTTGTGGTTTTGCCAGTGTTTGAAGCGTTTGATTGGGTTCGGTAATACAGAGTAATATACCGGCTTTATCCAACAAATAAAGATACTTTACTAAAGCGTGTCTGCCTATTTCTATTGCTGCATCCAAATTTGTAATGTTTGGCGTAAAAGGCACCGTTTCTGAAATAGTAGCAAGCAATTTTCTGATTTTCAAAATAGTAGCATACTCAATATGTTCTATTGCCGGCAAATCTTCGTTCAGCGTTTTATTGATAGACTGCTCAACCTGAATAGGATACGTTGCAATATTTTCTTTATAATAAGGATAATTTACCCGTGCCTTTTGCCCCAATTATACCGATTAATCGGTTGTTCACGCAATAATATGATACAAATAATGAACAAAATCAGTATTTGTATGTTGTATAAGCCTGTCTGAAGTGATAATTAGAGATTCCATTTTTCGTAAAAATTGGTATTTTGAAACATCAGCAAATGATGCTACTTTTCTTGAAACACACAATATAATTAAAGACTCCCTAAAAATGGCGGTAATGTATCAGCTTGAGTTCTGTCTCGCGTTTTGTTTATGCAGCACTCAAATTGTAGCCAACTCCTCCATCATGGCGCGCCGATTGGGATAAATTGATTTGAAATGTGTTAAAAGTGTATTGACTGTTTTATTTCCATTGGGGTATGTTTTCATCCTTTTCAAAATATCAGCCACATATTTATAGTGGTCTCTGCCCATGTTTTTTGCCGCATAATCTGTGATTTGTGTCTCATAAAAAGCTAACATACGTTCCGGGTAATGAGTTCTCAAATGGGATTCATAAGTTGCCAACGAACAGTATTTTCCTAATCGAATGTTTTTCTCAACATAATCCATTAGTCGATCCCAATATTTTTCCTCAATATAAATCTTGGCATATACGTGTTCTAAACCACAGTTGTGCTGATTCGCCGATTTGAGAAGATGGTTATCGAGATACTCTTTCCACAAATTAGATGGAATAACAGTTTTCAACGTATGGTAATACTTCATACTATCTCTGCCATTAACGAATAGATCCTCTGCTAATTCAATAGCTTTTGCCTTGTTTTCTATCAGCAAATAGACCGACAATTTCTCGTCTTTCCAGTCTGCCACTGTTCCCGGATGTTTTTTCTTTTCGGCAATACTAATTCCTTCGTCAATCAGCGTAAGGGCATTCTCGTATTCTTTTTCATCAATCAATTTTTGCAATTTAATCTTCCGAATTTCAGGAAGATACAAATAAGATGAAATTACTTTTTCTACTTCTTCTTTTTTACCGGAATTTTCTAACAATTCAATTTTAGTCCTTACCAATGAAGTTGTACGAAAACTATCCGGTTCATTTTGCAACGCTTCGGCAATGATGCGAATACTATTGTCGAAGTTAGATGTTTTCAGGCTTATCGAAAAGAACAGTTCGCTTAAATTGCCTAAATCATAATTGTCGTAATTGCTGTTTTTGATTAATTGGCTTATTTCATCGGTCAATTCTTTCAGTAAATCATCAGACAAACCTGATTCAACCATTTCGGCTATTACATCTATTGCATCTTGACAAGCACAAGCCAAATCTCCATTATAATCGTCATACTCTTCATAGTCTTCTCCTATTTCTCTGATAATCTGGATCAAAATAGTTATGGCTTCCTCTTGACAATTCAGTTTTACTAACGACTTGGCTTTCTCGATATATTTATCCAACTTGACAGCAATAGCTTGCCCTTCATTCCTATAATTATAATTGCCCGATGAATGTCGAAAACATTTTTGTATTTCTTTGGAATAATCTACCGGAGTTGTTGTTTTCTTTTTAGGGTGGAGATTGGATTGTATGGCTTGATAAAAATCGGGATCCTTGTCGGCATATTCTGATAAAAACGCAATAAGTTCTTTATTATTCGTCTGTTTTAGAATTTCAGACAGCTGATCTTGTGATTCAGACAACGGCATTTCGATAGTAACAGGATGTTCGTCTCTGTGATCCTTGATATACAAAAGAACAGCGACTATATGTTTGCATATATCGTCATAATCATAAGGGCAATCACAATCCCACGATACAATTTCATCGCCATTCAACTTTATTTCAATAGAATACATATCGCTACCGACTACTTCTGCCGTCCATGTATCGGGGCAATTATGTTCGACACGCTCAATCGTATCATCTTCGTAATATTCTTCGCCCCTTTCGTAGATTTTGCTTGGTATTTGTTTGTGGAAATTATATAGATTCATCTTTTATCCTTTTAAATAATTAGATTCAATACAGAACACAGCATAAAGCGGCACCGACTTGATTCCGTTTTCGAAGCCAAAATTCTTCTTCGAGATGCGGATTCCGCAACAAGATTTGTAGGTATCCATAAAAATACCGAAACTTTTGCCACGAACCCTTCGCCCTGCCTTCACCTCGACGGGCACTACATCTACGCCCTGCTGAATCACAAAATCCACCTCGGCGGTGTTATCGTTCTTCCAATAGTGCAGAGGTATCCCATTTGCCACCAAACATTGCGCAACGTAATTCTCTGTGAGGGCACCCAAGAATGGAATATCCGTATCGAGAGGTGAAAGTATAGTCGAGGGTGGCAATCCCGACTGCATCGTGAGCATACCCGTATCCGACATATAGAGTTTGAAATCGCTTAAATCGACATACGCCTTTATGGGAAGTATGCCTTGTGTGATTTTTTGGCATTTCAGCGTTACACCTGCATAATTCAACCATTCGATAGCCTCACCGAAGATTGTGGAGGTGGCACCGCGCTTGACGACATTGTATTGGAACTTGCGGTTCTCTTTGGCTAACTGCGCCGGAATCGATTCATAGCAAGCGCGAATCTTCACACTTGTCGAGGCATCGGCATATTTAGCCATATCGGCAATATACTCGTTCAGAATGCGGTTTTGAATATCTGCCACCGTCACAAAACTGTTTGTGGCGACAAACTCCTTAACCGCCGCCGGCATACCTCCGACAATCAGATATTTGTTGTAGTGGTCGAGAGTTTCTGTGTGAATATTCAGAGGTTCGTTCGAGAGATAGTGCTCGCGAATAGAATCGGCAAAGTTATCTCTGCCCAATGCCCACAGAAACTCCTCGAAGTCCATGGGATAGAGTGTCATCTCGTCCACCTTGCCAACGGGGTAGGAATAATCCTCTTTTTGGCGATTAATGGCTACACCCAACAGCGAACCCGCCGCCACGACATGATATTCGGGGGCTTCTTCCTGAAAGTATTTCAGCGAGGTGAGGGCTTTGGCACAAGCTTGTATTTCGTCGAATATTACCAGTGTTTTACCTGGAACGATTCGCTGAGAATGCGCCGCCTCCAAATACTGAATAATCGGGGCGGGTGTAATATTTTCCTCAAACTTCTGAGCCAACGCCTTGTCGGTTTCGAGATTGACGATGATGAAGTTGTCGAACTCCGCAGCTCCGAACTCTTTGAGAATATAGCTTTTTCCCACCTGCCGTGCGCCACCCACTATCAACGGCATCCGTCCCTGTTTGTCTTTCCACTCGACCAACTTGTCATAGATTTTCCTTCTCATTGCGGTTAATATTTACCGCAAAGATATAACTATCTATGAAAAAATCAAAATTAGTATGATAAATCTACACATAAACTTCTAAAATAAAAATTAGCGTTCAAAGCTGTAACAATAGCAAACGATTTCACTTCGGAAAATTTGACACCAAGCGATTCGAGGCTTACGAAACGCTATGGGCATTGTTTCGCAACACCAAAGCTGAGTTGCTCGAAATCACCTTGAATAAGTGTATCTTATTGTATATCATAGAATTATTAACAAAATTATCCGATATTATGTCGTTCGACATTGATATTGTAATGAAACACTTATTGTCTGATAATGAGCGTTTTGTAAACCTATTCAATTTTGCACCACCCGCCAATGCGGCTTAGAACGAACTTACGAAAGTTGAATTAAAGATTTGAATAAACAATTAAGAAAAAAGAAGTATTAAAATCCTAAATTTAGGAATTATCGCTACGGAAAACTGAACACCAGATAGTAACAGCGTTTTATTCAAAGTATTTTATTAAGGAGTCTATAATAGGTATGTTTCCGCCAGACTTACTTTGAACTGTCGAAATAGAATGTCCACATTGAGGAAAAAGTCCGCTACTACTACAATCGCCACATTTACATCCGGTAATTTTTCCTTCGCTATTTGTGTTAAATTCACAACAAGCACAGTGGTTGTTTCCAGTTCCCGGTATACAAGCGTGTGTGGTAGGATTTGTGATTATTCCCGTGCCACCACCTGCCGGTGGTGCTTTTTCGTTTTTTGCAGCCATATAGACCGGATGCGCAATAAGAAGGTGTTGGGCGATTAAAGAATCTTCGAAATAAGTATTAGATTCGCCACTAATAATCAAATAGGCAAATTCTTTGTTTCCGAAATCTGTAATTGTAGCATCGGTAATAACGATTTTGTTTTTGCCGTCAAATAATGTTTTTCCAATCAGATCGGTTCGAATCAAAAATTCATCTCCAATTTGGTCGCAAACTACAACATTTGTTCCTCCTAAAACGTATGCTTTTTTGTGTTTTGTGTCTTTTGCTTGAATTGAGGATGAGCATAAAAACAAGCCAAACAGTAGCAATAGTGCAATAATGGTAATTCTTTTCATCGTATGAATTTTTTAAAGGATTAAACCCAACCAAAAGTAATATAAAAAAATGAATTATGGGGGGGACTTCTAAAAATCCCAATTTCTGCGTTACGCTTCTTCAACAAAATGCTCATTTACGCCAAGTAAACTCCGCTTTTGTTTCAGTCGCAAGCCTTGATATTGAAATTTTTAGAAGTCCCCTTATTATTATTGCATCTCGTTTTTTTATTAAAAAACGTTAAAACGGCTTTTTTGATTATTCCTTTTTATAAACAACGTTAATCGTTCCGAGTGGTGTCGAAGAATTTGTTGTAATCGATTTTTCTTCGGTGTCGTATGTTCCCAAAAGATTAAACTGGGGCGAATTTTCGAATCGGAAAAAGATGCCGCCATTAGGATTTAACGACCAAACGGTGCGGTGTGAAGCATGGTCATCTTTGATCAATAAAATCGAATCGCTGACAAATTCTAACTGCATACGATTCTCTTTTTCAATCACTTGGTTTACCATTTCGGGAGTTGATTTCATCTCGTCGAAATCAACTTCTACTGTTTTTACTATCCACGTACCAATCATTTTCTTTTCGGGAGTCGATTTGCATGCACCGAAAAACAAAACAGTTCCAATCAAAAATAATCCTGCAAAAAGGAGTTTCTTATTCATCATAAAATATTTTCGGCAAAAATAAACATAACAACGGCAAAAATTAAAACAGATTGCATTTTGTTTTTCGCGAAAAATTATAAAAAAAGTAAAATCTTTTAGAACGATACGAACGTTAGTAATCCACCACTACATAAAGTCGCCACCCCGTTATGCCACCGCAAATAAAAATAATATTCGTAAACAAAAAAATAAATGTTATTATACTTGTGTTAAAAAAGCATTATCTTTATCAAAACTTTTGAAAATGAAAACTTTTGATAAAGCGATATATAAAATGCTTAATATGATGTAATTATGCGTGATTTAATAAGTCGGAAAAGTTACATTCAGCGGTGGAAAACGGAGAAGCCGATAGCCGAAAGTGGAGGCAAATTTAAAATTTTTGCAAAAATGAAAAAGATATTTTTAAATTACGGACTATTTTTAGTCTTGGTACTGACAGCCACAGTGTTTAATTCTTGCGACAAAGGTGATGATCCTGATAGTGCTTCAAAGATTACAGCAACTAATGTAATCAATGGCTCTACCCAAATCGAAACAGTAAAAGCCCTTGCTTATTGGGATGGTGACGATTGGGAGAGTGACGATTATGGTTATGATACAATTGCACAAGCTCCATATCAGAACAATGGTTT
Organism: Lentimicrobiaceae bacterium; assembly: GCA_031262365.1. Classification (GTDB taxonomy): domain Bacteria; phylum Bacteroidota; class Bacteroidia; order Bacteroidales; family F082; genus JAISHW01. Next base: position 34,355 of record JAISHW010000022.1, read on the forward strand.
TGTATTGGAACTTCCTGCAACTATGGGAGCAAAATATTTAGAAACGCTTGAGTTAGATGATGATGAGTTATTGGAAGCGGGAATTTCCATAAGCAACAAAAATGTCAAAATATTTTTTCTTGAATATTTAATAGGGTACAATGTAGATGACGATGAAATCGGAGATTTCTATTTAGGAGAAGAAACTGAGAATAGCTTGCATTATACTTTTTGGGTATATGTTGACGGCGATGTTACTATTAAAGGAGAATATAAAGATATTCATGACGACTATGGGGTTATAGAAAAATGTGACTTGACACTAAAAAAAGGTTGGAATATTGTGTATGGCAGTGAGACGGAGAACTACGATAATTCGACAGGTGGATATGTTGATTTATACACAATTTCAAACAAAAAACCGTCAGGAGTAAATTATGCTTGGAATTTTTATGGCTATTCTGTGTGGCAACAAAAACGGCTAAAAACACAAAATCTTGTTTTCTCGAAATGGAAAGAAAGCAGAAAGAAACGATAAGAAAAACAGCCTACAACGTGCGGCGGGTATTCAACATGCGACTACACTGGTGCTTCGCGCCGCTTCTTCCGTGCCACGTCGGACACCTGCCGCACGTTAGGTGCATTATTCCAGTCCGCACGATAAAATCCAGAACACTTGCCTAATTAAAAAAATTCATCTAACTTTGTATCCAGTTAGATACAGTAATTTATGTTCTTTATAGAAAAGACACCTGAATTTGATAAATGGATGAGAAAGCTAAAAGACTTGAGAGCCAAGGCTAAAATCCTGTTTCGAATTCAGAAATTGGAGAATGATGAACATTTTGGGGACAATAAACCTGTTGGTGATGGAATAATAGAATTGCGGATAAACTTTGCCAAAGGTTATCGGGTTTACCTCAAAGAAAAGGATGGAAAATAATCGTCCTGTTGATTGGCGGGGATAAATCAACCCAAAAAAGGGACATCGAAAAGGCAAAAGAAATTTGGAAAAAATTAAACAAATAGAAAAATGGGAACTTCAAAATTTGACATAGCGGACTATTTGGACAGCAAAGAAATGATAGCCGAATACCTCAATACTGTTTTGGAGGAAGGAGATAATGCTGACATTATTAACGCAATCGGACACATCGCAAAAGCCATCGGAATGACCAAAATTTCGGAGGAAACCGGATTGAGCCGACCAAGTTTGTACAAAGCATTATCGGACGGGGCTAAACCCCAATTTGCGACCATAATGAAAGTTTTAAAAGCAATCGGAGGACAAATCCAAGTAAACCCAATGGTCCGCGTGAAATAATAACGACACTACGTCTCGTCCTAAAATAGGTTTACACAAAAAAGAGGGGAAAAAATGAATTGCTTATGATCAAATTTTCTAGATAAAAGATTTTTGTTTCATGCTAATTGGCTGTGGTTGCGTTATTTCTGTCTTCTTTGCTCAGCCAATCGTATTTTTCTTTTAAAATGGCTTCGTCGTCGCTAATGAGCAACAATACATCACCTTCGTTAAGTTCGGTATTTCCCTTCGGAACGAAATAATGATGGTCGCGCTTGACCATTACGGCTAATGTTCTGTCGGATAAAGGAATGTTCATCAACTTGTTGCCATGATACAGATTGCTTTTTTTGATTGTAAATTCAGTCATCGCCGATTTAATATCTTCTGAAAACTCTATATCAAATTCTGTTAATTTTTGTTTTTCAGGTTTTTCGACAGAAAGATGAAGCAGCTTTGCCATACTCGGCACTGTCGTTCCCTGAATCAACATGGAGAGTATCGTGATAAAAAACACGATGTTAAAGATCATTTTTGCTTGTGGAATTTCGTCAATCCACGGATAGGTTGCAAAAATAATTGGAACGGCCCCGCGCAAACCTACCCACGATACATAAACTTTTGCTTTAGCTGATAATTTTCTGAATGGCAGCAATGTAAGCACAACAGAAAGCGGACGTCCTAACAAAATCATGAAAACGCCAACGAGCAGTCCTATTCCCATAACAGGCAATAATTCTTTCGGATTTACCAAAAGTCCCAACGTAATAAACATCACAATTTGAAACAGCCATGTTAATCCATCGAAAAACTTGATGACACTGCGCTTGTGAATAAATTTGTTGTTTCCGATAATCAAACCGCCAACATATACAGCTAAATAGCCGTTTCCTTTAGCAAAGTCGGTAAATGAAAAAATGAAAAACATAACCGCTATCAGCAATACGGAATAAAGCGAATCATTTTCTAAATTTATTTTATTGATAACGCGAACAAAAAACAGCCCAAATAAAAATCCGGCAACGGTTCCGATGATTAGTTGCATAAAGAAAAGACCAACCATGCTCCATAATGAACTTTGGGGATGCTGAATGACTTCAATAAAAGCGAAGGTAAGCATATAAGCCATCGGGTCGTTACTTCCACTTTCGAACTCCAAAAGCGGCTTTAAACGTTCTTTTAGCGACAGTCCTTTTGATCGTAAAATATTAAATACTGTTGCAGAATCGGTCGACGACATGATTGAAGCCAACAATAGCGATTCGGCAAACGTAAATGTAAGTGTTGTTATCACATTATTAGTGAGCCAGTAGATAAAAATTCCGGTAAAAAATGCTGTAAAAAGTACCCCAAATGTCGATAAAACAAGTCCGGTAATTGCAATTGGTTTGATGTCTTTGTATTTGGTACTCATGCCTCCCGAAAACAAAATAATATTCAACGCAATAACACCGATAAATTGTGTTGCTTTTGGATTGTCAAATTTGATTCCAATACCATCTGAACCTGCTAACATACCAATAAATAGAAAGAGTAGGAGTGTTGGTACGCCAAATTTATGGCTTGTTTTCCCTGCTAAAAGGCTGACAAAAAGCAATAAAGATCCGACAAGTAATACAGTTACAGTCATGCGATTTTATTTTTATTACGTTTTTACAATTAGTTTAAATCCTATTCCGTGAACGTTCAGCAGTTCGACATTCGGATCTTCTTTGAAATATTTTCGAAGTTTCGTAATATAAACGTCCATTGTGCGTGCATTGAAATACGATTCTCCTAACCATATTTTGTTTAACGCAACGGAGCGATTGAGTACTTGATTCAAGTTTTCGCAAAGCAAACGCAATAATTCCGATTCTTTAAATGTTAATTTGTTTTCTTTTCCATTGTGCGTGAGCGTGTAACTGTTGTAATCGAATGTAAAACTTCCGATTTCAAAAATTGTCTGACGCACAATATCTTCAGCTGAGCGGCGCAATATTGCTTTGATGCGCATCAACAACTCTTCCATGTTGAAAGGTTTGGTTATGTAGTCGTCTGCACCTAATTCAAACCCATGAAGTTTGTCGTTTTGCATTGTTTTTGCCGTCAAAAACAACAAAGGTACTTTTGGGTCAATTTTGCGCACTTCGGCAGCTAATGTAAATCCATCCATTTCGGGCATCATCACATCAAAGATACAAAAATTATAATCACCATGTTTGAATAGTTTTAAAGCTTCAGCACCATTGATGCATAGTGTGGTTGGAAATCCTTTTGCGTTGAGATATGCCTGTAGGATTATGCCTAGATTTTTGTCGTCTTCGGCTAGTAATACGTTTATTTCTTGTTCCATTTCCATAATATATATTCTATTAGTTGTTTAGACTTCGTATAATGGCAGGCGGATAAAAAATGTAGATCCGTTTTTCGATTCGCTGTTTAAATGAACGAATCCGCCGTGTTCTTCGACGATATTTTTTACATAGTTAAGTCCTAATCCAAATCCTTTTACGTTGTGAATGTTTCCTGTTGGCACGCGGTAAAGTTTTTCAAAAATTCGTTTTTGATTTGCTTTGCTTATGCCGGGTCCGTTGTCTTGTACACTCACTTCGATGGCGTGAGGAATATTGCGTGTTTGTATGGCAATTTTCGGAGTGCCATTGGCGTATTTTATAGCATTATCTAAAAGATTGAGAATCACGTTTTTCAAGTGCATTTTATCGCCATAAATAAGTGTCTGTTTGGCATTCAAATCGCAACGAATAGTGCCTCCTTTTTGTGTTACGGCTAATTTTTCGGCGACATAACATTCTTGTATTATCTGGTCGATATCAACGACTTCTTTGTTAAAGATCATTTCTCCTTTTTCCATCACGGCGGATAGCAAAATTTGTTCTGCCATTGTTCCCAAACGCCGGTTTTCTTCGGCAATCATGCTGATGTATGTTTCGTACAATCCTTCTGTTTTTTGAATGTCTTTGTCGGCAAGAGCTTGGCAAGCTAAGCTGATAGTCGATATCGGCGTTTTGAACTCGTGGGTCATGTTGTTGATGAGGTCGTTTTTCATTTCCGATAGTTTTTTTTGTCGGATAATGGTAAAAATAGTTGTCGCAAAACAGAGTACGATAATAGCAATCAGAAAGCCCGAAATGCCAAGAATATCCCATATCTGTTTGAGTACAAAACGTTTTTCGTTCGGAAAATAGAGGAGTAGTTTTTCGGCGTGATGTGGTGTTGCTAAAACAGGAAACATATCATAAATAAACGCTTCGTTCAAGAGTTCTTGCGGATAATAACCTGTTTTCTGAAAAAGCATCGAGTTGGTCAATGGGCTAAAAATACCCATTTCGTATTTTGTGTTGACTCCATGTTGTTTCAGTTCGACGGCGATCAATGAATCAATGTATAAGGGATCAATTGAGAGATTTTCGTTTAAATTTTGGCGATAAGATAATATCATTTCCTGAATCAGATTGCGCGTTTCGGAAGCCCGTTCGAGATATTGGAGATAATTATCGCCCGACAGGGGAAACGGAAACGTGTTATTAAACGCTTTCATGATCGAATCGTAAGTATGTTTAATATTCGATTGTATTTGTATGTACTGCACCTGACGTTCGTATTGTTTCCTGATTTCGTTTTGATTTAATGCTTGCAATACGTGTTCGACAGATCGATCTACAGCATTTACAAAGGTTGCTTCGCGAACTTTCAGAGCATGACCGATTAAATATAATTGTAGTACGATTAAGCCAAAGAGAGCTATAGTAGTTAAAACAACAACACTTGTTATAATACGTCGATTCATTGGACAAAATTAAGTTTTTTATTTCGGATTTATTTCTATGAAATACAACAGATTAACATTTATTAACAACAATTAAATTACGTTAACAATTTAAAGCAAAAAATTGTTATACTTTTGCATCAGTTCTTAACATTCTCACACTATTTATTCCTTACCAAGGATTATGGGATTCATTGTGCGTAAAGAAAGTTTTTTCATAAATTTTGGTTTTTGGTTTTGGATTGGTGAACGCTCCCCGCGTTCACCTTTCTTTTTTTATAACGATCAGATTTGTGTTATAGAAAATCTACAAATTTTAATTAGTTAAATAACAAAAGTATTTTTCAACGCATTTACGCCGTTCTCACACGTTTAAAACGCTACGCGTTACCCAAGAAATTGGAATTGTGTTTATTACAGTGGATGCCGTTCTGCAACGGCATGACATGGATGAAAAAGTCATTCCGACGAAGGTCGGAATCCATTGTACGAATAGGCAACAAAGTCAGGATGTAGCACTTTGTGTGCCGATGATGTGCTGTCTTTTAGGCAGTTTTGTAGGAGGTATTTTCTACCGTAGGTCATCCGACCTGCGGTTATGAAGATTTGGCTTTTCAAGCCATGCACTTGTTGCTCTGTGCTGGTAGCCCGAAGGGCTTAACCCTTTCGTAACCGCAGGCGAGCGAAGCGTTGCCTGCGGTAGCGTAAAAACGCTAAACCACTGCCCGAAGCGGCAGTACATACCTGTAAAATCCCCTGAGACTTGCTTTTGACTAAGACGCTTTGCCGAACAGCGAAAAAAATCCGTCTACTCCTTTTTCGTTGCTTTTAAAGCTATTTGAAGTTCGTCTAACTGTGCCGTTGCAATTGTCGAAGGCGAATCTGCCATCATATCGCGACCAGCATTGTTTTTTGGAAAAGCGATAAAGTCGCGGATACTATCTTGTCCACCGAACATGGCTACCAAACGATCGAAACCTAAAGCAATGCCTCCATGTGGCGGAGCACCATATTCAAAAGCATCCATCAAGAAACCAAATTGGTTTTGGGCTTCCTGATCGCTGAAACCGAGTAATGAAAACATTTTACGTTGCAATTCGCGATCGTGGATACGAATTGAGCCGCCGCCAATTTCAACGCCATTGATAACCAAGTCGTAAGCATTTGCTCTTACGTTTTCAGGATTGGTTTCGAGCAAGGCAATATCTTCGGGTTTGGGCGAAGTGAAAGGATGGTGCATCGCGTAGTAACGTTTTGTTTCTTTGTCCCATTCGAGCAACGGAAAATCAACTACCCAAAGCGGTTTAAACACATTCGGATCGCGCAATCCGAGTTGATTGCCCATTTCGAGACGCAACTCGTTCATTTGTTTACGAACAGCATCGGTATTTCCTGACAAAATCAATAACAAATCGCCGGGTTTTGCCCCGAAACGATCAGTCCAAAGTTTCAAATCTTCGGGTGAATAGAATTTATCGACAGATGATTTGATAGTACCATCTGTATTGTATTTCACATAAACCAATCCTTTGGCACCAATTTGCGGGCGTTTCACAAAATCGGTCAAGGCATCTAATTGTTTTCGGGTGTATTCGGCACAATTTTCGGCTTTGATTCCAATGATGAGTTCCGCTTCGTCGAATATGCCAAGCCCTTTGCCTTTCGCTAAATCGTTCAATTCGACAAAAGCCATTCCGAAACGAAGATCGGGTTTGTCGGATCCGTAAAATTTCATGGCGGTATGCCAATCCATGCGCTCGAACGTGTCGAATGTAATGCCTTTTATTTTGTTGAATAAATGGCGTGTCATGCCTTCGAAGGTGTTGAGAATGTCTTCTTGACTTATATATGACATTTCGCAGTCGATTTGCGTAAATTCAGGTTGTCGGTCGGCGCGAAGATCTTCGTCGCGAAAACAGCGTACAATCTGAAAATATTTATCAAATCCCGATACCATCAGAATTTGCTTGTATTGCTGTGGCGATTGCGGAAGTGCATAAAATTCACCCGGATTCATTCGTGAAGGCACCACAAAATCGCGAGCACCTTCGGGTGTTGATTTGATTAAATAGGGCGTTTCGATTTCTAAAAATCCTTGCGAATCCAAATAATAACGTGTTTGCATCGCTAATTTATGACGCAACATTATATTGTTTTTCAACGAATTACGCCTTAAATCGAGATAGCGGTATTTCATACGCAGTTCGTCGCCGCCATCGGTATTGTCTTCGATAGTGAAAGGAGGTGTTTTGCTGGCGTTGAGTTGTTCGATTTGTGTTACGCGAATTTCGATTTCGCCTGTCGGAATATTCGGATTTTTCGATTCGCGTTCGACAACCGTTCCTTCAACCCGAATAACATATTCGCGACCTAATGCCCGCGCTTTATCAATCACTTTTTGATCGCTCAATCCGGTTTCGAGAAACAGTTGTGTAATGCCGTATCGGTCGCGAAGATCAATCCAAAGCAAAGTTCCTTTGTCGCGGATACGTTGTACCCAACCGCTTAAAACAACTTCTTTTCCAACGTCTGAAAGGCGTAGTGCGCCACAAGTGTGTGTTCTGAACATGCGTATATCGGTTTAATAATTTGAGGCAGCGAATGTACGAAAAAATAGGTGATTGTTTTGTTGTTCTGGTTTCTATGGCAGGGTCAACTGTAATGACGTTCTTAAGAAGCGTTTTAAAAATGTAAAACCTTTTTTTTGCAGCTTCGTGATTTTACGTTTTCACGATTTGTTTTATATTCATTTGACAATTTCCGCAATCAAATTGTAACTGAAATGTATTTTTACCGTTTCGAATCAGAAGTGGTTCGGCTTTTTGACCTGTTTGTTTCGGACATAAACCGTGTGCGAACCGAACACAGAATTTGGTTGTCATAACAGTGATATCGCGTTTTGGAATTTCAAGTTCAAGTCCATTTTCAATTGCCGTAACGCCATGGTTTTGATAAAATTCGCGTGCTTTCCGATTGGTTACGTTTCCTTTGAAATCGAGTGTTTTTTCGGTATATGGATAGTTTTCTCGTTTGATTTTGTTTGTTTTGCGCGTGGCGATTGCTGTTTGCAAAATGACTTTGGTCAACTTTGCTACAAGCTGTTGTTTTAACGAACCGATAACACTTGCCGGAACGAGGTAATCGGTGTCGAAATTTGTGCTGAAATGAATTACCCGAAACGGTGTATCGCCCCACTGCAACGCTTTTTTTCGGATCGATTCGTGCGCTTTTTCGGGATTGTTGGCTTTTATTTTTTCAATGTTTATGAAAGCACATTCTGAAACAGCTTGTTCGGTGGTCGCTTCAAGTGTGTAGCCGGTTAAAGTAGCACTTAATACAAGATCGATTGCGATTTTACGTTCGCCTTTCGATTTTTCAATTTTTTTGTGCCATTCATGGTCGTAGTTGCGATAGATTTCGGCACCGACAAAAAGGTTTTCAAGTTTATTAGGTGTTATACGGTTTCCATTTACGCCGCTGACATTCATTCCTTTGAGCAACATTTCTTTATCGAAAAAACACAAACCGTCGCCATTGTGAATTGTTTTTTCGGTCTGAATCGAAAACGCATTTGAACGAATTTCTGTTACTGCTCCAAGCCGTTCGCCCATTGCTTTTGGCGTGTGCGGATTGTCAATTTGTTGTTGTTTTCCAAAAAGGAAATAGTTTGAAAAACCACGTGCGAACGTTTTTTCGGGATTCGGTTCGAAAGTCGGATTGTTCGTTCCGTAACTTGCTCTTATAAAGTCGTTTCGCCGTTTGAAAATTGCGTCGAGTTTAGCGCGGTAATAAGCCGTTGTGTTTTTGACATAAGCACTGTCTTTCAATCGTCCTTCGATTTTGAGGCTCGAAACGCCCGCATCGAGAAGTTGTTCGAGAAAATTCGAATGATTCAAATCTTTGAGCGAAAGCAGGTGTTTGTTTGCAACAAGCAAATTTTCGTTCGTGTCGTACAACGACCAGGCAAGTCGGCAAGGCTGTGCGCAAGCACCTCTGTTGGCACTTCGTCCACCTAAAACAAGACTCATATAACATTGACCGCTTTGCCCGACACACAACGCGCCGTGAACGAAATATTCGAGTTCGATAGCGGTTGTTGCGTGAATTTTTTCGACTTGTTTGAGGCTGAGTTCGCGTCCTAAAACGACACGTTCGAATCTTGTTTTTTCAAAAAAACGAATTTTTTCAACATCTATATTGTTCGTTTGTGTACTCGCATGAAGCGGAATTTTCAAGTTCATTTCGGCAAAAGCCATGTCTTGAACAATAAGCGCATCAACACCAATTGACCACAAATCATTAGCAAGTTTTTCTGCTTCAACTAATTCATTATCAAATAAAAGCGTGTTTGTTGTAACATATACTTTTACGCCAAACAAATGTGCGTGTTGTACCAATTGTTCGATGTTGTTCAACGTGTTCGAAGCCGCTTGTCGTGCGCCAAAACGTGTTCCGCCGATATACACGGCATCGGCACCGTGATTGATGGCAGCAATGCCCGTTTCGAGGTCTTTTGCCGGAGCTAATAGTTCGATTTTTCGTTGAAACATTTGTGAAACCTTTGATTTGCAAAGGTACAAAGCAAAATTCAAGTTGTGTCGAAAGTTATTTTTTGTTTCAAAAATAGGTCGATCCGCTAGGAAGTTGTATTTTTGGAGAGAAGAATAAAAACCCATCAAATTAACACAGTAATTGCAATGAAAATCAGTTTTTTAAGAATTTTGTTTGTGCTGACGCTTTCTATTTTAATCATGAGTGCTTGCGACCACAAACATTTCATCGACGACGAATCGTATCGTAAAGAAGTGCAACAGGATTTTGCTGCACGCAAAAATTTAGCAGCGAATCGGAGCCTACAACTTTTCGATGTTTTCGATCAAAAAATCACTACCGAAGAACGAGAAGCCTTAGAATTTTTGTATGCTTATATGCCGTACAGCGATTTAGCCGATTACGATGGTGCCTATTTTTTAGATCAAGTACGTTACGCATTTAAAGCACGCGATTATTTTTCGTGGGGAAAAACAATTCCTGAAGACATTTTCCGCCATTTTGTATTGGTTTATCGTGTCAACAACGAAAATCTTGATACGGCTCGTAGGGTGATTTTCAACGAAATAAAAGACCGCGTGAAAGATTTATCGATGTACGATGCCGCACTTGAAGTGAATCATTGGTGCCACGAAAAAGTAACGTATCGTCCGTCTGATGGTCGTACATCGTCGTCGTTAGCAACGATTAAAACGGCTTTCGGGCGTTGTGGCGAAGAGTCGACTTTTACCGTAACGGCGATGCGAGCTGTCGGAATTCCGGCGCGTCAATGTTACACACCACGTTGGGCGCACACCGACGACAATCATGCTTGGGTCGAAGTGTGGGTAGATGGCAAATGGTATTTTATGGGTGCTTGCGAGCCTGATGCCGCCCTCAATATGGGCTGGTTTGCAACACCGTCGACACGCGCCATGATGGTACATTCGAACGCTTACGGAAAATACATCGGAACAGAAGAAATCAATCACAGAACCGATTTGTTTTCGCGCATCAATATGTTGTATAACTACACGAATACCAAGTCGATAACGATAATCGTAAAAGACGAAAAAGGCAATTTGTTGAACGATGCAACGGTAAAATTCAAACTGTATAATTATGCCGAATATTATCCGATTGCCACAAGAAAAACCGACGAAAAAGGCGAGGCTTCGCTAACGACTGGTTTTGGCGATTTGTTGATTTGGGCTTCGAAAGACGGCAACTATGCGTATTCGAAAATAGATGTGCGTCAACAAGACACGCTCGAGTTGACCTTGAATCATCGCGCTGGAGCGGAATATGTTGAACTTTTCGAAATAGTACCTCCGGTTGCTTTGCCAAACAAAGTAACGGTTGATAAAGAGAAAGAAGCCGAAAACAATCGCCGATTGCAATACGAAGACTCAATCAGAAACGCGTATATAAGCACGTTCCCAACTGAAATTTACACGCAACAAATTAAAAATGAAAACTTAACACCGAAACGTATATGGCATTTCATTCTGAAAAGCGAAGGAAATTACGCTGAAATTGAAAAGTTTTTGAATCAAAATGCAAAACCGGTCGATGGCTTTTATTTGGATAAATTTTTAGCTGCTTTGTCCGACAAAGACCTTCGCGACACACAAGCCGACGTGTTGCAACAACACATTACCGTTTACAAAGAAGGCATCTATCCGCTTGATGTATATCTGAAAGGTATTATGCCGGCACGTATTTCGAACGAACTGATACGTCCGTGGCGCGCTTTCTTGAACGCTGCGTTTTCAGCTATTTTCGAAACAAAGCCAACAGTAAATCAATTGATTGAATGGACAAACGCAAATATAAAAATTGATTCGGAAGGCAATTATTTCAACTGTCCGTTGTCGCCTCGCGGCGTGTTCGAATTGCGCCATTCTGACCGTCATTCGTGCAATATTTTCTTTGTAGCAGTTTGTCGTTCGTTAGCTATTCCTGCTTATTTGGATAACGCTACAAATCAGCTTTTTGTGTATGAAAACGACACGTGGCAAATGATTGCTTTCGATGCCGAAAAACAGCCTGAGCCAACCGGAACGCTCGTTTTGGAATACAACGGAAAAGAAGCAATTACGCCCGAATATTGGATTCATTACACGATTGCAAAATTCGAAAACGGCGATTTTGTTACGTTCGATTACGAAAACGATTCGCGCGTAGCCAATTTTCCGGCAACGCTTGCATTGGAACAAGGTTATTATTTGCTTTCGACCGGCAACCGTTATCACGACGGTACAACACTTTCGCGTGTCGAGTTTTTCAATGTTAAAGCCGGCGAATCCGTGAAAAAAACAATCGAATTGCGCGAGTTGATACCACGCGACGAATCGTACGGTTTTATAGATTTGAATCACGAAATCGAAGTAGAAGAAAAGAAAATGTTGGTTTCGGATCTGGCAAAAAACAACGAATTGATTCTTTGCTTCATCGACCCGACTCGTGAGCCGACGAAACACCTTTTTAAAGATATTACGGCGCACAAAGCGCAGTTCGACGAATGGAGCGGTAATTTCCTTTTTGTGATTCCTTCGGATAAATACACGGTCGATTTTGATGTGAGAAGATGGAATTTACCTAAAAATTCGCTTTTCATCGTCGATCAAAATGCTTCGTGGATGCACCGTATTTTAACAGTAACAAACCAAGAATTTCGCGAAAATTATCCGTTGGTGTTTATCGTGAACCAACAAGGTAAGTTGGTTTTCAAAACAGAAGGATACCGTATCGGAACAGGCGAATTGCTTTTTAAAAGTTTGTAAAAAATTAACGTAAAATTACTTTTACATTATTGATATTCAATTTATTTCCGAATTTATTCCACAAGTACGATCGGAATATTAGTGCCGAATCATTAGTTTGTTGTTTTGGTATTTTTATGTAAAATTTTAAATAATTCTGATTTTTATTAATACCCATGTTTTTCCAGAGGATTTGTTTTCCATCGATGTTGGAAAGTTCATACACCAGAAATGTTTCGTTTTGAATATTATCCGGATTGTAATCGAATGATATGTCGAAAGTTAAGGTTTTGTTTTTGACATAAGTTTTCGGAATTATAATTGAACTTAAGCGTTTTTTCTACACCACCGAAAAGTTTTATCGAACAGCAAAATAATTTAGAGGATCCCTTTATAAGAAAAACTACACGAATATCTGACTCAAATAAAGAGCACCTACAATCGCAAGTATTATAATCCAAACTGTTACATTGCGAGGGAGATCGTCTTTCTCGGGGTCGTAATCAATATCTAATTTTTCTTTTTTTTTCATTACGCCACTTTTTAAGGAAGTTTATTTAGTCGCACGCCGTTTTCAAAAGCTACTACAAAAGCATCGTGTACGTTATGTTGCGACCGAACAACATCGCGGTATTGACGTGCTTGTTCGTATGTTTGAAACGAACCTGTTGTGTAAATATAATAACCGTTGTGCATCGATTGCTGAATATCGGTTGCCGGAATGTTGTATTGTTGCGACAATGTGCTGATTGTAATTGGTTTACTTTGACGCGCTCTAATTTGCACGCGGTATTCGATTCCTGTATGTTGCGGTTTTTCATAAACCGGTTCTTCGATTACAACCGGTTCTTCAATTACAACGGGTGTTTCTTCGATAACTTTTTCAACAACAACGTCATCTACAAGATACAAATCAGAAAGATCAATCACGCGATTTATTGTCTGATCGTCATTGTCAAGAATAGGATCGTCTTTTACGATTTCTGTTTCAGTCGAATACGGAACTTCGGCAACTTTCTTCGCGCGCCGTCCGAATTTATAAATAAATTTTATCGATGTATGATTATAGGTGTCGTAGTCGAAACGAATATTTTCGACACCATCCATCAAATCGGTGTTCATACCACGAAGTAGCGATTCCAAGCGCAACGTGATGTTGTTGCTCACGCGAAAATCCAAGCCAAATCCGGCTAACAAAATACCTTCAAGCGTATGGTTACCAATGCCTTTGCTATGAATGTAGCCACTTTCGACTACCGCGCCTGTAGTCCAATTTCTTGTTCGTGATTTGAAATTCGACATTCCAATCCCAAAAATCAAATTAAAATCGATCAATCTGTCGGCTCTATATCGCGAAAAAATATTGGAAAAATTGAGTTCCGTCTGGAGTGTATATTCAAAAATATCACTATAAAAATAGCTTGTAATTTCATCGTTTGCTCCGGCAACGTGACCGTAAAACAACATTCCTCTGATGCCAAAAACGGGCGAAAACCGGTATCCTAATGTGAAATCGATTCCGTAACGGATTTCATTTTTGTCGCGAAACGTAGGCATGTAGTCTTTTTGTTTTACATCGCCAAAAAATACAGTCGGACCAAAACCTACTCCTAGTTGCCAATGAGACTGAAAAGTTGCCGGTATACCTGTTGTGGAATAGGTTTTTGTTTTTTTGCCTTTTTGATTCGAAACAGTCTCGCTATAAGTAAGTTGCGAAAAAGATTCTGTCGAAAAAAGTAACAGGACTACGCTTACAATCAGCTGTATTTTAAAGGAATATTTATTTCTCATCTTGAAAAGATTTACTACACAATTCATTCGTTAAAATTCAATCTACTAAAATACAACTTTTAAACAAAAAGCAACAAAATTATTTCTTTTTATTTCGAATTGTATTGGGAGCTTCTAAAAATTCAAAAGACAAGGCTTGCGACCGAGACAAAAGCGGCGTTTAATTCCGCTTTGCGGTCTTTTCCTCCTCGCGGCTCAGCATAATCCGCAAGCGGCTTCTGCATTCGCTCCGCAACGTCGGTTACTTGGCGTAAATGAGCATTTTGGCGAGTGAGCGTAACGCTGTATTTTAGATTTTTAGAAGCTCCCTATTTATTTTTTGTCCGACAGCCACAATTCAACTTCGTCGAGTTGTACAGCAGCGATGTTCATTTTTTCCTTTTTTCTGATTCCGTTGAGTTTCGACATAATCGAAGTGGCTTTTTCTTCACGCAGTGCATCAATCGATGTATAGCCTAATTCGACTAACACTTCAGCCCAATGTTCGGGTACTCCTATTTCGATGAAATCGTTTGGCGTAGCTGTTTTTTTGACTTTTTCGGGTCGCATTTGCGGAAAAAACAATACTTCCTGAATGCTTTGCTGATTGGTCATCAACATTGTCAGACGGTCGATTCCGATTCCCATTCCGGATGTTGGCGGCATGCCGTATTCCAACGAACGCAAAAAATCGTGATCGATAAACATGGCTTCGTCGTCGCCACGCTCCGATAGGTGCATTTGCTCTTCGAAGCGGTTTCGTTGATCGATCGGGTCGTTCAATTCGGTATAGGCATTGGCTAATTCTTTTCCGTTTACCATTAGTTCGAAACGTTCGGTAAGCTCGGGATTACAGCGATGACGTTTGCACAAAGGCGACATTTCGACCGGATAATCGATAATGAATGTCGGCTGAATGTAGTGCGCTTCGCATTTTTCGCTAAAGATTTCATCAATCAGTTTGCCTTTCCCCATTGACTCTTCTATTTCAATGCCTAATTTTTTGCATACGTCGCGTAAAGCTGTTTCGTCCATTCCCGACACATCAATGCCGGTATGTTCTTTAATAGCATCTAATATTGAAATGCGCTTGAACGGACGTTTGAAATCTACATCATTGTTGCCAATTTTGACTACTGTGTTGCCGTTTGTTGCAATTGCCACACGTTCAATCATTTCTTCGGTAAAATCCATCATCCAGAAATAATCTTTGTAGGCAACATAAATTTCTAATACTGTAAATTCGGGATTGTGTGTGCGATCCATTCCTTCGTTGCGGAAATCTTTTGCAAATTCGTATACGCCGTCGAATCCGCCGACAATTAAGCGTTTCAGATACAATTCGTTTGCTACGCGCAAATACAACGGAATGTTCAAAGCGTTGTGATGCGTTACAAACGGACGCGCCGCTGCACCGCCGGGAATAGATTGTAAAATAGGTGTTTCGACTTCCAGAAATCCGTGTTCGTTAAAGAAGTTGCGCATCGTGTTGATGATTTTCGTGCGTGTGATAAAGGTGTTTTTCACTTCTTCGTTCACGATCAGATCGACATAACGCATACGGTAACGTTGTTCGGGATCGCTAAACGCATCGTACACAACGCCGTCTTTTTCTTTCACAACCGGTAGTGGGCGCAATGATTTGCTCAGCACTTTGAGTTCTTTGACATGAACGGTTATTTCACCCATTTGCGTTACGAAAACAAATCCGCGTACACCAATGATGTCGCCAATGTCGAGCAAGCGTTTGAAAACAGTGTTATACAACGTTTTATCCTCGCTTGGACAAATATCATCGCGTTTGATATAAAGCTGGATACGTCCGTTTGCATCTTGCAATTCGCAAAACGAAGCGGCTCCCATAATGCGCCGGCTCATAATGCGACCGGCAATTCCAATATCTTGAAACTTATCGGGATTGGTATTAAACGTTGCGGAAATTTCTGCCGTATTGGTTGTAACTTCAAAAAGTTCGGGAGGATACGGATTAATACCTAATTTGTTCAACTCGGCTAACGATTGCCGTCTGATTTGTTCCTGTTCGCTCAACATGTAGTAAAAACTTAATAAGCAGCAAAGATACGCAAGTAATTAAAATTATTTGAAGTTTTTAACTGTCCGGTTTTGGCGATTCGTTTTAATGGGACTAAAAACATTCCCGTTGTACGTGTTTTTGAGAATTTTAGAAGCTCCCTTTACTTTATTTCGACGACTTCGTCGGTTTTATCGGATTGTTTTTGAAGTTTTCGAAGAATAAAAGCAAACCAAATGTTCATCACGCCAAAAACTAAAGCAAAAATACCGCTTATGAATACCATTGTAGTGGCAAAACGAAAAGAGTAAATTATCATAAAAATTCCGGACATCAAGAATAACACAGCAAAAACAAGAAAGAGCATTTTCCCTGAAAATTTAGGCAAGTTTGCCAAAATGAATAACTCGCCAATGGAATGCATTGACACGCACAAACCAATAGTAATGAGTACAAGATTAATGGTTGCTCGCGTAAAGAAAAACACCACCAAACCAATTGCGACAAACAAAATACTTTCGAAAATCAACCAGATATAAGGTATGTTTTTTCGATAGCGATTGTATGCAACCAAAGTTATTATGATTCCGATGAGCACTAGTGCTACTCCAAAATATTTAACAATTAAAATCAGTGTTGTTTCCGACATCGAAAGTGCTAAAATACCATAAAGTATAGCTAAAATACCGTTGAAAATGGAAGACCACCATGAACTTGAAACAGCTATTTTCATAATTTGTATGTTTAGAAATCAATTGAAAAAAATGCGTGTACAATCATATAAATTCCAAAGCACATTAACCCAATTCCGGCGATTTTGTTCATGATACCCATCATTTTAGACGTAAAAAATCGTTTTACCGAATACGCACCAAAGGCTTTCAGCAAATCGGTACATAAAATGGTGAGTAATGTTCCGATAAAAAACACAATTAGGCTTCTTTCGTTTCCTGCTTTCTGTGCCGAAACCAGCGTTACCCAACCAATCCAAAACAACCACAACGAAGGATTGATGATGTTCATAAAGAAACCTTTAATGATAAAGGTAAACCATTTTGGATCGGTGTTTTTCTTTTTTATAACAACGATTTCACGGTCGTACACCTCATCGTTGGTTTGTATTTCTTTCGCTTTACGAGTAAATGTATAAATTCCGAATAAAATTAAGACGATACCGGCTACCAAACTGAACAGCATTTGGTTCGAGGCTTCGGTTATGATCGAAATCGAGCTCATCAAACAGATGAATACCATAAACAAATCGTTCAGAAAAATGCCCAATACAAGCCACGCCGCCGACTTGAAACCACGATGAATACTCGTTTGAATCAAAGCAAAAAAAGCCGGACCAAAACCAAAAAAAATGGCTAATGTCAAGCCAAGAAGAATACCATCTAAAAAAACACCAAACATGATGCGTTTACACGTTTTTGAATCGCTAATTTAAGTCGCTTCTTTCTAAAGAAGAAACGTTTATGCTCAGAACGAGCAAAAGTACGAAAATTACTCGAAATAGGCATCGAAAAGAAAGATCGCACGTCGAAAAAGCTTCTTATATTTGTTGGAAAAATAACCGTAAAAGTTCTTATTAACATGAAAAAATTGCTGCTTATCCTTGTTTTCGCTTGCTTTTTCACGACTTTATTTGCGCAAATTCACGAAGTTGAAGGCGTTCAAATGGGATTGTGGAATTATGAAACCGTGCTTGTTACAGGCGATGTCATTATTCCCGAAGGTGAACAGTTGACTATTGCTCCGGGAACAAATGTGGTTTTTAACGGTTATTATTCGCTTTTAGTCGAAGGAAGTCTGAACGCAATAGGAACGGTTACCGACACGATTTTTTTTCGCGTTGCCGATTCGACAGGCTTCGCCGCCAATCTTTTTGGTCAAGAAGGTAGCTGGAACGGTCTCGAAATAAAACAGCTACCAGATTCCGACAGTACGCTTATCCAATATTGTCATTTTTCGAACGCAAAAGCTGTTGGCGATACACTTGTTTCGAATGGAGGTGCTATTTACATCAGAAAATCGGAACGTGTCGCGATTCGCAATTGTCGTTTCGATCGGAATTATTCATTTTATTCGGGCGGAGCAGTTTTCGTAGATATTTCCAGCATTTTGATACATAACTGTGTTTTTACAAATAACTTAGCCGGAAGCGGACATATCGATTACAAGCGCGGCTGGGGAGGCGGATTAGCCTGCCGTTATTCGAACTCAACACTTTTCGGACTTGAGTTTTACGACAATGTTGCCACCGGATTTGGAGGCGGGCTTTCGCTCGAACATTGCGATGTTGCGGCTTCAAACTGTTTATTTCATGACAACGAAGCTTATTTTGGCGGCGCATTCAGCGAGATGTACACCATAAAACCAAAAAATTCTTGTTCAAATTTTATCATGTATAACAACCATGCGGGAGCTTTTGGCGGTGCTATCGCAAGTTTAGCTTCTGAAAGAGCTCTTTACAACAATTTCACAATTGCAAATAATTATTGTGGAATGGGAAATGCCATATTTCTTTCCAGAGAATCGAATCCGATTTTCACGAATTGCATCATCAGAGGCAATGAAACCGGTAATGCGCTGGTTTGGTTGTGGGATCAAAATGCCAAACCTGAGTTTTATTATTGTAATGTGGAAGGTGAGACAGCCAGCTTTGCAGGAATCGGGAATCTGTGGATCTATGAAAATGGCGACGGGGAAGATCCGCTTTTTGCTGATGCGGCAAACTTTAATTTCAGCTTGTCGTCGAACAGTCCATGTATCGACATGGGAAAACCGGATACTGCCGGTTTGGCTTTGCCAAGTTATGATTTTGTGATGGGAAAACGTATCGGCAACAACCGGATCGATCTAGGAGCTTTCGAATTTTCGACAGCAGGATTTAGCGATTATCAAGCAAAAAATACGGATATCAGCGTTTCTGTTTTCCCGAATCCGTTGCAATACAATAGCTTTTGTGCGATCGATTTACAACAAGAATCTTTAGCAACTGTACAAATTTATTCTGTTGGCGGTAAGCTGTTGTGGCAAAACGAAACCACAAGATTCCAACAAGGAAAACATGAACTTTCGTTACACCCGTTTCTGACTAAAAAACAGGCATCGAATACTGTTTATGTTTTAGTTGTCAATACGGAAAAATCAAAAACTACGATAAAATTGCTTTATTAAGCCGCTTATTGTGGGTTAATTATATATTCCCAAACGGCTTTCGCTGTTCCTTCGGGGTTGTTACAAAACACAAAAAAGATACGATTATCTGCAACGCAATATCCCATCGAATTATAGAAAGGAGCTAAAGAGGCTGTTTTCCATGTATTTGTTGCCGGATTGTAAGAAAACAGCGTGCGCGAATCTAAAACATAACCGTAATTGCCTTGTGCAAAATTGATCAGTTTGTAATATGTTGTCGAAGACGAAAATGGGAATGAAGCTATTTCTGTCAGTTCGTTTGTTGTGGGATTGTATTCGTATGCTTTGTCAAGACCGCCAAAGTATCCTTTTCCTTTGATTGAGAAAGCAAATACAATGCCTGAAGCTCCTACCGGTTCGTATTCTCGTTTTACAGTCCAACTATTTGTTTGAGGTTCGTAAACAAGTATTTCACCGTCTTTTACCACATAACCTTTGTTTGCAATGGCAAAAGCACCATTGTAGAGCATTGAAGGCACATCGACACTTGTTACTTCGGTCCATTCATCGCTCAGACAATCGTATTTCCAAAAGTCGGTCAAATTTCTGCTTTCAGCTGCGCTGTATCCCAGTCCCACATAGGCATTGTTTCCGATTACAAAAGATACGGCACCGTATCTTTTCAATCCCGGAAAGTCTTTTTTGCGTTGCCATTTGTCTGTTTCCGGATCGTATTCCCAAAAATCGGAATACACACGTCCTTCGACTTCGCCAAGTCCTAAATAGCCTTTTTGTGCCAAGGCAAAAGAAGTTGCTTGATACCGAAATTCACCATCGTAAAATTCGGCTTTTCGTGTCCAGTTTCCTTTGTAAGCGTTTTCTTTCAAACAGCCCGAAAAAAGAATGAACAACGTAAGCAACAAGAATAAACGGAACCTATTTTTCATGTTTATTTTTTGTTCTTAACAAAAACAAAATTAGAAAAAAATGCTCGACAAAGCGAGCATTCTGTATTTTCTTTGGTTATTGCAGCTTCTTTGCAATTTCTTTCAGCATTACTTTGGTCATGCTGTCGATGTTGTATTTATCATTCAATCCCCAATCGTTTCGAGCAACAGAATCGTCGATGCTTGCGGGCCAGCTGTCGGCAATTGCTTGGCGGAAATCAGGTTCATACGTAATCGTAAATTCTGGAATGTATTTTTTAATGGCTTCGGCTACTTGTTTTGGTGTAAAACTCATGCCTCCAACATTATAACTTGAGCGTAAGCTTAAATTTTCACTGTCGACTTGCATCAGTTTGATTGTGGCATTGATAGCGTCTTCCATAAACATCATCGGAAGAGCGGAGTCTTCTTTTAAGAAACATTTGTACGATTTGTTGCGGATAGCTTCGTAATAAATTTCGACCGCGTAATCGGTTGTGCCGCCACCTGCTTCGGTTTTATAGCTGATAAGTCCCGGATAACGCACGCTGCGAAAATCAACACCATATTTATTGAAATAATATTCACCCCAACGTTCACCGGCTAATTTGCTGATTCCATAAACGGTATTTGGTTCCATCACACAAAGTTGCGGTGTGTTGTTTCGTGGCGTTGTCGGACCGAAAACGGCAATTGAACTAGGCCAAAACAAGCGTTTCGCATTGGTCAAACGGGCTACTTCAAGCGTATTCATCAACGCTTTCATGTTGATGTCCCACGATCCAAGTGGATTTTTTTCGGCATTTCCCGAAAGTATAGCCGCTAAATTATAGACTTGTGTGATGTTATTTTTTTGTACAAAATTCAAAAGCGCATCGTAATCGAGTACGTTAAGAATCTGAAAAGGTCCTGATTCGGTAATATCGGTAGCAGGTTGTTTTATATCAGTAGCAAAAACATGCTCATTTCCATAAACTTTACGAAGTGCAAGCGTTAATTCTGATCCTATTTGACCTGAACAACCAATGATGAGAATACGTTCCATATCAGCAATATTTGTTTATTATTTTCGGGCAAAGGTAATAGTTTTACTCTTTTTAGCACTTGCCTATTCGTCGATAAATAGCTTCTTTTTGTACTTTTGCGCTGTTTTAACGCAACTTAATGATTTAGAAAATGAAACAACAGCAGCCGCTTCATATATATAACAGTCTCAGTCGCAAAAAAGAGTTATTCAAACCTTTAAATCCGAACCATGTAGGTATGTATGTGTGCGGTCCGACGGTTTACGGCGATTCGCATCTCGGACACGCACGTCCGGCAATCACATTCGATTTGGTTTTTCGCTATTTGCAACATATTGGTTATAAAGTGCGCTACGTGCGTAATATTACAGATGTTGGGCATTTGGAAAACGATGCCGACCATGGTGAAGATAAAATTGCGAAAAAAGCGCGGCTTGAAGTTTTAGAACCAATGGAAATAGTACAGCGTTATACGATTGGTTACCACAAAAATATGGATGCGTTAAATGTACTTCGTCCTTCAATCGAACCACACGCTTCGGGACATATTATTGAGCAAATCGAAATGGTAAAAAAAATTATCGAAAAAGGCTACGCATACGTTTCGAACGGGTCGGTCTATTTCGATGTCGAAAAATACGACCGCAATTTTGATTACGGTGTGCTTTCGGGACGAAAAATTGACGAGCTGATCAGCAATACACGTGAATTGTCCGGACAATCGGAAAAACGAAACAGTTTTGATTTCGCCATCTGGAAAAAAGCCGAATCGGGGCATATCATGCGCTGGCCTTCGCCTTGGAGCGATGGCTTTCCGGGTTGGCACATGGAATGTTCTGCCATGGGATACAAATATCTGGGCGAAACATTTGATATTCACGGAGGAGGTATGGATTTGCTTTTCCCGCATCACGAATCAGAAATTGCGCAATCAACCATTGCAAACGAAAAAAGTCCGGTGCGTTATTGGATGCACAACAACATGGTAACCATCAATGGAAAAAAAATGGGAAAATCGCTGGGGAATGCCGTTTCATTAGACGATTTTTTTACCGGAAACCATCCGTTACTCGAAAAAGCGTACACGCCGATGACGATTCGCTTTTTTATCTTACAAGCACAATACCGCAGCACTTTAGATTTTTCAAACGAAGCACTCGTTGCCGCCGAAAAAGGATTGAAACGCCTGATGGAAGCGAATGATACACTTCAAAAACTGACCGCAACACCTAACGCTCCAAATCAAGAAATAGATCGTTTGCTCAAAGCCTGCTACGAAGCGATGAACGACGATTTCAATAGCCCGATCGTCATCGCGAATCTGTTTGAAGCCGCACACATTATCAACGCTGTGAAAGACGGACATACAGCCATTAATTTTGAAGAACTTGAACTATTAAAAAAACTGTTTCAAGTGTTTGTTTTTGAAATTCTTGGGTTACAAGAATCGCAGAAATCGGACGATAAATCGGTAGTTGATGGCTTATTGGAAACGATCATTCAATTACGTCAGGAGGCGCGTGCGCGCAAAGATTTTGCTACAAGCGATGTCATCCGCGATAAGCTGCAAGCACTCAAAATCGTATTAAAAGACGGAAAAGATGGCACTACTTGGACTTTGAATTAGCAAAAAATTAAACTTTTACGTCTGATTGTTTTGTTTCATAACAAAAAAACGAAACAGCAAAAGCAAGAATCATCAATGTGTTTAGTGTCATGCGCAGCGCAAATGAAAGTTCAGTAAGTTGTTGACTGATAAAATAAATTAGCATTGCAATCGCAAAATAAATGCCAATGCGCAACATATTGTATGGCACTACGAAATCGCTTTTTCGGCTCCATAAATATGAAAATGACATCATGACAAAATAACACGCAAAATGCGACCATGCCGCGCCCATAATGCCGATACGCGGAATG
Source organism: Lentimicrobiaceae bacterium (assembly GCA_031262365.1). Lineage (GTDB taxonomy): Bacteria > Bacteroidota > Bacteroidia > Bacteroidales > F082 > JAISHW01. The sequence continues at coordinate 57,515 of JAISHW010000022.1, forward strand.
AGTAAAAAGTTGCAAAACAACGTAATTGAAGCACCAACGATTGAAATTACAGCACCATTTTGTGTTTTGTCGGTCAACTTATACCAAACAGACAAATTGAAAAAGATTCCGTAAAATAAATTCGCCAACAAAACAATCGGGACGATGGCGGCTCCTTCACGGTACGCTTTTCCTAAAACATGAATAACTATATCGAGATAAAGTGTAATTCCTAGAAAAATCAACAACCCAACAAGCACAAAATAATTCATCACTTTCGCAAAAAGCTGTGGCGATTCTTTGTTTTCGGCGTGCGAGAAAAAAAATGGCTCAGAAGCATACCGAAACATCTGAACAAAAATCGTCATTAATACCGCCAATTTGTAATTCGCTCCATAAACGCCCAACTGTTCCATCGCCGTTGTTTGATCGGGAACAAGAAATTTGATGAGAATCTTGTCAATTACATCGTTTATCATGCCTGCCAAACTAACAATCAATATCGGAAGTGCGTATCGAAGCATGGGTTTCAACAATTCCCAGTCGATTTTAAAACGCATTTGACGCATTTGCGGGATCAACAAAATCAAACTCAATAAACTTGCTGTAATGTTCGAAATCAGAATCCAAACCACCAAACCTGAATCGTCTCCAAAAAAATAATGCGAAATTTCCAATGCTTTTTCAGGAATAATCAGAATGAACAACACATTTAAACCGATATTGACACTTACGTTGATAATTTTCAACAGAGCGAATCGTTTGGCTTTATTTTGCTTGCGTAATAACGCAAAAGGAATAGCCGTGAGTGCGTCTAAAGCCACAATCAAACCGATAAAAAGCACATATTCTTTTTCGCCTTCGTAACGAATCAGCTGTGCCAGATTTTCGTAAAAAAATCCGTACAAAAGCAGAAAAATTCCTGAAGTAACAAGGATACTGCTTTGCGCCGTGCTGAGTACTTTTCGCGTATCGTGTCGTTGCGAAAAACGGAAAAATGATGTTTCCATTCCGTATGTCAACAATGCCAACAAAAAAGCAACATACGCATACAACTCGGTTACTTCGCCGTAATGCGCTTTGTCGAGCGTATATGTGTAAAAAGGCACTAGAAGCCAATTCAGCAAACGTGGCACAACGGTGCCCATGCCATAAATTGCCGTTTGTCCGGCTAATGATTTGATAGGATTAGATGCCATTTACAAAAACAAAAGTACGGTTTTAACCTGAAAAATATCCTTTTAAACATTGAAGTTATCTAAAGATTCTGTCGGTTTATTGCGGGACGAGACACTAATATAAAAATCCGAACATCCAAAGCGGAATTTTGTTTTGAATGCCATATTCGATGTTATCCGCAACGATAAAGGCATTCGGAACATTCCGAATTTGTTCGTTAGTTTTACTTTTTCCTCCTATTTCGAACAAATATTTTTTATCTACCCAGAAATCGCCTTGATTGGGATACTCCACCGTATGATGATAGGATACTTGATTTAAGAAAAAAGTTTCGCGCAAATTCCCCATATCGGTATTCCTTTCGGATAAGGCGTATGCCAGATTAGTATTTTCGAGATAAATCTTCTCCGGCTTTTGCAGGCGATTGATGCCGTAAATGTCTTTGTGAATATTTTTCGTGAGTTTGGTTTCTTCCAAATAATGCAGATACGAAAGTAGCGTGATCCGGTTGATGCCGATCCGTTCGCTTATTTTGCTTACATTTGGCACAAAAGGCACCGATGCGGCAATGATGGATAGCAACTGTTTGATTTTATACACATAAGCAATCTCCAATCCTCGAAGTAACGGCAATTCAATTTCTAAAATCATATTGACCATTTCTTCCATTTTATCGTAATACAACGAAGGCATTTCGTTGAAAAACGGATAGTAACCGCATCTCAAATAGTCTGAAAAAAATTGCAGTGGTTTTACTTCATTTAAAATAGAACTGGAAAGTTCTAATTGATTCTGAATAATATCGTTAAGCGATACAACAGGAAGATGGAGTTTCTGTGTGATATTCAGGTATTCGCGAAACGAAAGCCCTTGCATCTCATACACAATAGCCCTGCGGCTTAAGTCGGCACGGGCATTGAGAATTTCAAGTAGGGAAGAACCTGTAAATACTACTTTGAGTTCGGCAAAGTCGTCGTAGATATTTTTGATTTCTTGCGCCCAATTAGGATATTTGTGCACCTCGTCGAGAAACAAATACTTCCCGCCTCGCTTGACAAACAGATCGGCCGTCTCCCACAATTTATGTTCGGCAAACCACAGGTCGTCTAAACTCAGGTAGAGCGCGGTGCCGTCCAATGGAAGATGATGTTTCAAATATTGTAGCAGCAAGGTCGTTTTTCCTACGCCGCGAGCACCGCGTATGCCAATTAAACGTGCATTCCACTCTATTTCATCCATTAGCGAGCGTTCAAAATCGAGTGAGGTAGCGTTCAATTTTTTATACGATTTTTCGAACAGTGCATCCATGTATTCTTGTTGTTTTGTTTATTGCAATAAACAAATTTTACATTTTTTTGTTTATTGCAATATGCAAAAGTACAAAAAACAATCATTAAACATTAAACTGTCTTATCCTGAAATAGGTTTACACCAAAAAGAGTAAAAAAGGCTCAAAAGAGTAAATTTATTTCAGGATAAGACAGTTTTATATACCTTTACCGATTCAAAAGAATTAATTCACTTAAAAAAAATAAATATTATGAAATTAAAAATTTTTACAATTTTTGTGGTGCTGTTTACTTTTTCAATCGTTAAAGTACAAGCACAAAATATTTTAGCAAACAATGAACGTGGGCTCGAATGTAACGGAAGCTTTGAAGACTGGACAGATGGTAAACCTGATTGCTGGTTTGGTGAAAAAACAAATATTGCAGCATCCAACATCGCTCAATACAGCACATCAGCACAAGAAGGAAACTTTGCCGTTCAACTGATAAACCCGAATACAGGTCACAAACGCTTTACTTCACAAGCTATAAGCATCGTTTCGGGAACTACATATTCCATTACATTTTGGGCTCGTGGACAAGGAGATGTCCGCACCGGATTATTCGATGATAGAACAACCTCTTCAGGATATTTCTACAATGAATACATTACAGTAAACGCGACCGACTGGACGGAATACACACAAACAATAGCAGCCGAAAACACAACCGATGTCGCTGAATTTATTTTCTCGGTAAGAAACACCGTAGAAGGAAATGACCATTTACAAATTGATAATGTAACCATTTCTTCCGGAACAGCAACACCACAGCTAACTGTTTCACCTTCGAGTTTGGCTTTCGGTGATGTTACAACAGGAACAACAACATCCGCTAAAACCGTAACCGTTTCGGGAACAAACCTGACCGGAAATATCAGTTATACCAAAACAGGAACAGATGCTTCGAGTTTTACAATCACAGAAACATCGTGGAATGTCGCAACAGGCGGAACATTGAGCGTAACATTCACACCAACAGAAGAAAGAACATACGCAGCAAATATTGTTGTTTCGAGCACCGATGCCGACGACAAAACTATTACGCTTTCAGGAACAGGAATTAGTGCCTCAGCACCTCCTGTTGCTCAATTTTCGGCAAATAAAACAACCGTTGAAATCGGGAAAAGTGTTTCATTCACAGACGAATCAACCGGAAGTCCAACTTCTTGGAATTGGACTTTCGAAGGTGGCACACCCGCTACTTCAACCCAACAAAACCCAACAGTCGTTTATAATACGATCGGAACTTACGATGTAACACTCCAAGTTACAAATGCTAACGGAAATGATACCGAAACAAAAACCAACTACATCGAAGTGGTTGCGCAAAGTCCAAGTCTTATTTGCAACGGAAGTTTTGAAACATGGACGGCTGAAAAACCGGATTGCTGGTTTGGATCAAAAACAGCTACTACAGCTTTTACCGTGTCTAAATACAGCACATCAGCACAAGATGGAAGTTTTGCTGTTCAGTTGATAAATGCAACAGATTCTCACAAACGTTTTACTTCACAAGCTGTAAGCGTTACAACTGGAAAAACATATTCCATTACATTTTGGGTACGTGGACAAGGAGATATTCGTACCGGATTATTTGATGATCGCACAACAGGAAATGGCTATTCGTCTTATAACGAATATATTATAGTAAACTCAACCGGATGGACGGAATACACACAAACAATAGCAGCCGAAAACACAACCGATGTCGCTGAATTTATTTTCTCGGTAAGAAACACCGTAGAAGGAAATGACCACTTGCAAATCGATAATGTGAAAATAGAAGAAACTGTTGGAATTGGCGAAAACACCACCGATCGCGTTGCTGTATATCCAAATCCTGCAAAAGAAAACATTCAGTTTATTCTCGACCAACAAGCCATCGTATCGGTTATTGACTTGACAGGAAGAACGATTGTTTCGGAACAATTCAACGCCGGCTTATCGAATATCAACGTTTCGAACCTAGCGAACGGACTTTATATCATGAACTTCCGTTTTGCAGACGGAACCGCTGCAAGCAAAAAATTCTCAAAAAAATAACAATAGATTATTTAAAAACAAAAAAGGAGTCCAAATTGGACTCCTTTTTTGTTTTTCCCGAGCAAAACCCATTTACTCCTTTTTTATTTTAGAAGTTTAGGTATTTATACTCCTCAGTTTTATTTTATCTTTGCAAGTTAAGATGAGGAAATGATAGAAACGCACGAATGGCAATTATAACATTAACAAGCGATTGGGGAACAACCGATTATTATGTTGCATCGGTGAAAGGAAGAATTCTTTCGCTAATGCCCGACGCTACTATTGTTGATATTTCGCACACAATTGCACCTCGCGATATTGATACGGCTGCTTTTATCGTTCGAAATTGTTTTCGCGATTTTCCCGACGGAACGGTTCACATACTTGCTATGGACACTGTCGAAAGAAAATTGAAAAACTCAGTGAACCGCGAAAATGTTTTTTATTCGCACATTGTCGTAAAGGCTCATAATCAATATTTTATTGGGAACGACAACGGAATTTTTTCAAAGATATTAGACGATTCTTTCGAAGATATTGTCGATTTGGATGTACCTCAAGACAGCAATTATTTTACATTTTGCACCCGCGACCGTTTTGTGAAAGCCGCCGTTTATCTTGCCAAAGGAGGTGATATTTATGATTTAGGAGCTGAACGCGATGGATTTATCAAAAGTATATTGATGAAACCGCTTATTTTCCCCAATATGATAAAAGGAACAATTGTTTATGTAGATAACTTTGGTAATGGCATTTCGAATATTCCGAACAAATTGTTTTTACAACACAAACAAGGGCGCACTTACAAATTAGAATGCAATTCGTATGAGATAACCGACATAAAAACAAGTTACTTTGATGTAGATGATGATACGGATTTATTAGCTTTATTCGGCTCGCACGGATTTATCGAACTAGCGATCTGTTACGATAACGCCGACCAACTTTGTGGAATCAGAAAAGACACAACGGTAATTATTTCTTTTTACGACAAGTAATAGGTACAGTATTTTCGTCTTGTTTTTAAATAAAGTTACCATGTAATCCTGATTGAAAACCCTGCGATTAAAAAAACAATGACCTATATTTGCCGTTAGATGTATTCGCTGTTAATACACAAAAAAACTCATTTTAATAAAAACCACATGAAAATAAATATCGTTAATCATTCACATCATCAGCTTCCGACTTACGAAACAACAGCTTCAGCAGGAATGGATTTGCGCGCCTTTTTGCCCGAATCGGAAATAGTGATAAAACCGTTGCAACGTGTCTTGATTCCAACAGGATTGTTTATCGAATTGCCTGTCGGGTACGAAGCACAAGTACGTCCGCGAAGCGGTTTGGCATTTAAAAATGGCATAACAATATTAAACAGTCCCGGAACAATCGATGCCGACTATCGTGGCGAAATCAAAGTAATTCTGATTAACTTATCGGATCAAGAATTTGTTGTAAAAGATGGCGAACGCATTGCGCAAATGATTATTGCACAACACGAAAAAGCTGAATGGACTCAAGTAAACGAACTTAGCAAAACCGAACGTGGACAAGGCGGATTTGGTCATACTGGAAAATAAAAAATAATTAAAAACTTTAAAAAATGAGAATCATCATACCAATGGCAGGCATCGGAAAACGAATGCGCCCGCACACACTTACCATTCCGAAACCTTTGTTGCCCATTGCAGGAAAACCGATCGTACAGCGATTAGTCGAAGAAATTGTACAAGTAGTAAACGAACCCATCGAAGAAATTGCTTTTGTAATCGGCGAATTTGGCAAAGAAGTCGAAACACAATTAATCAAAATTGCCGAATCGGTCGGTGCTAAAGGGAGTATTTACAAACAATTAGAAGCCTTAGGAACGGCTCACGCTATTTTATGCGCCAAAGACGCTTTGAAAGGAAAAGTTGTTGTGGCTTATGCCGACACGCTTTTCAAAGCCGATTTTAAGTTAGACGACACCAAAGAAGGCATAATCTGGTCGAATCATGTAGCACATCCCGAACAATTTGGAGTCATCAAATTGAATGCCGATGGCAGCATCGAAGGATTTTATGAAAAACCAAAAGAACTAATTTCTAACTTAGCCATTATCGGAATTTATTACTTCCGCGACGGAGAAAATTTGCGCAACGAACTTCAGTTTTTGCTCGACAAAAATATTACGACGGGAGGTGAATATGGCATTACCGACGCGCTTCAAAATATGATGAAAAAAGGTGTAACGTTCCACACCGAAAGCGTTTCCGAGTGGCTCGATTGCGGCAACAAAGAAGCAACAATCGATACAAACAGCCGTATGCTATTACTTGTTTCCGAGCAAGAAGAACTGATTTCGCCAGAAGCCGACATCGACGAAGCAATTATCATCGAACCTTGTTATATAGGAAAAGGAAGCAAACTTGTGAACACGGTGATAGGTCCATACGTTTCGATAGGCGAAAACACAACGATTGTCAATTCGATTGTTCGTGTGGGAATTATCGGCGACAATACAAAAATTGAAAACAAATTAATTGAACACAGCATGATCGGAAACAACACGGTTTTGAACGGACGTTTCGACAGCTACAACGTGGGCGATTATAATCAACTCGACGAATAAAATGACGTTAAAAAATAGCCTTTGTTTTGTTTTAAGCCTTTGCATCAGTTTTTCGGTTTTTGCACAGCAACAAGTCAATTCGAAACAAGAAAAAGAGGCACAAGTGAATTGGCGAAAAAATGCCGAGAGCTTTTCCGATGGTTTAAAATACCGTTTGGAAGGAAAATCCGACAGAGCCATCGAATGTTTCAAAAAAGCCTTGAAATACATGCCTGACGACCATGCGAGCATGTACGAACTGACAGAATTATACGCGCTTAATGGACAAATCGACGAGGCACTCGAATACAATAAAAAAGCCGTATCGCTTGATCCCAAAAACAAATGGTATCAAATCCGTTTGGCGCAACTTTATGAATTTACAGGCGATTACGAAGCATACGCGGCTATTTTTAAAAATCTGTTAAAAGAAGACCCCGACAATTTAGAATACTTTGCCGAATTGTCTTCTGCCTTGATGCTACTCGAAAAATACGATGAAGTGATTGCCATTCTTAACGAAATGGAAAAAAACATTGGCGTAAACGAATTCATCAGTTTTGAAAAACAACAGATTTACGACGCGATGGGAAAACCTAAAAAGGCAATCGAAGAAGTCGAAAAACTGGCAAAAGCATATCCTTACGAAATTCGTTATCAAGCGATGCTTGCCGAGCTGTACATGAAAAACAAAAAAACCGAACAAGCACTCAAAGCATACGAACGTATCATCGAACTCGATCCAAGCAATCCGTATGTACATATTTCACTTTCAGAATATTATACCGAAAAAGGCGATCTCGAAAAAGGTTTTGAACAGCTTTTGATAGCGTTTGAAAATCCGGCATTAGATGTAAACACGAAAAGCCAAATTTTGGCAATTTGGTTCGACGGCAAAAAACGCACCGAATTAGTTAACAATCAAGCGCGCGAAATTGCTCAAGTAATGATAAAAACACATCCCGAAAATGCACGTGGATACCAACTTATGGGCGATGTGTATTATGGCGAATCGAAATTTAAAGAAGCTGTCGAATACCTCGAAATGTCGCTGGCTATCGATAGTGCCTCTTTTTATATTTGGGAAACTTTGTTGATGGCGCAGGCAAACGACGACCCGAGTGATGTGGAAAAAATCAATTCGTTTGCCGAACGCGCTCTAAAACTTTTTCCCGACCAACCGCTACTGTATTATTTTAGTGGTGTTTCATTTTTCGAACAAAAAAAGTATGAAGAAGCTTTGCAGCGATTCACACGTGGGAGTCGATTTTTGACAAATAACAATCCGATGCAAGAAACTTTTTTCACGTTTATTGGCGATTTGCACCATTTGCGCAATCAGAATAAAGAAGCCTACGAAGCTTACGAAAAAGTACTGAAAATGAATCCTGATAACAGCTTGGTACTGAATAACTATGCTTATTACCTTTCGCTCGAAGGTGCAAATTTGGACAAAGCACTTCAGATGGCTGCCAAAGCGGTTGAATTAGACTCTGAAAACGTATCGAATATCGACACCTACGCCTGGGTTTTTTACAAACTTGGTCGTTACGAAGATGCCTTGAAATGGATTGAAAAAGCCATTGAAAAATCGCCGCAACCAAGTGGAACAATAATCGAGCATCAGGGCGATATTTTGTTCCGGTTAGGCAATAAAAACCTTGCCGTTCAAAAATGGAAAGAAGCTAAAAAAGCCGGAGAAACGAGCGAATGGATTGAAAAAAAGATAAAAGACGGAAAACTTTATGAGTAAGCAATTTTGCGGTTGGTTTTTGTTTGTTGCGATAGTAAGTATGGTATTTTTTGTTTCGTGTACTACAACGCGAAAAACAATAAAAGCACCCCTAAAAGAAAGAGGTGCGGCTTATTTGGTTCGCAAAATGAGAGAAGCCGAACTGAACTTCGAAACCTTTAGCACAAAAGCAAAAGTTTCGGCTACAATTGGAAAAGGAAATAGCACAAATTTCAACGCCGTGATTCGAATTCAAAAAGACAGCCTCATCTGGTTTTCGATTAGCTTCGCTATCGGAATCGAAGTAGCCCGTGTTAAAATTACGCCCGATTCGGTTTTCTTTTTGAATCATTTTCAAAAAAACTACTTCGTGGGCGAAAGCTCGATGTTGTCTAAACTGTTTCAAACAAATTTGGATTACGACATATTGCAATCGCTTTTGATTGGCAACGACTTGAGTGATTACGAAGACAATGGTTTTAAAGCATCTATCGAAAAGTTGGAATACAAACTTATGGCGGCAAACCGACAAAAAGTGAAAAAAGAAATTAAAAAAAGCACGGATCAAAGTGTATACATTCAACATATTTGGCTGAATCCCGACAATTTTAAAATTTCGCAGATCAATATCAAAGAATATGCGGAAAATGATAACCGAACACTCGCGGTTTCGTACGACAACTTTGAATCGGTTGTTGGTACGCAACAAATGCCGTCGTCGCTCCAAATAAACTTGAATTTCGATCAAAATGTACAATTGAAACTTTCGTATTCGAACATAAAAATCAACGAAAAACTTTCGTTTCCGTTCAATATTCCTAACAAATACAGCAAAATACTGTAATTTTATGCCCAGATAAACGTGTTATGAATACGTTCCGAAAACTTCTTTTCGTTGCATTATGTGTTGCTTTGTCGTGCAATTTGCTTGCACAAAAAGTATCGGATTTGGAAAACAAGATTCAGAATATTCGCAAAGAAATAGCTTTAGCAAACGATCTCCTGATCGAAACCCGAAAAGACAAACAAACATCGCTGAACGAACTCAATATTCTTCAGTCGCAACTTACACAACGAGAAAACCTTATAGCGACATTACAACGACAATTACTCGAAATAGAATCGAACATTCAACGGCTCGAACATGAAATAACTCGGATACAATCCGAACTGCGAACCATCAGATCCGAATATGCACGCATGATCGAATTTGCGTATAAAAACCGCGATGCGTATAACCGACTTGTTTTTTTGTTTTCAGCCGACGATTTCAATCAGGCATTCCGGCGCTTGAGATACTTACAACAATATACCGATTTTCGAAAAGATCGTATCAAAAAGATAGAAGAAGTAGAAACACGACTTACCACAGAAGTAGAAGCTTTAAAAATAGAAAAAAAAACCAAATCGAAACTTCTCGAAACCGAAAATAAAGAACAAGTACTGTTGAACACTGAACGTGCTGTTTTGGATAAAAAAACACAACAATTAGAGCAAAAAGAACAAGAAATTCGCAGTACGATTCGCGAAAAAGAACGTGAGGCACAACGTTTGCAAAAAACAATCGAAAACAGCATCGCCGAAGAAGTCAAAAAATCACAAAAAACAACAATAAACAAACCGACTTCGAACACCAATGTGATGCAACTCACACCCGAAGAACGCGCACTTTCGAACGCATTCGCCAACAACAAAGGAAAACTTCCTTGGCCTACCGAACGGGGAATAATTGCCATTCCTTATGGCGAACGCCAACATCCGGTGCTGAAAAAAGTGCGCACAACAAACAACGGAATTAACATCGCCGCTCCAAAAGGAACCGAAGCTCGCGCAGTTTTCGAAGGTGTTGTTACGAGCGTGAATAAAATAACCGAAGTAAACAACGCCGTCATTATCCGACACGGAAACTACTTCACCGTTTATTCAAATTTAGAAACGGTCTACGTTAAAAAAGGCGACAAAGTAAAACTGAAAGAACCGATTGGAAAAATTCATACCGATAAAGCGGAATCAAAAACAGAATTGCATTTCGAACTGTGGAAAGACAGAACGATTATCGACCCAACAAACTGGTTAGCTCGTTGATTTTAACAGAAAAAATCAATACAGGGAGCTTCTAAAAATTCAAAAGACAAGGCTTGCGACCGAGACAAAAGCGGAGTTTACTTGGCGTAAATGAGCATTTTGGCGAGTGAGCGTAACGCAGTGTTTTGGATTTTTAGAGACACCCTCTACAAAAAGATTGAAACTTTTTAAAATGAGATAAATGCTATTTTTTTAACACTTGCTGCTTAATGAGAATGAAAAAGATGTATTTTTGAACTCATTAAACGAAAATCATGTCTAACAAAAATACCTAATCACATGAAATTGAAATCTTTTATTACCACATTTACGCTACTATTTGCTTTTGTAGTAGCTTCGTTCGCAACGAACGTCGATCAAGCTACCGCCGAAAGAGTGGCTAAAAACACGTATTACCAACAAGCAAACGCTTTTGAAACGCCGATTGGATTCGACGAAATTATTATTAAAAACATTTACTTAGACGAAGTAAATGGCATTCCAGTAATGTATGTTGTTGAATTTGAGGGCGGCGGATTTGCGCTTATTTCTGCGCAAGACGCGATGGTTCCTGTTTTAGGATTCAACTTTACAAAAGAAGCAAAATATGGCAGTGAACTAAGAAACCCCGCTTATGAGTTTTTTATTGGTGAAATGAAGGCTCTTATCGTTGATTTAGTTGATAGTCAATTCGAACAAAAAGAAGATGTAGCAAGACAATGGCAAATGATGAATACAACAAATGTTGCATCATTAATACCAACTACAAAAGACGATGTTGAAGTTGGTCCGTTCTTGAGCACCACTTGGAATCAGAGTGCTCCTTACAACTATTACGCGCCTCCGGGATGTCCTGCGGGTTGCGTTGCTACAGCAATGGCGGTGGTAATGCATTATTATCAATGGCCCGATATCGGTGTCGGATCACATTCTTACAATGATGGAACGAACGGGGTGCAATCGGCAGATTTTGAGGAAGCTCCCTATAACTACGAATTAATGCCGAATTCGATTAGTGCCAGTAATTCAGAAGAAGTCATTAAGGAATGTGCACGAATTCAACGTCACACGGGTGTTGCTATGAATATGATGTACAGTCCTGATGGATCAGGAGCGTATTCGAACCAAGTGCCGAGTAGATTGAGTGCCTTTTTTAAATATCCTAATGTTACTTATGAGCAAAAAAATTATATGAGTGTTGCTGCTTGGGAAGCACTTTTGAAGCAACAGTTAGACGCAGGTTATGTTTTGTATCATAGTGGTCAGGATCCAGAAAGAGGAGGGCATGCTTGGAATTGCGACGGATACCGTACAATAGCTGGCGAAACCACATATCATCACAACTTTAATTGGGGAGGTTCCGATAATGGTTGGTACACACATGCCGATCCGAGTGGATTTAGTTCTTCGCAAGGAATATTGAAGAATTTCTATCCAACTGATAATCAATATCCTATGTATGCTTCAGGTCACCGTGTGTTGACCGAAAAATATGGTCGTATTCAAGATGGTAGCGGTCCGATTCGTGATTATTTATCCGGAACGGCTGCTTCGTGGTTGATAGCTCCGGAATTAGAACACGATTCAATCGAAAACATTACACTTACATGGGAAAAATTAGAGCTTGGATCAGGTGATTATATTAGAGTTTACGATGGAACAGATGCTACGGGAACATTAGTTCAAGAATTAACAGCAGGTTCGGAATTGCCGACAGATTATATATCGACAGGAAATACGCTTTTTGTTGACTTCCAATCAACCGGTTCAGCTCCGGGATTTATCTTTACATACACAGCAAAACGTCAGTCATTCTGTAATTCGATGACAAACATAACAAACAAACTTGTAACGATTGAAAGCAATCCTGAAGATAAATACTATAACCCGAATACGATGTGCCGTTGGGTAATAAGAATTCCCAATACAACCGGCGGAAAAATTGATTTTGATTATGTAGACACATTCGATGAAGAAGACTATGTACAGCTACTAGATCAAGGTAATAGCCAAGAAATAGGAAAATATTATGGACAGGATGCTGATGCTCCTCAAAATATCTCAATAGGACCTAATGGTGTTGTTATTGTGTTTAAAACAAATAATTTTGACACACAAGGAAAGGGATTTAAGCTGACTTACGAAGACGAGACACTTGGCTTGGAAGATGCTTTTATAGGCGGCGTAAGTGTATATCCAAATCCTGCAAAAGGAAGCCTGAATGTTGTTCTTGACAATGAAATAGATCAAGCATCGATGCAAGTTATTAACGTAACAGGAGCCGTTCTTCACACAAAAGAATTTGCTAAAGGAACGGCAAAATATGAAACAATCGACGTTTCGAATTATCCTGTGGGCGTTTACTTTGTAAAAGTAACCACAACAAACGGTATTATCACAAATAAAATTGTTATTGAATAACAATCAATAATTTAAAGCAAAAAAGCTCGTGAAATTCACGAGCTTTTTTTGTGACAAAGCACAAAAAAAGGTTGCCGAATAAATCGACAACCCTTTCCACAATTAAACTAAGTGAGGTCATCTATCCCACCATAATCTGTTTGTTAACAACAGATTTATCTTCCTCTTTTTTCGGAATTTCGATCGATAAAATTCCGCGTTTATACTTCGCTGCAATCTTTTCAGTGTCAATATCTTTTGGCAATGTAAAAATGCGCGAAAACATCATCTGCGAAAATTCTTTACGTGTGTATTTTTCATCTTCTTTAGACGCTTCGTTTGACGCTTCGCGTTTTGCAGAGATGATTAACCGATTGTCGTCAACGTTAACATCGAAATCTTCTTTCTCAAATCCCGGAACGCTGAGTTCAAGCTCAAAATGCTTTTTAGTTTCCTTGATATTTGTTGCCGGAACGAATTTTTTTTCTTCGTCATAAAAATCTTCCCATAAACTCGAAAAGATAGATGCCGGCTTGTTGAAACGAATAATGTTCATTTTAATATCCTCCATTTTTATTGTTAAAGAACAGCCACTTTCAAATGCTATGCCGATTGATTTTTGAGTCCAAAAACAGTCAAACTGACATATTTTGAAAGATGGAAGCATGACAAAATGTCTTTTTCGGAATAAATCGACTTAGGTTATGAACACAAGAATGTTGTTAAAACAAAAATATTGAAGCACTATAAAAAGCCGTTGTTGCGTAATTTTGCCAAGGATTTCAAGTTGGAAATGAAAAAAAGAAACAAACCGTTATTCATTCTTTTTACGAGTATCTTTTTCTTTGCAGTGTTGCTGTTATTGTTTCATAAGCAACCTTGGACGGCTTCGGAAGGTAATCTTGACGACGATTCGATTCATAAATTTCTTTTGGTCGACAGTATTTTCCTTGACCTGCAAAAGAAACAAATCGATAGCCGCGCCACAACTATCGAGTCGGCATTTCAACGTTTGTGTCGAAAAACGGGGTTTAATGGCGTTGTGTTGTATGCCGAACACGGAAATATTGTCTATAAAGAGGCTTTTGGTTACGCCGATTTGGCAAAACGAAAAACACGGCTTCAGATTGAAGATCAATTTCAGTTGGCATCGGTTTCGAAAATGTTTACAGCGGCAGCCATCATGATTTTGAAACAAGAAGAAAAATTAGATTATGATGTCGATTTGCGCACCTATATTCCCGAATGGCCTTATGAAGATTATACCATCAGGTTGTTGTTGACGCATCGAACAGGTATTTCGCGTTACGAATCGTTGGCACACGATTATTGGAAAGACAAAAAAAAACCGTTATTCAACGACGATATGATTCGGCTTTACGCTGAATACCAGCCGAATCCGTATTTTAAACCAAACAAAGGATTTCATTACTGCAATGCCAACTATGCGTTGTTGGCTACGGTTGTTGAACGGGTGAGCGGTATGTATTTCGAGGATTTTATGAAAAAACGGATTTTCGAACCGCTTGGAATGCATCATTCGTTTATTTACAGCATGCGTGGCGACACCGTTGTTTCGCCGTATATCCCTTATGGAATCGATGGTTATGATGCGTCGAAGCGTTATATTACACGTGTCAAAAATGAATATTTGAACGCCATACTTGGCGATAAAATGATGTATTCGACCGTCGAAGATTTGTACAAATTCAACGTAGCACTTGATTACGAATTACTTGTTCCGAATACTTTGTTGCAAGAAGCTTTTTCACCTGGAAGTCCTCAATACAATAAACGTAAAGATAATTACGGATTTGGTTGGCGCATCAAAAGCGACCAAGATAGCGCGGCATATCATTATGGTTGGTGGAAAGGTTTTCGCTCCTTTTATTTGCGTGATATGCGAAACGAACGCGCACTAATTGTGTTGACGAATAAAGACAAAGGACCCGGAGCTTCGCATTTTTGGGAAATTATAAACGACAAATCAATTATGTTGCCACCTTCTTCGGTCAACATCAATTATGTGTTTAAAAATACCGATCCAATCGACGAGCAAAATTCGCCAACGAAATTTGCTTCTCAAAAAGACCAAAATCAGAAGAATAAATTGCCAAGCTGATAAACTAAAAACGAAAGTATCCACGCTAAAGCCGTTGTGTAGAATACCAAGAAAACAGCCCAAAGCCAACTTCCCGATTCTTTTCCTACGGCGGCAAAAACAGCGATACATGGAAAATACACCAACACAAATATTAAAAGTGAAACGGCAACTAAGGGCGTAAACACTTTCTGCCCTTTTTTAGATCCGCTTGTATACGTATCGGCAGCAATTCTGCTTTTCAACTCCGATGAACCTTCTTCTACATCTTCAAGCTGATACATTACGCCCAAAGTGCTGACAAGAATTTCTTTCGCCGTAATTCCCGAAAGTAGTGCTACACCTGTTTTCCATTCAAAACCTAAAGGGCGAATCGCAGGCTCGATAAATTGCCCGAGACGACCGATATACGAATTTTGCAAGTTTTCGGCTTTTTCAATACGGTCGTTACGGTCTAATTCCAACGCTTTGATTTCGTCGTCGATGCTGTATAATTGGATTATTTGCGCTCGTTTGGTAGCATAAAAAGTTTCTCTTTCGGTGTTTTTCGGAAAATAACTAAGCAACCAGACGATGATAGATGCAAATAAAATGACACCTCCCATTTTCTTGAGATAATGCCGTGCTTTGAACCAAATATTTTGAACTACAGCTCGTGTTGTCGGAACGCGATAGGGAGGGAGTTCCATAACAAAAGGAACTTCTTGTGTTTTGAAAATCACACGTTTAAAAACCCACGCAAATAGTATTGCTAATACGATTCCGAGTAGATAAAGCAGAAACATAACCAAATAATCGTGGTTCGGAAAGAAAACACCGATAAATAAAATATAAACCGGCATACGTGCGCTACACGACATAAACGGAATTGTCAGCATTGTCAGGATACGGTCGCCCCGATTTTCGAGTGTGCGAGTTGCCATGATAGCCGGCACATTGCAGCCAAATCCCATAATCATCGGAATGAACGATTTGCCGTGCAATCCAATTTGGTGCATGAGTTTATCCATTAAAAAAGCAACACGTGCCATATAGCCCGTATCTTCCATGATGGAAATGAAAAAGAACAAAATCAAAATATTCGGTAAAAAGACAATCACACCGCCAACGCCACCAATAATGCCGTCGGCAATTAAATCGCGCCAGAAAGACGATTCAATGTGGTTTTTGGTGAGTTCGCCAAGCCACTCAACACCGGTTTCCATCCAGTCCATCGGATATTGACCGATTTTAAACGTGCAGAAAAACATCAAAAATAGAAATCCTAAAAAGATGGGAAATCCCCATGTTTTGTGCGTCAGCACGATATCGATTTTTTGTGTTTTTGTTTTCGCAAAATTGTCTTCTTCCTTTCGTTGGTACGTCTCTTTCAAAGCCCCAGAAATAAAAGCGTAGCGTGCATCGGCAATAATTGTCTCGCTTGGTGTTTTATAAAGGTTTTCGAGGAGCGAAATTTCTTTTTCCGACACTTCGTGCAAATCGGCATGGTCGTCCCATTGCTCTATTTTTTTGATAATTTCTTGGTCTTTTTCAAGCAGTTTAATGGCATAATAACGCGCAGCAACAGTTTCGACAAACGAACGACTTGCACGGATGCGCTCTTGCAATACGCCGATGGACTTTTCGACCGTTTCGCCGTAGTTGATATGAATATGACGCACAATAGGATCGCGGTCTTCGTATACGTCGATAATTTTTTCGAAAAGTTGTTTTATTCCGACTTCTTTTTTTGCTACAGTCGGAATGATTGGAATGCCAATAAGTTGCGAAAGTAATTGATAATCAAAAACATCGCCGCGTTGTTCCATCTCGTCGAACATGTTTAAAGCAATGACGACTTTCACATCCATGTCGATGAGCTGTGTGGTAAGAAAAAGATTGCGTTCTAAATTCGAAGCATCAATTACATTGACAATAATGTCGGGTTTTTTGTTGGAAATAAAATCGCGAATAAAAAGTTCTTCGTAACTGTATGTCGAAAGCGAATATGTTCCGGGCAAATCAGTGATATTAAAAAGATAACCGTTTTGTTTGAACGTGCTTTTTTGGGCACCGACCGTAACGCCGCTGTAGTTTCCGACTTTTTCTTTCGCTCCGGAAGCCGCGTTGAAAAGCGTTGTTTTGCCCGAATTTGGATTTCCGACAAGTGCCACATCAATGATTTTTCCTTTTTCTTGTGCCGATGTTTTTAGTAATTCTTCAGAAATAACACCGCTGAATGTTTTTTTTTCGGACATCTCGATAAAATCATTTTCCGAAACAATTTCGATCAGATTCGCTTCGCCACGTCGCAACGAAACTTCGTATCCCATCAAATGGTATTCTAACGGGTCGCCTAAAGGTGCTTGGCGGATGGCTTCGATACGTGTGCCGCGCACAAAACCCATTTCGATCAGACGTTTATGGAAAGCACCGCGTCCGCGAATCTTAACAATAATGCCGCTTTCGCCGGGTTTGAGATCGCCAAGAGTCATTTGTTTGGGTTTTAGTGCAAAATTACGAATAAAGCATTTGTGATGACAAAATCAGGTCGTTTGGGAACGCCTTGATTAGGACTCGCTTTAATTAATCAACGTGTTGCTTTATAGTTGTTTATAGTTTTTTTAAACCATTACAAATTAGCTATAAATAAGGCAATATGGTTTTTGAAAAGTTTGAAACAATCAAAAATCAGTCGATTCGGTTTTTTTTCGACAGAAAACTTTTTGGTGATGCAACAAAAATCACGTTTAGTTGTTAAATTTGGCGTGAAATTTGACAATAAAAATCGTCATGGAATACAAAGATTATTACAAAACATTGGGTGTTGAGCGTAATGCAACGACTGATGAAATCAAGAAAAAGTATCGAAAATTAGCCTTAAAATACCATCCCGATAAAAATCAAGGCAATAAAGAAGCCGAAGATAAATTCAAAGAAATATCGGAGGCTTACGATGTGTTGAGCGATGCCGAAAAACGCAAAAAATACGATCAGTTAGGATCGAACTGGAAACAGTATGAACAACAAGGCTTTAGCGGACAAACTTCCGGTGGTTGGCAAAATTTCGGTGGTGCAGGAGGTTTCGGTTCGGGAGGTTTCGGCGGTGGCGGATTTTCCGACTTTTTCGAAATGTTTTTTGGACAATCGGATGGCGGTCAACGGTCGGGAAGATGGTCGTCGTCGCAACAAAGCCGTCCTCGAAAAGGAAAAGATTTGTCGGCAAACCTCACGTTGACGCTTTTAGAAGCCTATCAAGGATCGCAACGTTTATTGAATTTAGGCGATAACACCATCAAAATCAGTATTAATCCCGGTGTGAAAGACGGACAAACACTTCGTGTGAAAGGAAAAGGAAATCCGGGAATGAACGGAGGCGAAGCCGGCGATTTGCTGCTCAAAATCAATATCAATACAGACGGCGATTACATCCGTGATGGCGACGATTTGACAAAAACCGTTTTGGTTGATGTGTATACGGCTATTTTAGGAGGAAAAATAAACGTAAATACACTGAAAGGGACGATAAGCGTACCGATTAAACCCGGAACACAAAACAACAGTGTTTTACGACTGAAAGAAATGGGAATGCCGCATTATGGTAAAAAAGGTTTCGGAAACTTGTTGATAAAAATTCAATTGGTATTGCCCAGCTATATTAGCGAAAAAGAACGTGAACTGATTCAACAAGCCGCCGATTTGCGAGAAGGGGAGAAAGGAGTCGTGTCCTAAATAGGGTTACAGAAAAAAGAGAAAACTTATTTCAAGACGAAATAGATTGTAAAAAAGAAAATTTATCTGCAATAATACACAAAAAAAACATATATCTTCACGTTTTGAAATTTTAACATGTCAAAAAAGCAAAATATGGTAGTCAAAAAAGAAATTGAAAGCGTTGTTGAAAGCAGCAATCTCTATGAATATTCGAGAGATTTGATACTCAATTCTCGAAAACTTGTGTATCAAACAGCCAATTTTGCAATGGTAGAAACTTATTGGCGCATAGGCGAGAAAATTGTTGAAGAGCAGGGTGGTACGGAACGAGCAAGGTATGGCGATAGTCTTATTGACGGTTTATCTGAAAAACTAACATCCGAATTTGGAAAAGGCTTTACAGTTAGAAATTTGCGGGCAATGCGACAATTTTATTTGCAGTTTCCAATTCGGCACACACTGCGTGCCGAATTGAGTTGGTCGCATTATCGCTCACTCATTCGCGTGGAAAATCCGAAAGCACGCGAAATTTACATGAATGAAGCCGCTGACAATCAATGGAGTACTCGTTTTCTTGACCAGCAAGTTGACAAACACTCTTGCGAACGGTTGATTTCAACCCACAAAGAAGCCATAAACGAACTCAATATTGAAAACAAAAAACAATTACCGGTAAATCAACAAGATTATCTTTTGCGAGACCCCATTTTGTTGGATTTCTACAACTTACAAGAAAATCCAAAATACAGAGAAAGCGATATCGAACAGGCAATCATTGATAATTTGCAAAAATTTTTATTGGAACTTGGCAAGGGATTTTCATTTGTAGCTCGACAACAGCGCATTAGCACAGAATTTTCGCATTATTACATAGATTTGGTTTTTTACAATTACATTCTGAAATGTTTTGTACTCGTAGATTTGAAAATTGGAAAACTCACACACCAAGACATTGGACAAATGGATATGTATGTGAGAATGTACGACAAATTGAAACGCACCGAGGGCGACAATCCAACAATTGGAATTATTCTTTGCGAGAAAAAGGATAGAGCGGAAGTGAAATTTTCTGTTTTGAACGACAACGAACAACTTTTTGCAACAAAATACAAATTATATATTCCAAGTGAAGAAGAGTTGATAAGAGAAATAACACAAATTCGCTCTTTGATGAGTAGTGAATAGAAATGACAAACAGAAAAATCACATTCTCTTGCAGTTTTACATTTCTTATTATGGTTTCACCTAAACTTCTAAAATAAAAATTGCATATATCAATTATAATGCTTATTTTTAGGGTGTTAAAAACAAAATTAAACATTTGATATATGCACCTTAAAAGTACAAAAAAAATAGCGTTCAAAGCTGTAAAAATAGCAAACGATTTCACTTCGGAAACTTTGACAAGTTATTCGGGATTAACAGTCGTCAATGATTATGTAGAGCATTTAGGACTATTCG
>JAISHW010000055.1 GCA_031262365.1 Lentimicrobiaceae bacterium
AGCAGTCAGACAAATGTTTCGTTCGACCTTTCGACTTACGCCAAAGGGACGTACATCTTGAATGTAGATGGCAAACAGTTGAAAGTGGTGAAAAGGTAGAGAATGGGGATTGATTATTGTTCGATGCGACATGCACCGAACACCAAAAACGCTCAGGATTTCCTGAGCGTTTTTGGTGTTTGGATTAAGCTAATGTTCCTGAATTTGATGCTTTTGGGGATAGTGTCCAATATTTTTAAATACCTTTGTGAAGATGATGAAAAACAAGAAAATATATATCTTAATAGCCATTGTATTGGCATTTGTTGTGGGTTATTTTCTGACACTGAAATTATACCCGAAGAACGCTAGTCGTTATCCGTTTTTTATTGTTTTGGTTTTGATGAATATTTATTTATGTTTCAAAATTAAAAAACGACTGAATCCAAAAAAGAAAAAACGAAATAAATTAATTATTATAACCGTTCTTATTCCTTTGATAGCCATTTCGTTAGCCTTGTGTGTAGCGTTTTTTTATCCGCGTGTGTCTTGGAATAACAGTTTTGCTTCCGGATTTTTTGGTGTTATATTTTCTAGTTTCTCGGCTATATTGCTGATGGCGTTGTTATTGCTGTTTTTTGATCTGTTAAAACTGTTTTTCGATGCAAAATTGGCTTTCCGAAATGCTGTTTATTATGTCGAAAATATGGTGTTTTCGATAGGAGTCATTCTTTTTACGATATTGATTTTGGGTATCTTTTTATGGGCACATGATTTCAAAGTGCATCGTGTTGAAATTTCAATTACAGACTTGCCTATATCGCTCGAAAATTATCGAATTGTGCAACTTTCGGATATGCATTTAGGAAATTGGATTGAAAAACATTCATTTGAACGCGCTATTGATACGGTATTGGATTTACATCCTGATATGATTGTTTTTACCGGCGATTTGGTCGATTTCAGAACAGAAGAAGCACTTGTTTTTGAATCTTTTTTGAAACGTTTGGAAGCAAAAGACGGAATTTATGTCGTGCTCGGCAATCACGATTACGGCGATTACGTCAAATGGAAAACACAACAAGAAAAACAGCAGAATTTCGATGCTTTATGCGATTTTTACAACAGAATTGGTTGGCGATTGCTTCGAAACGAACACATTCGAATCGATAGAGAAGGAGCAGCAATTGGATTGATTGGTGTCGAAAATTGGAGCCGGAAAAGCAGATTTCCTTCTTATGGCGATTTAGCAAAAGCAACCGAAAATATGGATACATTTGCTGTCGAAATTTTGCTTTCGCACGACCCAAGTTTGTGGGAAACTGAAGTAATCAAAATGTATCCGGATATCGACCTTACGTTATCGGGACATACACATGGTTTTCAGTTTGGAATTGAATCGAAAAATGGAAGTTTCAAATGGAGTCCGTCGCAATACTTGTATCCGAGATGGGCAGGTTATTACGAAAACGATTCGACAGCGCAAGTTTTGTACGTAAATCGAGGCTTAGGCGTTATTGCGTTTCCGGGAAGAATTGGTATTAAACCAGAAATTACATTTATACAACTTAAAAATAAAATACAATAATCGTAAAATGAAAAAAAATACAATTAAAACATTTTCTGGTTTTTCTTTTCTTTTGATGTTTGTTTTTTCATCATGTTGTAATACACAACAAAAGGACAACTCGTCGCCAATGACGGCAAAAAATGTAGTTTTAATGATTGGCGATGGCATGAGCGTACCTCAAATCTGCTTTGCAATGGAACATGCTGAAACAACATTAGCTTTCGAAAAATTTGCTTACACAGGCTTGGTAAAAACACGCTCGAAAAATGCTAAAATCACCGATTCAGCCGCCGCTGGAACCGCAATCGCAACAGGTCAAAAAACAAACAATGGCATGATTGGTATGAACAGCGATAGTATTCCGATTCCAAGCATTCTTGAAACACTGAAAGACCTTGGAAAAAACACAGGAATCGTTGTTTCGTGTGCTGTAACACATGCAACACCTGCAGCATTTATCGCGAAAAACTGTTCGCGTAACAACAAAGAAGAAATCGCCGAAGATTTTGCTTCGACCGACAAATTAGATGTACTAATAGGAGGGGGGCGAAAATATTTTTTGAATCGTAAAGACAGTGTCAACCTAATCGAAAAAATGATTCAAAATGGTTGGAAACTATATGATTCGATCAATCAAATTGAAGTCGACGCAACGAAACCTCTTGTATTGTTGAGCGACCGTCATCCTAAAACGATTTTAGAAGGTCGCGGCGATATGCTTCCTGATGGCGTAACAACTGCATTATCACTTTTAAACAAAAACGAAAACGGCTTCTTTTTAATGGTAGAAGGTTCGCAAATCGACTGGGCAGGACACAACAACGACACCGAATATTTGAAAGCCGAAATGGAAGATTTCAACAAAACAATCGAAATTGTACTTGATTTTGCTCAGAAAAACCCGGAAACATTGCTCATCGTTACCGCCGATCACGAAACAGGAGGATTGACTTTAGTTTCCGACAGCACAAATACATACAATGCTATCAAATATAAATTTGCAACAACAAACCATTCGGCTTTGATGACACCAATATTTGCAATTGGTCCCGGTGCCGAGCAATTCACTGGCATAATGGATAATACGGATATTTATAATAAGATTTATCAAGCAGTACAAAAAAAAGATGAACCTAAATAAAACAAAAGTTCAACTTTGGTGTTTAAAGTTAAAACAAACATAAATTTTTATATATTTGCATATCTAAATATTTTTAACAAACAAAAATTATTATGAAACGAAAAATTTCTATTGCAGTAGCAGCTTTAGCTTTAGCTGGTTGTTTTACATTTACTTCATGTATTGGTTCTTTTGGTTTGACCAAAAAAGTTTTAGACTGGAATAAAAGTGTTGGCGACAAATGGGTTAATGAATTGGTATTTTTGGCTTTATCGATTCTTCCCGTGTACGAAATTACTGTGTTTGCTGATGTTATCGTATTAAACACGATTGAATTTTGGACAGGTAACAATCCAATAGCAGATGCAGGAACAATTCAACAAATCGAAGGCGAAAACGGTATTTATACTGTTGAAACTTTAGAAAATGGTTACACGCTCACGAATGAAGCCGGCAACCAAATGAATCTTATTTTCGACGAAGAAACAAACACTTGGAGTGCTGTTTCGGGTGAAAATGAAGTAAAAGTTGTTACACTCAACGAAGGTGGCGATGCCACAGTTTATTTGCCAAATGGCGAAACAAGAAACGTAGAGCTTTCTGAAGGCGGTGTTTTAGCACTTCGTCAAGAAGTTAGCAATAGCAATCTTGCTGCGAAATAAACTTAAAATAGTTTTTAAAAAAAACCGATTCACACTGTGAATCGGTTTTTTTTATGCTACATGAGACGATGTGGACAAAACGTCTTGAAAATAGCCTAATTTTTGACCCATAAGCCGACTTTTTTTTATGCAAATCAGCAAGTTAAACTACTTGCGAAAGTTGAATCATTAACAAATAATCATTCAAACAAAATGTCCCGTTACAATATATTGGTAGTAGAATAGCAATAAAGTTATTTTCGTGCAAAAATCAATCTAAAACATCAAAAAGTGTAACAATCGAAGAAAGATTGCGTCTTACATTTGTTACCTAACGTAGAACAACGCTTCGTTAAAATTTAAAACATTATGACAAAAAGAAATTTAATTCTGATTGCTTTGCTATTTACAACAACATTAACATTTGCACAAGACTGTGATTGTAAAGCCAACTATGAATGGGTAAAAAAAACGTTTGAAGAAAATGACGCAGGATATCAATATGCCATAGAAAATAAAGGCAAACAAGCATATTTAGACCACAATAAAAAAATAGCGGAAAAGGTAAAATCGGCTAAAACACGAACCGAATGTGGAACTATCTTATACGAGTGGCTAAATTTCTTTCGTTCGGGGCATGTTTCTTTACAAATCAACCAACAAGAAACACAAAACAATTTTGTAACGGATAACTCTTTCGCAGATTGGGAAACATACACTATCGAAACAGAAGATTTCAAAAAATATTTAGACCAAAAGAAAATTGCCGATTATGAAGGAATTTGGGAAACCGGACTGTATAAAATCGGAATAAAAAAAGAAGGCGACAAATACATCGGTTTTATTATAGAATCGGGTGCAGAAACTTGGACTAAAGGACAAGTAAAACTGATATTCAGTCTAACTGAAAACAAGACAAATACTGTTTTTTATATGTATGACCATTCGGCTGTGGAATCCGACAAAGTCGCGATGATCGGAAAAAATTATTTGCAAATTGGACACGTTACATTATCAAGACTTTACCCAAAATATGATGATGAACCACGATATGCCCGGTATTTTAGGTCAATAAAAGGAAGGGAACCATACATAGAGAAGATAAACGAAACAACGCTATATTTGAGAGTTCCATCATTTGACCCAAGTTTCAAAAGAAGTATTGATAGCGTGCTTAATGCCAACAATGAAAAAATACTTTCTACAAAAAACCTCATTATTGACATTAGGAATAACGGTGGCGGAAGTGATGCTTCTTATAGCTCAATTATTCCATACTTATACACTAACCCAATCAGAACTATCGGTGTTGAATTGCTTTCCACAAAACTCAACAACCAAAGAATGTTAGATTTCATCAACAAACCCGAATATGGTTTTGATGAAAATGACAAAAAATGGGCAAAAGAATCCTATGATAAGTTAGAAGCCAAATTGGGACAGTTTGTAAGCCTAAAAAAATACCCTGTTTCGGAAGATCGAAGAGACACGATTTATCCTTTCCCTCAAAATGTTGCTGTAATTATCAATGAAGCTAATGGAAGTACAGCCGAACAATTTCTATTAGAAGCCAAACAAAGCAAAAAAACCAAATTATTCGGTGTAACTACATTTGGTGCGTTGGACATTTCTAATATGTACTTTGTTGAGTCGCCTTCTGGTGAATTCACTTTAGGCTATTCACTTTCAAGAAGTATGCGAATCCCCGACTTTACGATTGACGGAAAAGGCATACAACCAGATTACTATTTAGACAAAAGTATTCCACAACACGAATGGGTTGACTTTGTGAACAAAATTTTTGATGCTTATGACGACAACAATTGACTTAGACGACTTGATTCGAGATTGCAAAAAAGGATCGCACAAAGCACAAAGTACTGTATATCAAAAATATTACAAAACGATGTACAACACCGCTTTCCGAATTTTGAAAAACGCCGACGATGCCTGCGATGTGATGCAAGACGCGTTTTTGATGGCTTTTCGAAATTTGAATCAAAATATTGAAAAACAAACATTTGAGCCATGGTTGCGCCGTATCGTAATCAACAAATCGATTGATTTTCTGAGGAAAAACAAGCAAGATGCTTTTATGTACGAGTTTCCGGAGATAGAAGAAGAGTCGGACGAAGAAGAAATTTTGCTAACCAATATGAAAGCCGAATTTGTAAAAAAACAAATCGAAAAACTCCACCCACGATACAATTTAATTTTGATTCTTCATTTAATAGAAGGTCTTGATTACGAAGAAATTGCATTGTATTTTGGAATTACAAACAACGCTGTTCGAGTACGTTATATGCGAGCAAAACACAAATTGATAGAACAACTCAAAAAAGAATGGAAATTTTAAAATAATCAGATAATGAATGATTTAGAACAATTTATAAAGGCGAATAGAGACGTTTTCGACAGTGAAGAGCCACGAGCTGATCATTTCGAATTATTTGAAATAAAACGGAATGAAAATAGGAAAACAAATCCGTTGCTTTCGCTTGCTAAACTTGCGGCTATTTTCTTGGTTTTGGTAGCTTTCGGAACACTTTTATTTTACAGTATCAGTCGCAACGATTTGCCAAAAATAACTCGGAATAATGAACTGGAAAGAGTTGAGTGGTATTACGATGCATTGAAACAAGAAAAACTTTCGATTATTGAAACAGCCACTCAAAGAGGTTTATTGAGTCAAGATTTGAGAAACGATATTTTTTGTCGGGCAGCGGAATTCGATGCAAAAAACGAACAGCTGAAGAGAGTCCTTAATACCTCTGAACGCGCTCAAAATGAATTGATTGTTGTAAATCAGTTATTTGTCGAACGCCTTGATATGATAGTAAATATGTTGCAACAAAATAATTAAACAATTTTTTAATCACTAAAATTAATAAAAATGAAACGAATCCTTTTAATCGTAATTCTGACTTTATCGGTGCCGGGAATAATGGCGCAAACAGAGCATGTAAAAACCGTTCACGAACAGTATCAGGTAAGCGAAAATGCAAAAATGATTGTCGATAGCGAATTCTGCGATGTGGTTTTTATTTCGGGAAATAGCAACGAAGTAGAAATAAATATCCAGATGTCTGTAACGACAAAAAAAGAAGAAGATGCCGAAAAATATTTCGATCGTTGGAAATTTAATATGGAAAAAAATGTTTCTGGAAATGTAGTACTTAACGCTTCGTTGAGAAGTAAAAAATCTTCGAACAACGATAATAAAACAAAATGCGTTGTGCATATTTCGTTACCACAACACATGTCGGTTGACATCAGTACGGATTTTGGAAGTGTGCAGTTCGATGAACATTTGGGCAATGTCGATTTGGAACTTTCGTTCGGAGAATTTGATGCAAACTTATTAAGTGGCGAAAAAATAAACCTTGAAATCGACTTTTCGAAAGCAACGATCAGAAACCACATCAAACAAGCAACGATTGAACTTAGTTATTCGACTTTGAATTTGGAATCGATTGATAATCTGAAATTAAACACCAGTTTTTCGACAATTAATCTCGAACAAGTCGGACAACTGCAAACCGAATCGTCTTACGATAAAATAAATATCGAAAATGCAGTAAATCTGATTGTTGATGCCGATTTTACGAATGTGAAATTGGATCATTTGACCGATAATATAAAAGGTACGTTCAGCTACGGAAGTTGCGAAGTAGAAAATTTTGGTAAACAAGTCAAAAATGTGGATATCCGCGCCGATTTTACTTCGGTAAAAATACGGAACATGAATGGTGTTACTTTTAAAACAGTCGATATTTCGTCCGAATTTGCCGGCTCGAAGATTGATATTGCCAATCATCTTGATTTCGCGAACACGAAAACAAAAAAAGATTATATAACAAAATACCAGAAAACGAATCCAAATGCGACGGGCGAGATGCTTTTTATAAAAACTTCTTATGGAAGCATTAGAATAGATTAATAAAGGTAACTTCTAAAAATCCCAATCTCTGCGTTACGCTTCTTCAACAAAATGCTCATTTACATTAGTAAACTCCGCTTTTGTTTCAGTCGCAAGCCTTGATATTGAAATTTTTAGGAGTCCCCTAAAGTCAAATAGCTAAAAATGAGGCTCTAAAAATTTTTAGAGCCTCATTTTTTTTACTTTCGTATGCGATCACGATAAATGATATACATTTCGTTTTTTATGACATCGCGTAATTTTCGAAGTGCTTCAAATTCATTGCCTTCTAAAGCCGAATCATCGAATTGAAGATGAATTTGTTGCGGAACGTTTCTAAAAACTTCAATGTTTTCTGTCGTTTTATTTAGTGTAATCAACATATCAACATCTTTTAAATCAGTCGTTTCAATCATTTGCAAAGGCAATTCGTTGTAGTTGATACAAGCTTCTTTCTTGAGCGTGTCAATCAGCGAATGTGGGTTTGATTGCGACAACGCAACTACAACAACATCAGCTTTTGGCTCGAATGAATGTAAAAAACCCGCTGCGATGCAACTTAAATTGTAATTTTTTTCGCTAAAAACGATGATTTGCATGTCGATTTTGAGCGTTTATTTTAAAAATCCGACTGGCTGAACAAGTGTAATTTGTTGATTTTCTTTTAGTTGTAATGCTTTTGACAATTCTTCTTTTTTGAACGATCCACGCGCAACGGTTCCTAAGCCTTCCGAAGCAGCGAACAGATAAATATTTTGCGAAATATAACCCGTCGAAACAGCTGCCCATTCGATGCTTGATTTGTTGGTATCGGCAACCATAATAATCGACAAAGCGGCATCGTTACTGATTTGCGGTTGTCCGAGTGCTTCTTTAAAATCACCTTTTGCAACGAGTTTTAGAACGTTTGCTTTGGCATCGTAAAAATAAATTCCCGAATCGAACATGACATAAAGTTCCATTTCTTGTTTGTTCATTGCAGTAGGAGCCGTGCGCCGTTCATCGCGGTTGAAACCGTTTGCAGCCCAAAGCAGGTTGGACAACATTTGTTCGGACATTTCTTTTTTTACATACGACCGCTCCGATCGCCGTTCGTTTAATGTTTCCATAATAGGTTTACCACCGGTTTTTTCAGGAGTAGGAAGTTTGATGTTTTGTGCTTGCAATCCTAACGTGATGCAAAATAATCCGATTGCTAAAAATGTGTTTTTCATGGTATTTATGTTTAGATGTGATATTAAGTGATACAAAAATACAAAAAGAATAAAATTACAGCATATTGATTGTTAATAAATTATGTTTTGTATATCGAAAGTAGAACAAAGCGAAAAGCTATTTATTTTATTGAGACATGTAATAAACATGTAATTTTAGTGTCTCTAAATTCATCTTTTATGCAAGATCGTTATTCATCTAACAACGTATTTTTCAGACAATTGTTATATATTGTCGTGCTGTTGGTTATTGGAATTGTGATATTCAATCAACTGAAGTTCTTTATTGGTGCTTTTTTGGGAGCTATCACATTGTATATCTTGTTGCGTCCGTGGCAGGAAAAATTATCGGAACGTCGAAAATGGAAATCATGGATTGCTTCTTTGCTTTTGGTTTCTATAACAACAATATTGTTTTTGGCACTTGGATTTTTGTTGTTCGAAATTGTAGCCGCCGAAATACCCGCCGTAGACAGCTCGGATATTATTCCGCGTTTGAATGCCATACTAAAGCGCATTAATGATGCAACAGGTTTTAATATTGTACCCGAAAAAATAATTAGTAGTTCGGCATCGACGATAACGAATTTGGTTTCGTCGGCATTGAATACAACTTATAGTTTTGCCGCCAATATGTTTATGATGCTGTTGATTTTGTATTTTATGTTGGCGAATTTTCGTAAAATGGAAAGTGCTGTGTTGCTTTATATTCCGTTCAGAGGCGATAGCTTGAAAATTCTCGAATATGATTATCCGCGGTTATACCTAAATTGATTTTTGTAGCTGACGGCAGCCACCATCAGTCTATCAAACAGGCATTCGCCGAAATATCGTCTATTAAATTTGTAGCAGAACTCGTTGA
>JAISHW010000067.1 GCA_031262365.1 Lentimicrobiaceae bacterium
AACGAGTTCTGCTACAAATTTAATAGACGATATTTCGGCGAATGCCTGTTTGATAGACTGATGGTGGCTGCCGTCAGCTACAAAAATCAATTTAGGTATAACGGCGGATAATCATTAATAGTTATTAACCCGACGTTCATTAAAACGTATTTTATTTACATATAATACGTTTATATTAAGCGAATTATGTTTCTTGATATTATCGATTAATTAACGTCTGGTTAATAAAAGAATATCCTTATCCGAAATTCGCAGGTAATTTCGGACATTAGATAAAGGTTTAAGTACAATACAATAAGAGAAAAGACTGCACCTTGAGCCGATTCAAAATATTAATCGGCTCAAAATATGTATAACTTTTCTATTTTATCCTATATAAAAGTATTTGCTTACCAATGCTAAAATTTTGTTGGTGTCGGTTCCTAGTTCTTCGCGCAGATGTGTGTCATCATATTTACGCAAGTTAGCAATCAAGAAATCGAGAATATTTTCTGAGAACACGCCTCTTTCAAGATAAATCTGTTTGCTGCGTTCCAAAGCGTCAGCCGAGGCCACACAACTGCTCGGCAGTTGTTCCAATTCGCTTTGTTTTGCTTTGTTTGCGGCTTCGAAAATATTGACAGCCACATACGTTTTTTCGGCTACATCGAGTCCGTTTTGCATTTCTAAGCCAATACGAGCACTGACCGTCAAACCGGCCATCAACAAGTAAACATCAGCCGAACAATCACTTGCACGCCATTCAACAGTTTGTTTTTGCGAGAAATCGTGTTTTAGATGCGGTTCTTGCGGATTCACTTCCGAAATCATATCGGTAGCTTCGTTTGTCCAACCGAGCGGCACGCGAACCAAAACCGAGCGGTTGCTGTCGCCCCAACAAATATTTGTCGGAGCTTCTTGATGCGGCACCAAACGCAAATACGAAGTCGGATTGGTATTTCCAAAAGCTGTAAGCGAAGCTGCAAGGGTCATGTAACCCGCAATAACACGTTTTGCTACATCGCTAAGTTTGCCGTTCTCAAGCATGACACTTTTACCGTTTTTCATTAATCGCGTGTGAATGTGCATACCACTACCGGCTTTTCCAACAGTGATTTTTGGTGCAAACGTAATCGTTATACCATATTGATACGCCAGCTGACGCATGATCCATTTTGCAACAACGAGCTGATCGGCAGCATCTTCTACATTTGTCGGTAAAAATTCGATTTCATTTTGTTCGTAAATTTTTCCTTCGTGTGTAAACGAACCTACTTCAGCATGTCCGTATTTTATCAATCCTCCTGCTTGTGCAATCAAACGCATCGCTTCAGTACGGTATCCACCAAATTTATTAAATGGCGATGATTCGTGATAGCCTTTTTGGTTTACTGCCGGATACAATTCGTCTTCTTCGGCAATGATATAATATTCTAATTCGCCCATTGTTTCGAAGCTATAGCCCGTGCTTTCGATCATGGCTTTGTGTGCTTTTTTCAAAATATATTCGGGTGAGCTTTCGAATGGTTTTCCATGACGGTTAAAGAACGAGCACAAAATATCAAGAGTGGGCGTTTCGGCAAACGGGTTTACAAAGGCGGTTTTATACTTCGGAACAACATATAAATCGCTCGATCCGGTTTCAACAAATGGGAAAAGACTTGATCCGTCGACACGTTCGCCCGACGACAAAATATCGTCTAAATGTTCAATACTGTTAATCACAAAGTTGAGTGTTTTCAACCGACCATCCCATCCGCAATAGCGGAAATTGATCATTTCGATATTGTTTTCTTTTACAAAACGAATCAAATCAGCTTTCGTAAACTGGTCGGTTGGTTTTTTCAGGTATTGTACCAGCAAGTTGGGATTCATCGCAATATTTTCATTCATGTTGATTTCTCCTTGTATTTTTATGATTAAATGATGCTTTTTAAAGTTATTTTCAGTGCTTTTTAAGAGCACAATCGCTTGAGAACGCAAACATATAAAATATAGTTTGTCGTTTCAATGTTTCTTTCGTTTTGAAACGGTTTGTTTCGAAAATTTAGAACTTTTTAATCACTGCTTCCGCAATTTTATCAAATGCTTGCGTAACAGGCGATTTTTCATCGAGAGCTATAGGACTTCCTTTGTCGCCCGAAGCCGCAACGGCTTCGACCATCGGAATTTTTCCTATAAGCGGAATGCTTAATTCTTTGGCAAACTGCTCGCCATAACCCGTTCCGAAAATGTAATATTTTTTTTCAGGCATGTCTTCCGGTGTGAAATAAGCCATATTTTCGATTACGCCGAGCAATGGAATTTCGAGTTCTTTTGTTTTGAACATGCTTGCGGCACGTTTCACATCGGCAAGTGCCACTTTTTGAGGTGTCGTTACAATCACAGCACCTGATATTTTGTACACTTGCGCCAACGTAAGCTGAATATCGCCCGTTCCGGGCGGAAGATCGACAATCAGGTAATCGAGTTTTCCCCATAAACCGTCGCCAAGCAATTGATTTAAAGCACCCGTAGCCATTGGTCCACGCCAGATCAAAGGTTGTTCGGGCGTTACAAAGAAACCGATTGATAATACTTTGACACCGTATTTTTCGATCGGAATAATAATTGGTTTTCCGCCTTGTTCAAACACTTCAGGTTTTGTCTCAACAAGATCGAACATCGTTGGAACAGATGGTCCGTAAATATCGGCATCGACGAGTCCTACTTTTTTGCCTGCCCGCGACAAAGCAATAGCCAAGTTGGCAGCTACGGTCGATTTGCCTACGCCGCCTTTCCCCGATGCAATAGCAATAATATGTTTCACTTCGTTCAGCGAAGGTGCACCTTTTGAGGCTTCCAAAACAGGTGTAATTTGTACGTCAAGGTTGTTGCCAAAAATTTCGCGTAGCGTTTTTGTTGCCGCATTGATAAGTATCTCTCGCGCTTTTTCGTTGTTCTTTGATAACACCAAATCGAAGCTAATGCTATTTTCCTGAATTTCAATATTTCCGACCATTCCAAGATCAATAATATTGTCGGAATCGTGGAACGATATGACGTTTCGGAGTGCTTCAATTACATTTAATTTCGTTAATTCCATATTCGTAAAATTTGCCATTTATCCTGTAAAAATAGGCTTTTCAAATGAATGTTTCTTAGCTTAACCTTAAAAATTCGAGGCAAGAAGTCATAAAGGCTTCGGGTTGGTCGACATGGAGCCAATGCGAGGCGTTTTCAATCGTTTTTAGTGTAACATTAGGAAAAAATTGTTTCAAAAAATCGAAATCGGATTGTTCAACGAAACCCGATGTTTCGGAGCGCAGACAAAGTGTGGGTTTTTCGTAACCGTTTGTTGGTTCTTTGGGGGCATTTAGGCGTAAAATATTTTCTTTCAATTGCTCTAAATTCGAACGCCACGCAAATGTTTTTTCTTTTGTTCGATACAAATTTTTCAGCAAAAAATTGCGCATTTTTTTCGTGTCGAGCTGTTCGGATAAAGTTTTTTCTATTTCGCTTATCGAATTGTATTTCGAAAGATCGAGTTGTTGCATGATCCGAATCAAATCAAGGTGTTGATACAACTTCTTAAAAGGCGACAATGCCGTATCGGCAAGTATTAGTTTGCTTATTTTTTCCGGTTTTTCGAGAGCCATCAAAGCTGCTAATTTTCCGCCCATGCTATGTCCGAGTAAAATCGGCAATTCAAGTTTTTGATTTTCAATCAAGTTCCAGACATCAGCCGCCATCACTTCGAAATTAAAAACATCGTTGTGAGGCGATCTTCCATGATTTCTAAGATCGGGAATAACAACGTAAAATCCGTTTTCGACAAATTGTTTGGCAAACGGAATCCAATTGTCGGAAATACCCAGTAAACCATGCAAAATAAGTATCACAGGTTGATTTTTAACGCCATACTCTCTAAAAAAAAGCTCGACCATCAGCAAGTTGAATTAGTTGATATTGAAAACTGTGAGTCATAAATATTTTCAGACTAAAAATATTTATGACTCACAGTTTTATGGATACTTTACACCAAGCATTTTTGAGGCTATTCTCTATGTTTGATGTAAGTACTTCTTTTTTAGAAGTTTATTATTTTCCTGCGGACTCTTTTTTTGCGGCTTGATTGTTTTTTATTTGTTGAATCATTAGCTTTGCCTTAGGAATTAAGTCGTAATTACGAATAAGTCCTGCGATGGTAGAATAAACCATTAAGAACATTGAAGTAATACAGATTACGACCAACGCAGCAGCAAGGAATGCAAATTTCATTGCATAAATCAGCATGCCGTTGTCATCTCTTGTTGTTGTGCCATCACTCCATTTGGTAACCGTTTCGGTAACCTGAAGTCCTGCTGCAACACTGGCAAGTCCGCCCGCAAGCATCAAACTCAGTTTTTTGATACCACCCAATACTTTGGCTTCGGTGCGGTAGCGACTCATCAAATAACCGAATGGACGTTCGGCAAAGATGTAAAGCGGAATGAGAATAATAAAAAATGCTGTCCAAAAATACAACGCACGATGGCTACCTTTGGCGTTATCTATCCACTCTTCTTTTTCTTTGATAGCCATTTTATGCACATCTTTGTTCGATGCCTTTTTTAAGTCAGCCAATTTTTCTTCATAGTCTTTCTTTCTTTTTTGAGAGTTTTTTAACCATTCTTGATACCTTTTTTTAACGTCTTTGTTTACAGCTGTATCAAGTACCGATTCGTTTCGTTTGATATCATCACTTGCTCCTTTAATGTTGCTCTCAATGCTAGTAATCTGTCTTGTTTTGTAAGCGGCAATTGCCGAATCATTCCATTTTTCGATGGTGGTCAACTCTTTCTGATGGCGTTTCACGTTTTCTTCTGCATCGCCGGTTTGGTAATTTAAAAAGATGATGGAAACGATAACGCCGATGATAATCATCCACGAGAAATTCCAGTGGCGTTTACGAGACCAATCAATAATATCACGCATTTCAGACAAGTATGATTTAAGTTCACGGTCTGACTGATCGTCGATAGCATTTGTGGCTTGTGTAACTAAAGCATCCATGCGCAATGTTTCGTCGAGCGAAGTTGGATAGATATCATCATCGTTGATTTCTCTTCCTTTTTTATTTTTTTTCTGAACATGCTTCGAAACGTTCGTTGCTTCGTAGAGCAGTTCATAAGCGCGTTGATTTTTTACGCCGCTTTCTTCTGCATTTTTAATGTCTTCTTTCGAAAAAGAGACATATCCCATTTCTTTTGCTTTCTTTCCTTTAGGGATTTTTGCTTCTTTCTTTTTTGCCATAATGTAAAAGTTTTAAATCATTTAGTTTTTGTGAATGTTAATGTTAGGTAAACTTATTTATTTTTAAATGAGTTAACGAGTTTATCGAGTGCATGTTTAAATTCGCGTGGATCGGAAGTGCGATCGGTCGAGTAGGAAAGTGTGTCGTTTGGGTTTTGATTTTGGTATTCGAATACGCTTTCGTCGGGCAGGTTGATCGAAATATCGCCAAAACTGAGTGTGTCTTCGGTCAAACGTACAGATTTGATGTCGGAATAGAAAGCTGTTTCGGCTTCGCCAACTTCGAGTTTGTCTTCGTAGATACGCCAGTCGCTACGGAATACAGATACGTGCGTATCTTCCAAAATTGCCACAACGTATTCGACTCCCGAATCGGCGTAATTTTCGCCGTCTTCGGCATATTTAAAGTAGTCGCTGATGAATAATGTTTTTCCCTCGAGGTCTTCTTCGTGTATGCCATGGTATTCGAATTCGGCATCGACAATGGTTGGCATGTATCGAAAAATAAAGTTTTCCATTTGCCGGTTTGTCGGTTTGGTGTTGTACATTTCGATTTCGTAAGCATAGTTGTCGTTCAACATTTTGTTGTGAGCAGCGATATCGCTACGTTCTTTAGCGATGCCCGACAGTCGCGAAATGGTTGTCCAAATCCATATAATCAGCGGCAAGAAAAGCACGAGAGCCCAAATCAGACTTTGCCATTCTTTTTTGAAACCTAACACGGATAGTTGGTTTTTGTCTTTTCCTTTACCTTCTACTTTTGCAAGAATAAAGTGTTTTGCATAGAAGACACTGTCTTCGCGTGCTTGTTCGATGCTGTCGTTGTAAGTTTTTTTGTACTCAATTTCTCTTTCTTTTTTCGTAAAAGGTTTGCTTCGTATGCTTTCGTATTCGCTCAGCATTTCGGCTACGGTTTTATTTCCGATTGTTGTTTCCATTTCGCCGATTCCTAATTTTGCAACGGTAAGAATGACGTAAAGAACGAGTGTAAGCAATACGGTGAGTATCAGTTTCCAGATGCGGTTTACAATAGGATAACCTGGTTTTTTGAGATACAAATATTCGGGAGGTAGCCGATTGTAGTCGGTTCCGGGTTTGATGGGTTTGAATCGGTAATCGAAAAATTGTTTGCGTTGTTCTGCTGTGAGATCCACGTATGCTTCGTCCTCTTCTTCTTGGTCAGTATCTTCATCATCATCTTCATCATCATCATCATCTTCTTCTCTATTTGTATCTACTTCATTCGCACGACCTAAAACAATATCGAAACAATTCAGCGTTCGTTTCTCACGTATGGCGGCGTGTTCGAGAATTTCGTCCAAATCTTCCGGAAGGTAATCTTTTGCCATATTGAATAAATCGTCAGCCGAGTCGCCTCTAACACGCAGTCCGTTAGCTGCATAATAGTCGTTTTTGATAGCGATGAGTAGCATGAGGTATTTGCATTTTGTCTCCATGCTAATGGCAGTTTTAAGATATTCTTCAATGCGGTCAATATCTTTTCCATCAAGTGTTTTGAGATTTTTTCCGCCGATGAGCGACAGTGCGTAGTAATAGTATACATCGGCATCAAGTGGCGACAGGTCGATGGCTTCTTTGAAGTTACGTTGCGCCAGTTCGTAGTTTTTCATGTTGAGGTACAAAAGTCCCATTGCGTAAAGTGCGTTGGTGTCTTTTGGGTTCTCTTTGGTTTTTTCCGAATAAAAATCGATGTATTCTTTTGCGATATTCGAGTCGATTTTCAACGGATTGCGTTTCGATTTGATGACATTTTGTGTTTTGCATCGCGAGCAAACGAGCGAGCCCGGTTTGAGTGGTGCACGACATCCGCCACATACTAATATTTCTAATTCAGCCATTTAACTTCGGTTTATAGTTTTTAAAAATTCAATTTCTTTGATCGATGCGTCGACGAATTTTTTCACTTCGTTAGCAACAGCCGTGTTTGTTTCGTCGGTGCTGTTTTCGAATTTATCGACCAATGTTTCAGCTTTATCCAAAATGGTTTGTAGTTGATTTACCGTATCCGGATTGCGCAACACATTCGGTGTAATGGATTGAAAAGCGTTTGTCAGTCTATTAATATCCGAACGGTTTGCCGATTCGTCTTTGTACATGATGTTTTTTTCTTTGCTCAGCGATTCGTAATGGTTTGCCAACGCCAACGATCTGCTTTTGAAAATGTTAATCGTATTTTTGTCGATCATAATCTGATCGGTATTTGCTTTGTGCTTGACATCAGTTTCGGCTAGTAAACCTCCAACAATAAGCCAAATTACAGTCAGAATGCTCAGAATCGAAATGTAATATTTCAGTGCCATTACATCCGAAAGTAACAGCGTATAAATAAGCATGATAATCAATCCTGCAATGATGTAATAAAGCGCAAAAGGCCCCATGATTGAGTACATGGCTCCTGATGTATTATTTTTATCTGTACGGATAAAATTGAAATAACCGAAAAAGATCAGTTCTAAGAGGCAGGTGTATCCGAGATTCAAATAAAATAAATCTTCGTTTTTTTCTTCGGGAGATAACAGAAAGAATAATCCTATCGTAAGACCAATGGTAATCAATGGAATGAGTACTGCCGAGAAAAATGTAACTTGTTTCTTTGCCATATCAATAGTGTATTAATGGGTTAATAAATATGCGGTTTTTATAATCCTGGAGGCGGAGGTGGTGGCACCGCTGCAAATAATGATTGTAATTCGATACACTCGCCTGCTTTTGTCCATTGTGCCATGCCTTGTTTCCAAACATAAGTATCGCGAATAAGTTTATTTTCGCTTACAAGTTGTTTGAGCTTTTCCATATCGAATGGTCCTTGCTGCGCGCCTTCAATAAGTACGTGAAAAACAAGCGTTGTTGGTGGAGGTGGTGGCGTTGCCCGATTGCTTCCTGTGTTTAAGTTTGAAGTAATACCTCCCATTTGTGCTCCGAAAGCACCTCCAAGTCCAAATCCCATTCCCATTCCTATGCCGGCTCCCATCAAGTCTGAAGAGCCCGATCCTTCGTTTCCTGCTGCCGATTCCAGAACGTCGAACGAGCGTTGTTCTTGGTAAGTATAGCCTTCAATATCGCGTTGCATTTTGTTGGCTTCGGCTTGTAAAATTTGAGCGACACTAATCGCTTGTTGTTCGTTGATTTTAATAACACCTGGATCGTTATCAGGATAAGATATCGATTCGACATAGAAATTCGTAACTTCAATGCCGTAACGCTCAAACTCTTCGATTACACGATTTTTACAAACATTCGATATTTCGTCGACCATAGTCGGAATTTCGATGATCGAAATTTGTTTTTTGTTGATGTAATTCGAAATCGTATCAGTGGTTTTTGTGATGATAAGCGAACGGAATTGTGCTTCTACATCATCAGTATCAGCGGCATGTAGCGTGCCAACAAGCTCTTTTACAAAAGTGTACGCGTCTTTTATCCGAACGCCGTATTCACCGTAAGCACTGACCGGAATAAATATTTTCCATTTTGGATCAGGTAGTTTTATCGGCGTTGCCGTTCCCCATCCAAGATTACGTTTTACGGTTTTGTTTACGTACCAAATTTCGGCTGTAAATGGTGTTTCTTTTCCAAATGTAAGGTTGACTATTCGTTGCAATAAAGGAAGGTTATTAGCCGATAGTGTGTGTGTTCCCGGTCCGAAAACGTCGCAAACAGCACCTCCTTTTACAAAAATAGCTTCTTGACTTTCGTTAACAATCAATTGTGCGCCAATAGAAATATTGTCGTAAGGATATTTCCAGACAAGATCATCGGCATAACCATTGTATTTTATTCGATCAATAGTCGAATTACGTTCTTCTCCTTGACCATCAAAAGTACGTCCTTCATCAGGACGTTTTCTACTAAAAATTCCCATAGTCGTTTATGTTAAGTTTATTATTTAGTACTATTTCGTGTGTCTTTTCATTGTAGAAATTAGAACGTCATAAAACATAAGCTAAAGTAGTGAATAACTTTATTTGGTTACCTGCTTTTTTTAAAAAAAATTTATCCCCAAAAATTCGATGTAAAATGCTTCTTGCAAAAAATATATTGTATTGATAATGAAATGTTTTTTGCAAAAAACAAATATACTTTTGCGCAAGTAAAAGCCGGTAATTATTCGCTGTTTTAATACGGTCTTTGTTCAACATGTTACTTTTTTGTCTCGTAATAGTGATGCCAAGCCGTTATCACGATTACGAAACAAAAAACATACAAGAATATTGCCAAACTTTTTTGGTGTTAAAATCCAAAATACCAATGCGCAACCGAGAGGTAGATGATAGCTCCGATAATGTCGGAGTTCGACTTTTGTATTGATTCGAGATTATTAAAAAATTTTAATAACTTTGTAAATTATCGTTTGTTTCGTCGTGGGCGGCAGTGTCGGCAAGCGTTATCGGCATTAAATCCGATTTTGCTTTTATGCGCAAATTACCCGACTGATAAACTTCCATAATTTTTGCAACGGCGCAGATTGCTGCATTTACCGCCGTTGCAAACAATTTTTTAAGACTTTCATTCCCAAGCATATTTATTTAAACTCACCGCTTCGCACTGTTATATGATTTTCATTTTGTCCGTAAGTTGCGCTACGCTCGCTTCCGGTTATTAAAATTTCGCCCTTTCAGGGCTACGAGTTCAATTCAAAATTCAAAATTTCTTCAAAGCTTGTGTCTATTCCGTTCAGATAGTCATAAAAGTTATATTTTACTTTGATTTGCGGCTTTATTGTATTCAAATTTTCGTCAATAAATTTGAAATATTTTGTTGAATATTGAACGTAAATTTTTGAATTCGGAAGAGAAAAACCGCGTACTTCGCCGTAATGATTTGGTTTTCCTGCCGTTTCCTCGCCAACGCTTATTGCTTCGGTTTCGCGTTCAAAATCCAAAGTATTGATAATTGCCGACGAAAATGTTGAACGTCCGATAATTACAAACAACTTTCCTTTGCGATTTACTTTTTTGTTCTTTTTCAATTGCTGCACAAATTCTGTTCCCTGAGCCGACGAGCCGCCGCCATTGCTTCGCATATCAAAAATAAAGCGTTTAATTGGCTTTTGCTCAATAGTTTGAAATATTTTTTCGGTAAATTCATTGAACGAAGGCAATTTTGCCGCGCGTGCGCTGTCGCCGTTTTCAAGCATAATTTCGCGACTTATGCACGAATTGTACTGAACGTAATAAACCGAATCCGTTTCAGAATAATTGTCCCAAAATATTTTGTTGGGATTTTGCAAAAAAAGTGGAATAGTAACAGGTTTAACTTTAACATATTCAGATTTATCCACACTCTCATTTAATTCAAAAGTTTCTTCAATTTTGCGATTTTCCGAATCGACAAAGGAAATTGTCAGAGAATTGGATTTTTCGGGAATAAAACCGAAGAATTTAAAAATATCCGAATAGCTTAAAAGCATAGGTATCAGCAATTTATTCATTGCTTTATTATCCTGTACGATTAACGTTTTCAAACTGTCGATAACCTGAGCAATGGGAAAATTGTTGATTGACGATATTTTGCAGCCCAAAGCCGATTTGTGTTTTTCGGCAACGGAAACAACAAAAATTCCATCATCGAAAACAGTTGCAGTCAATGGAATAGAGCTATCATTAATCTCCGCAAAAAAATTGCAGTTTGTATGCGAATCGCCGATTTTTGCAAATATTTTTTGCAAATCCAAGGCAAATTTCCAAGAATCAGAGCCGTAATTTTTTGCAGCAAGTGCGTTGAGTTCGCGATTAAACTCGGTTTCGGAAATTTTGAAGAAAAGATTTTTATGTTTTTTCGGCAAATTTTCTCGTAAAAACTCAATATCTTCAACGTGTTTTTCATTCTCATTTTGCGCTGTACAGTTCATTGAAATCAAGCAGCAGCAAGCAATAATCATAATTAATTTCTTCATATTCTAAACTGTTAATTGTTCATACTATACATAGAACGTAAAAAAAACGAATTTGCTACATTTGGTTAATTCAGTAGTCAGTAATTATTATTTGTACGGACTACCGAATACTGATTACATTTTATTTCCGACAAAACAATAAGCCATAAAAACATCGGAATCGCCGGCGACTTCTCGACCAAATAAAAAATTCTAAAAACTTTTCAAATCAATCCCACCAAAAAAAGCAAATCCTTTGATTATAAGTATTTTGTCGTGATTTGGCGAAGTGCCGCCCTTGATCACACGGCTATCGTCATAGCCGCCGAAAATAGAAGTAACTTCCGATTTCACCGTCCAGTCGTCAGGAACGATCAGTGTGATACCTCCAAAAATTGCTGTATTGTCAAGAATTATGCCTCCTGAAGCAAGTTTCACATGATGCATGTTGATGTTTATTCCACCAAAAATAGCCGTCAACTTTCCGCCTAAAAATCGATCGGAAAAAAGTTTGATTGTTTTTCCGCTAAAGACAACCGTTTCGTCTATGAAATTGCCCGAAAACATGTTTGCGTCGTTATATGATTGGTATTCGTCGCGCTCGAATTCCGTTTTTTCTTTTTTCTTTTGCGATTCATTTACTTCTTCATAATCCGTAAATTCGTTTTCCGGTTGGTTATCGTTTTTTGGTTGTTCATTCGATTTTTGATCACCATATTTTTTAAAATCACGCCTACTATTCTGATCGACAGGCGATTTTCTTTTTGCAATCAACAAAATTCCGATAAAAATAAGAAGTGCCGGAAAGAAAATCTGACGAAAATGGATTCTGAAATTAAAAAACTCCGGAAGCCAAAAAAGAATTCCTGCGCCAATTAAAACCAATCCCGTTACTCTGTTGTTGGGATTTGCCACCACAACCAACCCGATGATAATGAGGATTGTCTTCCATGAAAAGATGTAGTAACTTATATTAAATGTAAAGAAATCAAATAAATTCAAAAAATATAAGACTCCTATTCCGATAAAAATAAGACCAATAATGATTTTACGATCCATCGATGTTTTTTCTATTGCCATGATCAATTGTATGAAATGAATAACTTGTTTGAAGTGCAAAATTACATTAATTAAAGGGAACTTCTAAAAATCCCAATCTCTGCGTTACGCTTCTTCAACAAAATGCTCATTTACGCCAAGTAAACTCCGCTTTTGTTTCAGTCGCAAGCCTTGATATTGAAATTTTTAGAAGT